>JAQUHN010000245.1 GCA_028683555.1 Geobacteraceae bacterium | reverse complement strand
CTTGTCGGCGGCGGTGAAGCTTCCTGAACGAGTATGCTTGATA
Organism: Geobacteraceae bacterium; assembly: GCA_028683555.1. Taxonomy (GTDB): domain Bacteria; phylum Desulfobacterota; class Desulfuromonadia; order Geobacterales; family Geobacteraceae; genus RPRC01. The sequence goes on along the minus strand of JAQUHN010000245.1, from coordinate 4,738 downwards.
CGAATGCCACGGCCAAAAAATACCGCTGCATATATCAAAAGAATGCTGCTGCTGGCATACGTCGATTCCTATGCTGGCCTGTTCGCCAGCAAATTCTCTTTCGAGTTTTTCGACGAATGTTGGAAGTCGGGGGTAGAAATAAACAGTTTTCAACAGAACAAGGAGGCACAGAACAAAGGAGACGGGACTCTATATGAGAGAAAAATCTATTTTGCCCGGTGAAACCTTAGAGGGACACTCTTGGAACGACCGCTGAAAAGCACTTGATTCCGCGGTGAAGAGCTTAATTACACGCTCGAAGAAAGATGCTGAGAAAGCTGCACGAAAGAATTCGGTCGGAAAAGTCACTTTTTATTTCGTAAGAGTGCAATTCTAATCCGATATATGCCTAAAATTACTTTATTTGACTTGGGGTATTTGATGACTTCCAATCGCGTTTCACTGACATCTGGAATGAGGATATCCTTGCTGACGCTGCAAGGGACAGCTAAACTTATCAACCGAACACAGAAACGACTCTCTACCGGCCGCAAGGTCAACGATATCCTCGATAATCCCACAAACTTCTTTGCATCTCAAGCACACCTGCAACGTGCTAAAGACCTACAGGGAAGAAAGGATTCGGTAACCGAGGCTATTCAAAAAATCAGGGCTGCAGACAAAGGCATTCGTGCAATAGCTATACTACTTGAGACCGCAACATCTATGGCAAGAGCCGCCCTTGGAACCAGTAGCAAAGCGGAACGTGAAGCTTATGGTGACCAATTTGATGAAATCCTGTCACAAATTGACAGTCTTGCCAAAGACAGTGATTATCGTGGAACCAACCTGCTACTTAATCAGTCACAGTCCCTCAACTTTTCAGAGGTATCTGCTGAATCAACCCTAACTATATATGGTTTTGATGCAACCACTGCCGGTCTTGGTGTTGATAATGTCGCTGATATTAACTACGATTATACATCTGGCATTGCGTATAATATTGACGCTGGAGGTCGGTCTAATCTTGCAATAAAGAATGACGGTACAGTTGTTGGATGGGGTATGAACTCTTCTGATATAGTTGCTGTCCCTGAAGGCTTGACTGATGTGGTTGCTGTCGCAGCTTCCGCATCTCGTTCTCTTGCTTTAAAGAGTGATGGTACTGTTGTTGCTTGGGGAGAGAGTGCTAACGACGTCCCTGCAGGATTAAAAGGGGTAGTTGCTGTTTCCATTGGTTCTGGAGCAGATTTCTCAGTTGCATTGAAATATGATGGCACTGTTGTAGCTTGGGGAAGTGATATTTTTCCATCAAGTCTAGATGTCCCTGAAGGACTAACTGATGTGGTCGCTATAGATGCGGAATATCATACTCTTGCCCTTAAGAGCGATGGTACCGTTGTTGCTTGGGGGGATTATAGTAACGGCAAATCAAATGTTCCGGCAGGATTAACTGATGTGGTTGCAGTTGCAGCTGGCTCCAACCATTCTCTTGCCCTCAAAAGCGATGGTACAGTTGTGTCTTGGGGAGATAGTTCCAATAATGTTCCGGCTGGACTGACTGACGTGGTTGCAATTTCAGCTGGAGGTGACTATTCTATTGCCTTGAAGAACGATGGTACTGTTGTTGCCTGGGGGATTAACCTACAAGGACGAACAGATGTGCCGGAAGGACTAACTGATGTTGTAGCAATTTCAGCAGGACATTATCATTCGCTCGCTTTAAAAAGCGACGGCACTATTGTTGCTTGGGGAGAGGATATTTATGGTCAAGCCGCTTCTCAATCAGGTGTTAAAGTTACTAATGGAACGATAAACTTGACCATTACAGCGCCTCAAAATTCATGGAATTTTGAAGTCAATATTCAAAAATCTCTCAATCAGCTGCAGGCAGCTACAAGTAACTTGCGTACTGCTAGCAAACAACTATCTGTAAACAGTGACATTCTTGCCATCAGACTTGATTTTATGTCTAATTTTTCTAAAATTCTGCAAACAGGTGCTGAGAACTTAACGTTGGTCGACTTGAATGAGGAATCCGCTAACCTGTTGATGCTGCAGAGCAAACAGCAACTGGAAACCACTAGCCTCAAATTCGGAGCTCAAGCTGCTCAATCTGTAATAAATTTGTTTTGATACATTTGAATGGAATGGGTGGCAAGCTTGCATTAATGGGTAATTTGGTCGGGATTTAATCAGTTTTTATCCTTAGACTGTCCTTTTTCGCCCTGACTGCGTCAATCAGCAGTCTTATTTGTGTAGTGCAGTAGCACGTCTCTGCGCAATCTCTTGACTTCCTTGCCAGGATAAAGAATCCATCATTTCAGAATTGAAAACCAATAGTTTTACATCTGGAGATTCCGGATGGAAACTAGTTAACAAAAACTCACAGGTCGTAGGTGATTAGTTGATTTTCGAAAGCGTACAATACACTTAATAGTTCGCCTGGTTAGCTCAACTTTCCTTGTTTAGTAAGCCGACAGTGCACGTTAAGAATTTTCAGTGTGTACTGTCGGCTTTGCTGACTCAGTTAGGCTGTTTATAGCTGTCTGAACGCTCAAGAGCCTGTCGGACTTAGGAAATTGATGCGAAAATTCGGCTGGATGATTACAGGTTTTAAACATTTTTCTGGGCAATAGTTGTTCTATTGCCCAATAATCCTAAGCCAGAATCTCGTAGAACTTGACTTCGAGCGGCTCGGCCAACAATTCATCGGCCTTGCCAAGCAGGCCTTGCAGATGGGGCGTCTGCAGGTGTTGTTCCAGGGCTTCCTTGCTGGTCCAGTTTTCATAGAACATGAAGACCGCATCATTGTCGGAATCCTGATGGAGGCTGTAGTTAATGCATCCAGCTTCCGAACGGGTCGGATCGATCAGCGCTAAGAGTTCTTTTTTTACCTGGTCCTGTTTTCCCTGTTTTGCCGTGGCTTTCGCGATAATTGTTACCTGTTTGTTTGGCATCGTCTTTCTCCTTTTGTGGTAGTGCCGACGGCGGCCTTCTTTTGCCGCAGGAGGAGCCGCCGGAATTCGTGCAATGAAAAGTTGCCCGGTTGTTGGAGGTTTATGCCGGACCCGCGGTCTAAAGGGTCGATGTGCGGAAATCCACGAGAATAAAAGCAATGCCAGTGCCAATATGTATTGGCACTGGCATTGCTGCGTTATAACATGCCGGTCTGACTTGGGTTTTGTTTGGTAGATAGTTGCCGGTTCAAGGCTGCGCCAGCGATGCCGCCGGGTAACCGTACGTTTTTCTATACAGGTGTCTCGTTACACGTGCATCATGCGCATGGTTCGCCGCGGAGCATTGATCGGGACAAAATTCACCGGATGGCCTCGAATACCGCTGAAAAATCGGCATCGGCGTGTCCTGCGGCGCACGCCTGCTTGAAGATCTCATTGACCGCCGCGGCGCAGTGCAGCGGCTGTGCCAATGCCTCGCCGAGACTGACGGCAAGACGCAGATCCTTTTGCATGTGTTTCAGAGGGAAGCTGGTGGGGAATTCCCCCTGCAGCAACATGGCTCCTTTGCCTTTGAACATCGGGCTGGCGATAGCTCCGGCAGCGATGACCTCCAGGATCTGGCTGCCATCGAGCCCGCCTTTCGTGCCAAGGGCCATTCCTTCGCAGAAAGCTGCCATCATGCCGCCCATGATCATGTTGACCACCAGCTTCATGCGCGCGGCCTGGCCGACTTCTCCCAGGTAGAGGTGCATCTTGCCCATTTTTTCGAAAGCGGCCGCGGCCTGCTCATACAGGCTCTGATCGCCGGCGGTGAGAATGATCAGCGTGCCATCCTCGGCCGGCTTCTTGGTTCCCGAAACCGGGGCCTCGAGAAAACGCCCATTGCGTGCGCTCACTGCCTGCATAATGCTGCGGGCGGTGCCGTCATCCACAGTCGACATATCGACGTAGCCACGACTGTCGCCGATGCCTGCCAGAACCCCATCCGGGCCAAAACAGATCTCCCTTGCGGCGGTGGGATCGGAAACCATCGCAAAAGTGATGTCGCAGGCGGCGACAACGTCGCAGGGGGATAATCCCTGGCGTGCCCCGAGTGCTAGCAGCGGAGCGCATTTGGCGGGGGTGCGGTTCCAGACGGTGACGTCGAAGCCTGCCTTAACCAGGTTGGCCGCCATCGCGTTGCCCATGATACCGAGACCGAGAAAACCGTAGGTAGTCATGAAAAATCTCCTTTTCTTCAGTAGGCGCGTTTTTCGACTGATAGAGTGTATCTGTCGGTAAGCAAAACCCATTCCGGTGAAAGTGTAGCCTGTTTCTGCCGGAATGAGGAAAATCAGCAAAATACACAGCAAAAGTTTGTTATATTCATTGTACAGATACAGCATAGCCGATAATTGTTGCGATGGAATTTGCCGACCAGGTTTTTCTCTGTCCGCTGCTTTTCAGGGATGTTTCCCCGAAGAGGCGGGAGCGTCTGGCGGAAACGATGGTACACTTATCAGGTATGAACTTTGGGAAGTTGTTGACAGCGAGCGGCAAGGAGGTTTCTGTCATGTCACTGCAAGATCAGTTGGACGCTTTCAGGAAAAACTTTGAAGCAGGGGGACCGCCCTTCAATGTTTCCGGGACGGTCGTCGCCACCATGCATCGTGCAACCGACGAGCTGTGCGCCGCGGGCATCATGGAACGGGTCCTGACGGTCGGGGAGCGCGCGCCGGATTTTATCCTGCCCGATTATCTCGGAAAACCGTTCGATTCTCGCGCGGCAAGGAACCATCGGCCTCTGGTAGTCAGCTTCT
>JAQUHN010000244.1 GCA_028683555.1 Geobacteraceae bacterium | reverse complement strand
GCGCATGTGCCAGGGCCAGCGGGTTACCGCAGATCCGCTCTCCGCTCTCGTCGGAAAGATACCGCCGGGCGCGGGACACGGCCATCTGGATCAGCATGGCGGCAATGGGTGCGATGATGGCCATGGCCAGGGAGCCGACCAGGCCTCCCGCACTCTCCTCATCGTCGCTCCGGCCAGCGCCCAGCAGGGCACCCCACTGGAGCATGCTGCCGACCATCGAGACTGCACCGGCCAGAGTCGCGGCAATGGTTCCCACCAGGATGTCCCGATTCCGCACATGGGCCAGCTCATGGGCCATGACGCCTTCCAGCTCTTCAGGTGTGAGGATGCGCATAATTCCCTCGGTGGCTGCAACCGCCGCGTGCTCCGGGTTTCGCCCGGTGGCAAAGGCATTGGGGCTGTCGGAGGGAATGATATAGACCCGCGGCATGGGCAGACCGGCCTGCAGGGCAAGGCGGCGGACCATGCCATGGAAGGCGGGATGGTCATGCTCGCCGATTTCCCGGGCGCCGTACATTTTCAGGACGATCTTGTCGGAAAACCAGTAGGAAAAGAAGTTCATGGCGCAGGCCATAAGAAAGGCGAAGACCATGCCGGTCTTGCCGCCCAGGGCGCTGCCCATCAACACCATGAGGACGGTGAGGAGGGAAAGAAGCAGGGTTGTTTTGATTCTGTTCATCGTTACTACCTCCGACGACTGTGATCGGTTCCCCGGGGGAACCTGGTTGTGCCGGAGGTAATAAAAAAGACCTTTACCCCCGGCATGACTGCCTGGATAAAGGTCTTGTTGACAGGAATTCTGCCCCGGTCCCGGGTCTTTCGACCGTATTGACGGAATCCGGGTCGGCCTTTTCTCCGGCCGATAACTACTCCCCTTTTCTAGTTCTATATATTGATCAGCACTTTTTTTGTCAAGAAAAAATTTGCGGCAGCCCTGTACGATCTACCAAAAAAAGGAAGGGAAATGTGCCGGACCGCCGACTGTTACGATTCACCGTCCATGCCCTCCCTCTCTGTTTCACTCCATTTCTTCCGACGTCAGAAACATGGCCAGCAAATCGCCCACGGTGTGATCTCGTTCCAGCGGATGCCGCAACGGCTGAGCGAAGTTGATTCGATAGCGATTGCAGCGCCCTTCGCGATGGCGCTGCAGCATCTGGCAATCCACCAGGTCCTTGATGATTTTCTGGGTTGCCCGTTCAGTGATGCCGACCCATTGCGACACATCCCGCAACACCGCATCGGGATAACGGGCCAGGCAGATCAGCACGTGGGCATGGTTATTCAGAAAGGTCCACTGCTTGGGGACCAACTCGGCTGCAGCATGATGACGTACAGACTCATCCATTTTCAGCTATTCCTCCACAGACAAGAGTAAACAAGCCGTTTAAAGAGTATTCCCCGCCAGGGTTTGGCACGTAACGCCATGGGTGCGCCGGAACCGGTAATGTTTTCGGGTCTGCCTGCAGGGAACGCATACACTGGTGTACCATGTCGTCCAGCGAAGTTGCACCCACTTTTCGCGATCAACAATTTTTTCGCAATCAGCAAAAATAACTTGACGACAGCCAGCAGTTTCCATTAACGTACGAACAAGAATATACGAATATTTTTACGTGAATACCAAGTACTATTTCCTGGGCGGTTTGTCAAGGCTTTTACCGCAGGCTTAGCAACCCGGAATGCTGCCGCCCTGCCAGCGAAGGTACCCAGCCATAGTGCAGTGGTCATCATACAAAAATTCATCATCAGGAGGAATACCAATGTCGCGAAGACTGACCACAATTGACGGAAATACCGCCGCAGCCCACGTGGCCCACGCCACCAGCGAAGTCATCGCCATCTACCCCATTACCCCTTCTTCGGTCATGGGGGAGATCTCGGATATCAAGAGCGCCAAGGGTGCAAAAAACATCTGGGGGACCGTCCCCCTGGTGACCGAGATGCAATCGGAGGCCGGTGCCGCCGGTGCCGTACACGGCGCCCTCCAGGCAGGCGCACTTACCACTACCTTCACCGCCAGCCAGGGGCTCCTGCTGATGATCCCCAACATGTTCAAGATCGCGGGCGAACTCACTTCAACCGTATTCCACGTCTCGGCCCGCGCCATCGCGGCCCAGGCCCTTTCCATCTTCGGCGACCACTCGGACGTCATGTCCTGCCGCTCCACCGGCTGGGCCATGCTCGCCTCCAATAACGTCCAGGAGGTCATGGACTTCGCCCTCATCGCCCAGGCGGCCACCCTCCGCTCCCGAGTGCCGTTTCTCCATTTCTTCGACGGTTTCCGGACCTCCCACGAGGTGCAGAAGGTGGAGGAACTGAGTTTCGATCAGATGCATGCCATGCTGGACGACGGCCTGATCGCCGAACACCGCCGCCGGGCCCTGTCGCCGGACCACCCGGTAATCCGCGGCACCTCCCAGAACCCGGACGTCTACTTCCAGGGGAGGGAATCGGTGAACCGTTTCTACCTTGCCACCCCGGCAGTGGTGCAGGGTGAGATGGACCGATTCGCGGAGATCACCGGACGCCGCTACGGGCTGGTTGAGTACGTGGGCGCACCTGATGCGGAGCGGGTCATCGTGCTTATGGGCTCGGGAGCGGACACGGTCCACGAGACCGTGGAAACGTGCACGGCCCGGGGTGAGAAGGTGGGTGTGATCAAGATCCGCCTTTACCGGCCGTTCCCGGCCGAGGCGTTTATCGAAGCCCTCCCGGCTAGCGTGAAGAAGATCGCTGTGCTTGACCGGACCAAGGAGCCGGGCTCCCTGGGCGAACCCCTCTACCTGGACGTGGTCTGCGCCCTCAATGAGGCACAGACTGCGGTTACCGGTAATTTCCCGGCCAAGCCCCAGGTGGTCGGTGGACGCTACGGTCTCGGCTCCAAGGAGTTCACGCCCGCCATGGTCAAGGCGGTGTTCGACAACCTGAAGGACGATCTGCCCAGGAACCACTTCGTGGTGGGGATCAACGACGACGTCTGCGGCACCAGCCTGACGTGGGACCCGGCCTATGAGAACCGGAAGGAAGGGGTCTACTCGGCCCTGTTCTATGGCCTGGCCTCGGACGGCACCGTGGGCGCCAACAAGAACACCATCAAGATCATCGGCGAGAAGACCGACAACAACGTCCAGGCCTACTTTGTCTACGACTCCAAGAAGGCGGGTACGGTAACCACCTCCCACCTCAGGTTCGGCAAGGATCCCATCCGCTCCCCCTACCTGGTGGACCAGGCCGACTTCATCGCCTGCCACAATTTCACCTTCCTGGAGAAGTGCGACATGCTCTCCAAGGCCAAGGAAAACGCCACCTTCCTGCTCTGCTCGCTCGACGAACCAGATCAGGTGTGGGACAACATCCCGGTGGAAGTGCAGCGGCAAATCATCGAAAAGCGGCTGAATCTCTACGTAATCAACGCGGTGAAGATCGCCGAGGGGCTGGGGCTGGGGGGCCGCATCAACGTGATCATGCAGACCGCATTCTTCAAGATTGCGGGCATCCTTCCGCTGGAAACGGCCCTGGCAGCCATCAAGGAGGCCATCGGCAAGAGTTACGGCAAGGCCGGCGAAAAGGTGGTTGAGATGAACCGGGCAGCGGTGGACGCGGCCCTGGAGAATATTCACGAAGTGGTGGTCCCGGAGCGGGCCGGAGGCTCGCTCACGAGACCGCCGCTGGTGTCGGCAGACGCACCCCCCTTTGTCAAAGAGGTTCTGGCAACCATCATCGCCGGTAAGGGGGATGAGCTATCGGTCTCCCAAATGCCGTGCGACGGTACCTTCCCGTCGGCCACCTCACGCTACGAGAAGCGGAACATCGCCATCGAGATTCCGGTATGGGATGAAGCGCTCTGCGTCCAATGCGGAATCTGCTCCCTGGTCTGCCCCCACGCCACCATCCGGATGAAGATCTACGACCCGGCCTGCCTTGCGGAGGCGCCGGCGTCCTTCAAGTCGGTTGAAGCCCGGGGGAGCGAGTTCCAAGGGATGCGGTTCACCCTCCAGACCGCGCCCGAGGATTGCATCGGCTGCGGCCTCTGCGTGCGCAACTGCCCGGCAAAAGACAAGGCCGAACCGGAGCACCGGGCCATCAACATGGCACCCAAGGCGCCGCTCAGGGAGCAGGAGACGAGCAACTGGGAGTTCTTCCTTTCACTTCCCGAATTGGCCCCGGAGCGGATCAAGATAGATACGGTCAAGGGGAGCCAGCTGGTGAAGCCGCTGTTCGAGTTCTCCGGCGCCTGCGCCGGCTGCGGCGAGACCCCATATCTCAAGCTCCTGTCCCAGCTGTTCGGGGACCGGGCGCTGGTCGCCAACTCCACCGGCTGCACCTCCATCGTGGGGGGCAACCTCCCCACCACCCCCTGGTCGGTGCGCCAGGACGGCCGGGGCCCGGCCTGGTCCAACTCTCTGTTTGAGGACACGGCCGAGTTCGGCTTCGGCATGCGGCTGGCCGTGGACAAGCTGACCGAATCGGCCCGGGAGCTGCTGGAAGGGCTGATATCCTGCGGCTGCAGCGTATGCGGCGAGATGCGCGGGCTGATGGCCGAGATCCGGGACGCGGACCAGTCAGACCAGCAGGCCATCGAGAAGCAGCGCGCCCGCGTGGAACGGCTGAAGGAAGGGCTCGCCTCCTGCACCGACCCGGCTGCGATCCGGCTTAAGGAAGTGGCCGACTACCTGGTGAAAAAGTCAGTCTGGTGCGTGGGGGGCGACGGCTGGGCCTACGACATCGGCTACGGCGGCCTGGACCACGTGATCGCCTCGGACCGGAACATCAACCTACTGGTGCTGGACACCGTGGTCTACTCCAA
>JAQUHN010000243.1 GCA_028683555.1 Geobacteraceae bacterium | reverse complement strand
AAGGCAGACGGTGTGCAAGAACAGAGATTTCCCGAAAAAGGAGACTGGAATGGGAAACAAGATTATCCGAGTAAACATGACGAACCTCACAACTGTTGTTGAAGACGTTCCGCAGGAGTGGGCTGCTTTGGGCGGGCGGGCACTGACTTCTACGATCGTGGCCGCAGAGGTTCCCCCAGCCTGTGAACCGCTTGGTAAATATAATAAACTCGTCTTTGCGCCCGGTTTGCTGACCGCTACCGTTGCTGCGAATTCCGGCCGTCTTTCTGCCGGATTCAAAAGCCCTCTGACTGGTGGTATCAAGGAAAGCAGTGCCGGTGGTACCGCGGGCCAAAAGCTGGAAAAGCTTGGTATCAAGGCGCTCATTATTGAGGGGATGCCGGAAAATGACGTGTGGTACAGCCTCCATGTTACCAAGGATGGCGTTGCGATCAAGCAAGATGCAGAATATGTGGGAATAGGAAATTACGAACTTTACCGGCTGCTCAGTGAAAAACTGGGCAAAAAGGTGGGTGTTCTTTCCATTGGCCCTGCCGGCGAATTCAGGATGGCTGCGGCAAATATCTCGGTCAAGGACCCGGATGGCAACGTGCGCAGTCATGGGCGTGGCGGTGGCGGCGCCGTAATGGGCTCGAAAAAAATCAAATATATTACTGTTGATGATACCGGTGGTCCCGGCGTTTCCCTGGCAAATCCGGAAAATTTCAAGCAGCAGGCGCGTATTTTCGCCAAGGCGATGCTTGACCATCCGGTCAGCGGCCAAGGGTTGCCCACCTATGGAACCAATGTTCTCGTCAATATCCTGAATGAGGCTGGCGGCTTGCCCACCAAAAACTTCCGTTTCGGTCGCTGTGACCATGCGGAAAAAATCTGTGGTGAAACCATGCACGATCTGATTGTTTCCCGGCAGGGTAATCCGAGCCATGGCTGCCATCCTGGCTGCATTATCAAGTGTTCACAGATCTATCCCGATCAAAATGGAAAGTACCTGACCTCCGGTTTTGAGTACGAGACAATATGGGGCCTTGGGGCCAATGGCCTTGTTGAAGACCTTGACGACATTGCCCGATGCGACTGGGCAATGGATGATATAGGGATTGATTCCATCGAAGGAGTTGTCATCATCAACGTGGCAATGGAAGCCGGCATTCTGTCGTGGGGGGATGGTAAGGAAGCTTTCCGGCTGATCGAAGAGGAAATGCGCTATGGTACTCCCCTTGGACGTATTCTCGGCAATGGTGCCGGCTCTGTTGGCAGAATCTATGGTGTGACCAGGGTTCCTGTGGTCAAGAATCAGGCTATCCCTGCCTATGATCCTCGTTCGGTCAAAGGCATCGGTATTACCTATGCTACCTCAACCATGGGTGCCGATCACACTGCCGGTTATGCCGTGGCTACGAACATTCTGAAGATCGGGGGCTTTGTCGACCCGCTTAAGAAAGATGGGCAGGTGGATTTGTCCCGAAATCTGCAAATTGCCACTGCGGCCGTTGACAGCACCGGTCTCTGTATTTTTGTAGCTTTTCCGGCACTGGATATTCCTGAAGCATTTGCTGCCATTTATGAAATGATCAATGCCCGCTACGGTACGAACCTGACGGCCGAGGATGTGCTTGAGTTCGGGAAATATGTCCTGAAAACCGAGCATAAATTCAATGTGGCGGCGGGATTGACATCTTGCCATGATCGTCTGCCCGAGTTCTTCGAAGAGCAATTGCCTCCCCATGATGCGGTGTGGGACTTCAGCGATTCGGAGATAGATGAGTTCTGGAATTTCTAACAGATCTAGCAAAAGGATTCTCCCCGGAAGCACACAATGATTTTGAGCACTGTGCCTTCCTCCGGCGGGCGTTGCCCAGGCGCCCGCCACCCATTTTATGTCGATTGATCGATTCTGCTGGTAAGCAGGTGAGGCCATGTCCGGAAAGGACTGGCCTTTCTGTTTTTCTGCCAGGTGAAAAAGATCGGATAAGGCTCGTGTCCCGTACGGTTAATTCATTCCTTGTAATTCCGTTTCTTTTACCCCTGGCTGCGTCGTGGCTCCTCGACAGAGCCCGGCTATGCCTGCGTCGCCCCGCCTTGCCAGGTGCCAAACCTCCTCGAAATTAATGCCCTGAGCTTACCGCACGGCACACTAGTGCGCAGGCTTGAAAGCTTTTGTGACCTTGTAAAAAACTTTTACAGAAAAAACATGTCGTAATATCAATTGGTTGTCGTGCTTACCTTTGTTTAGCCGTAAGTGAGTTGCATCCCGCCAAAGTTCAGTTTCTGCCTGCTTGCTTTGTAAGTATCTAAAATTATTCGTTGTTTTAATTGCTGAAGTGCTGGCACGGCTATTGATATATATCGGTATGGATTCCATGAGATTTTTTTCAAAGTGTTGGAGCAAGAGGCTGATGGGAGGTAGCCCAAGGGTAAAAAAAATAGAAGGAAAAGGAGGTTGCTGTTTGAAACCAATTGTTTGTGGGTAAATGTGACGAAAACTGAAGTGGAATACCTTGTTTTATCGTTGGAAATTTATTGGTAAGTATTGCAAGAGGGAGGCTACACAATGACATGGAAACTTTACAGTGAGAAGCTGGTATCGGCAAAAGAAGCGGTAAAGGTAATAAAATCGGGAGATTGGGTGGACTACGGTATCTGCGTAGGCCATCCTGTTGTCACCGATAAGGCACTGGCGGCTCGCGCCGCAGAGTTGAGGGATGTCAAGGTACGCGGCGGTATAAGTATGTGGATGCCGGAGATTTGCACCATTGCAGATCCGGGAAAACACTTTACCTGGAACTCATGGCACTGTACCGGCGTCGATCGCAAAATTATCGATATGGGCCATGGCTATTACAGTCCCATGCGTTATTCCGAGTTGCCGCGCCTATACCGGGAAAACGTGGACCGTGTTGACGTGGCCATGTTTCAGGTGGCTCCGATGGACGAGCACGGCTATTTCAATTTCGGACCCCAAGCGTCTCATCTGATGGCGGTCTGCGAGCGGGCCAAGGTGATTATCGTCGAAGTGAATGCCAACATGCCGCGCTGCCTGGGTGGTTTCGAGGAAGGAATTCATATTTCCCGGGTCGACCACATTGTCGAGGGTGACAATCCTCCGTTGGCGCAACTGAAAGCAAACGGGCTCACCGAGGTGGACAGGAAAGTTGCCGAACTCATCGTGGAGGAAATTCCGAACGGCGCCTGCCTGCAACTTGGGATAGGAGGCATGCCCAATGCGGTGGGTATGTTGATAGCAGAATCGGATCTGAAGGATCTGGGTGTGCATACGGAAATGTACGTGGATGCCTTTGTTGACTTGACGATGCGCGGTAAGATTACCGGCGCCAAGAAAAATATTGACCGCTTTCGGCAGGTATTCGCCTTTGCCGCCGGTACGCAGAAGCTGTATGACTTTCTGCATGACAATCCGAAAGTGATGAGCTGTCCGGTGGATTACTGCAACGATGTCGGCAGGGTTGCCATGATCGACAATTTCATGTCCATCAATAATGCCGTTGAGATCGACCTGTTCAGTCAGATATCGTCAGAGTCGTCAGGAACCAAGCAAATCAGCGGTACCGGCGGCCAGCTTGATTTCGTGATGGGCTCCTACCTTTCCAAGGGTGGCAAGAGCTTCATCTGCCTGTCATCCACTTATGGCAAGAACGGCGAGATGAAATCCAGGATTGTGCCTACCCTGGCGCCCGGGAGCATCGTCACCGACAGTCGAACGTGCGTCCAGTGGGTTGTTACCGAGTACGGCAAGGTCAACCTCAAGGGCAAAACCACGTGGGAACGTGCTGACGCGCTCATTTCCATTGCCCATCCCGAGTTTCGCGACGATTTGATCAAGGATGCGGAACGTTTGAATATCTGGAGAAACAGCAATAGAAGGTGAACAGGTCAAATCGGATTCAAAGAAACGGACCGGCAAAATGTATCGGCGGTAGCCCCTGAAAGGGAAGGTTCCGGTACTCGTGAACGTTGTCTGGATGCATTAAAAATAAGGAGAAACTTCTATGGCAGGACAAGGACAGGGAAACCCGGCGGTGGTCGGGTTGGCAGGATTCGGTTTGACGACGTTGCTGTTGCAGTTCCACAATCTGGGCTGGTGCGGAACGGGAGTTGTATTCTGCACGGCGATTATTTTGGGCGGGGGTGCCCAGCTTGTTGCCGGCTTCCAGGAGTTCAGGTGCGGCAACAACTTCGGCTACAGCGCTTTTACCGTATTCGGTGCTTTCTGGCTTTCCCTCGGGCTTATCTGGTTGCTTCTGGACCTGCAGGGCGCACCGAATACCTTCATCGGAAATCATTTGAAGATTACGCCACAGGATATTGGTATGTTCTTACTGGCATTTACGCTTTATACAACAATTATGTGGCTAGCCTCGCTACGAGTCAGTTGGATGATGGCCTTCACTTTTACAACGGTATTACTGGGATTTATTGGCCTTGATCTGGTGTTTCTGGCGGGGATGAAATGGCTCATAACGATTATTGCCGTGGATCTTATTGTGTGCGCTCTCTCGGCTTGGTACATGATGGCGCATATTATTTTTCTGCAGGTTTTCGGCCGGGATGTGCTGCCGGTCGGCAAGCCGTGGATTCTTCTTAACGGGGCCGCTCACCCACCAAAAGGCGAGGTGCTGAAACCCACGGAGGCTTAAGACGGGGTAGGTCTCAAAAAAGGGTTGTTCCCTCGGAGTCGACCTGCTTTATGTTTCAGGGGTAGTATCGTTCGCCGAAGATGGCGGAGCCGACCCGCACCAGGGTGGCTCCCTCCTCGATGGCAACCTCGAAATCCCCGGACATTCCCATGGATAGTTCCTCCATGGTGATTC
>JAQUHN010000050.1 GCA_028683555.1 Geobacteraceae bacterium | reverse complement strand
ATAAGATTGCCTTCATGGCGGTGTCCTACGGCCTTTCCACGCTGTTTGCCGCTGGCTTCGGTGCACGGGCGCGACGGCAGGAAAAGTCTTCGGCCGCCATCGGTGAGTCACTGACTATCGGCGCTGTCATGGGGATCCTTAACGTAGTGGGCTATTATGCCTACCTGGAAGGACTTGCGCGCGGGCCTCTTTCCCTGGTAACGGTAATCACCGGCATGCATTTCGTGGTTGCCGTAGTCCTGTCGATCTTTATCTACCGCGAGCGGCCAAGCCGGTTGGGGATCACCGGCATTGTCCTCACAGTTGCCTCGCTGATCCTGCTCCGGGCGTAATCGGTCGGTTAAAATTTGGTGTGGCGCAGGACCTCGGCTGGCTCGTTCATGATCGAACGGCTGCCTTGCGTGCAGCGATAATCCGGGCTGATCCGAGTGGGTTGGCATCGAACCGTTGTTAAATGCCGTTGTAGTGCTTGCAATGACAAGATTTCATGCGAGAATGGGCAGAAAGATTATCATCTTCGAATGACCGAAACAGGGGGCGGCACGATCGATTCTGCTAACGGCTTCTGCCGTTGAGTTTCTTTCCGGGAGGACGCGATGAACGATCCGATCACGCGGGCGATGCAGAGCCTTGACGGTCTGTCGGTGGGGGATGCCTTCGGCGAGCTGTTTTTCTTCATTTCCCCCGAGAGTCCCGCATGGAATGACCTCGGCGAGGACTGGCGCTGGACCGACGACACCCACATGGCCCTTTCCATTGTCGAGGTGTTGAAAAAATTTGGCCGCATCGAACAGGATGCGCTGGCAGAGGCCTTTGGCCGGCGCTACCTGGAGGAGCCGACCCGGGGCTATGCCGGCGGCGCGCGACGCCTGCTGATGCAGCTTGCGACCGGCTCCAACTGGCGCGATGTTTCACCGAAACTGTTTGGCGGCGGCTCGTTTGGCAATGGCGCGGCCATGCGGGTTGCACCGCTGGGCGCTTTTTTTGCCGGTGATCCGCTCCGGGCCGCGGAGCAGGCGGGCCTTTCCGCGGTGGTGACCCATGCCCACCCGGAAGGGGTGGCCGGGGCGATTGCGGTTGCGGTTGCCGCATCGCTGGCTGCCGCTGCTTCCTGCCCGACTGGCGAGGCCTTTATCCGCGAGGTGTGCCGCTACGTGCCGGAGGGAGAAATAAAGCATCGCCTGCTGACGGCGCTGGAAATTTCCGCTGCCGAGAGTGCCCATGCCATGCATGTCCTGGGAACAGGATACCAGGTTACAGCCCAGGACACGGTTCCCTTCTGCGTCTGGAATGCGGCCCACCATCTCGGTTGCTACGAGGAGGCCCTCTGGAGTACCGCCAGGGGGCGAGGAGACTGCGATACCACCTGTGCCATTGTCGGCGGTATCGTGGCCCTTACCGCGGAGGTTCCGCCCGCGTGGCTGGCGCGGCGGGAACCGCTGCCGCTTATCGTGTAGAATCCTGAATTCCTCGGGGCAGAGCGTTTGGAAGACAAGGGGGATTTACCGGTGCCGGATTTACCAGAAACAAGTGAAACAAGTCTGACCATAGCCATCGCCCAGATGAGAGTTGCTGCGCGATGCCCGGAGGAAAACCTGGCCAAAGCGGAGCTGCTGGTTGCCGAGACAGCGCAGCGGGGTAGCGATCTGGTCTGCTTTCCGGAGATGTGGACTACCGGTTTCGACTGGTCCTATCTTGCGGCACAGGCCGCGCAACATGCCGGCGTCATCGAGCGAGTTGCGGCCCTGGCGCGGCGTTATGGCATCTGGATCAACGGTTCGCTGCCCGAGGTGACGGTCGATGGCAGCATCGCCAATACTTCGATTCTTTTCAATGCCGCCGGTGAGCGGGTCTCAACCTATCGGAAAGTCCATCTTTTCAGCCTGCTGCATGAGGATCTGCACTTGGCGGCCGGCAACTCCCTGACCGTAGTGAACACACCCTGGGGACTGGTCGGTCTTGCCATCTGCTACGATATCCGCTTTCCCGAACTGTTTCGCAGCTATGCGCTGCAGGGAGTGAGCCTGGTGCTGTCTCCCATAGCATTCCCCCATCCGCGGCTCGATCACTGGCAGGTGTTGTCACGGGCTCGCGCCATCGAAAACCAGATGTTCCTGGTGGGCGTTAACCGGGTGGGGAGCGAGGACTTCGGTCCGGACGGCGTGGTCAGCTATTTTGGCAACTCGGTAATCATCGACCCGTGGGGGAGAGTTATCGTTGAGGCGAGCGAGACGGAAGAAGAACTCCTGACGGTTGCCATCGATCTGCGGCAGGCGGACGAGGTGCGCTCGAGTATGCGGGTGCTCAATGACCGGAGACCCGACCTGTATGAACTTTCCTGATTCAGACGGGGCATGGCGCTTGCCAGATCTCACTATCCAGACGAAATGCCGGAGGGGCAGTGATGGAATACCGGATCAGCGTTAATCATGAAGAGCGTTTTATGGAGGTGAAAACACAGGGTACTGCCGCGACCGAAGGTTTCCTGTCGTTTATCAGTGAACTTCTGGCGCCCTCCTATCTGGACCTCCAGTACAATCTGCTCATTGAAATGTCCGAACTGGATACAAGTTCCCTTAAATCAAATGATATCAGAAACATTGTCGGCTTCCTCGAGCTGCACAAGGAGAAGCTGTCCCCCACCCGGCACGCCATAGTAGCTGCCACTCCACTGGCCTTCGGCTTTGCCCGGATGTACCAGATCCTGGCTGATGGCGCTCTTCCCATGTCGATCCAGGTTTTCGCCCTCCGCGACAAAGCCCGGGAGTGGTTGCGGGATGCTGCGGCATCATGACCCATTAATCTCCGTTATTATTTTCTTGTCTTTCACCCCATTGAACTGCTACATCTTTACACACTGGTGTGTAACGTCCCAGTATCATGAAAATGTCTCGGAGGTATTAATGAAAAGAATACTGCTGACAGGACTGTTTGCTTCCCTTTTGACAATGCCTGCCCTTGCCGTGGAAACAGGTGGCCAGTACTTTGACCGGATTGACACCGACAGTGATGAGCAGCTCAGCCTGGATGAGTTTCTCAAGGGGAGCCACTCGGTGAGTAAAGGGGGGGATGGAACGTTTTTACTGTCGCCGGTTGCTTCCGGAGAAGCAACGGAAAATGCCGAGCTGTCCGAAAAGCACAAGCGGGTCTTGTTCGAGCAGCTCGACATTGATAAAAATGGTGCGATAAACCGGAAAGAATGGCAGGATTCCCTTTCAACCGGTATGGTCATCTTCCGTTTCTGAGTGAACTGGCGGTAAATCCGGGAAAATACGACTAGGGAAAAGGGGAAACCGGCATGTCAATGCAGATCGGCCAATCAAAGACAGCGGCCGTTTTCATACTAGGTGCGGCGTGTGTTGTCCTGATTGCCGGCATGCGCGCGGCGTCACCGCTGCTGGTGCCGATGTTGCTGGCCGTTTTTATCGCCATCGTCAGTGCTCCGCCCCTGTTCTGGTTGAAGCAAAAGGGAATTCCTGCCGTCCTGGCCATGTGCGTCGTAATGATTGCACTGTGTGCCACGGTGGTGATCCTGGCGGCACTTGTGGGAACGTCGCTCGATACTTTCCTGCATGATATGCCGGACTACCAGCATCGCCTGCAGGAAAAACTGGTGACGCTCCTGGCCTGGCTTGATGCCAAGGGGCTCGATGTGGGAGACCGAAAACTGGTCGAGATTTTTGATCCCGGCGTCGGACTGCAATTGGTGACGCGCATTGTAACCGGGCTTGGCAACGTTTTGACCAACGGTTTTCTCATTATGCTGACGGTGGTCTTCATCCTCCTCGAGGCATCGAGCTTTTCGGAAAAAATCGGTGCTCTGCTGGAAGATCCGGAACGGTCCTACCACCGTTTGAGCCTGTTTTTTGAAAATATTCAGCGTTACATGGCGATCAAAACCGCGATCAGCATTGCCACCGGGGTGGCGATTACCCTCTGGCTGGCGGTTATCGGCGTAGATTACGCGCTACTCTGGGGGATTATTGCCTTCCTCTTCAACTATATCCCCAATATCGGCTCGATCCTCGCGGCGCTGCCTGCCGTGGCCCTTGCCCTGATCCAGCTCGGTACGACACCGGCCATTCTTGCCGCGGTCGGCTATCTCGTCGTCAACACGGTGGTGGGGAATATTATCGAGCCCCGGGTCATGGGGCGGGGTCTCGGACTTTCCACCCTGGTGGTCTTTCTCTCCCTGGTCTTCTGGGGATGGGTATTCGGCCCGGTGGGGATGCTTCTTTCGGTTCCTCTGACCATGACCGTCAAGATCGCTCTGGATGGCAGTGACGAGACCCGCTGGATAGCAGTGCTGCTGGGGGAGGGCAAGAGTAACAGCGCTCTGCAAAAAAAGTGACACTCCTCGCGGACATCAATGCCTGCCCTCCAGGTGGTTTCCCGTACCCCGTAGCTGTTATCCATCCGCAAACTTCATAGTCTCGCTGTTTCGGAGAAGTTCCAGCCCCTGCCAACACTTTCCGCAAGGAAGCTATCAATCCATACCCCGTTGTCCGGTCCTTTTTCCTGCAGCGGAACGGGTTACGACAAAAGCAGCTGGAATTACAGCGGCGCAGCCGCTGCCTGGTCGGGGAGATACTGGTCGAACTGCTTCTTTTCCTGGGCGCAGCGGTAGGCTTCCTCCGGCGTGACCCGCTTTGTCTTGAGCAGATCGAGGATGTGCTGGTCCATCAGCTGCATTCCGTCTTTTTTAGCGGTCTGGATGACAGAGGGGATCTGAAAGGTTTTCCCCTCACGAATCAGGTTGGCGATGGCCGGGGTTCCCACCATGATTTCCATTGCGGCTACCCGTCCCTTGCCTTCGGCGGTTTTCAGCAGCTGCTGGCAGACGACCCCCTTGAGGGATTCGGACAGCATGGTGCGGATCTGCTCCTGGCCGTCACGGGGAAAGGCATCGATGATCCGGTCGATGGTCTTGGCCGCGGAGTTGGTGTGCAGGGTACCGAACACCAGGTGACCGGTTTCGGCGGCGGTCATGGCGAGGCTGATAGTTTCCAGGTCGCGCATCTCCCCCACCAGGATTACGTCCGGGTCTTCACGCAGGGCGGCCCGAAGGGCGGCAGTGAAGCTTTCGGAATGCTCGCCGATCTGCCGCTGGTTCAGCAGCGACTCCTTGTTTTCGTGAATGAACTCGAGGGGATCCTCCAGGGTAAGGATATGCTCCTTGCGGGTGGAGTTGATCAAATCGATCATTGCCGCCAGGGTGGTGGACTTTCCCGAACCGGTCGGTCCGGTCACCAGCACCAGGCCTTTCTTTAACAGAGTCATCTTCCGCACCCCTTCCGGGAGACCCAGGTCGTCGGCAGTGAGGATCTTGCCGGGGATGATGCGAAAGACCGCACCGATTCCCTTGTGCTGCATGAAGATGTTGCCTCGGAAGCGTGCCAGGCCGGGGATGGCGTAGGCGAAGTCCAGGTCATTCCGAGTCTCGAAATCGTTTCTTTGTTTCTCTGTCAGGATCTCGAACAGGATGACCTTCAACTCTTCATGGGACAGGGTTTTGAAGTTAAGGCGAACCATATCGCCATGCAGGCGGAAAATGGGCGGCGAACCGGTGGAAAGGTGAAGATCGGATGCCCCTTGTTCATTCATCATTTTAAAAAGCGCGTCAATTCGTGCCATGGATCGTTTCTCCGTTACATTTCATCCTGATACTGAGCCAGAACGGCTTGATATTCTTCCGGGGAGATCTCCCCGTTGTGGAGCAGTGCGGCCAGTTTTTCGGCTATGCCGTGGTATCCCTTGTCGGCCAGGTAGCCGTTGAACTCCACTCCCTCCCGTGCCGTAGCAAGCAGCTCCCGCAGTGCCGGATCGAAGGTGAGTACCTCCACCAGGTATTTCTTGCCGCCATAACCGGAATATCGGCAGTCGGGGCATCCCGGGGCATGAAAAACAGATGCAGCGCCGGCCTGTTCGAGGCTGTGAAGGGCTTTGTGATCGGTTTCCCGGCAGGAGGGGCAGAGGGTATTGACGCCGGCGAAGGCGACGATACCCCGGAGTCCCGAGGCAAGCGAACGATTTGCCCGCCGTTCCTGGAGCAGATGATCGAAGACGCCGCCGAGTCCGGCGCGGGATATTCCGGCAACCACCAGGCTGCCCCGCATGGCTGTTTTCCAGGCGGTGAGGAAAGTGCGGCTGTCGGTAGCATCATCCAGGACAATAACATCCGGGGCATGGTCGAGGAGTGCGTTGACCGCTGTCTCTACTTCCTCCGGCGCTCCCGGCGTCAGCGGGATGCGGGGAAAGGGAACATTTCCCTTACCGATGCCATCTCCGAGAAGCACGACGTTCCTGGCCGTAGTATCCATTTCATGGAGAAACAGGTCAAGAAACCGGCTGCGTTCCTGGCGGTTCCAAGAGGTAAAAAGGACCAGTCCGGATCCGGATGTTGCCAGAGAGCGGAATCTCTCTGCTGCATCGGGTTCGAGTTCCAGTTCCTGAAGTCCGGCCGGAAAGGAAAGATCGGGCTGTGTCCGGATGGTAATGCATTCGCCTTCCACGGCACGGACCATGGATGCCTGGAGAATCACGTCGGTTTCCCGGTAGCGAAACAGGAATTCCCCTCGGGATGCGAGGTCTCGGGAGCCGTTTATCCGGGTTGCCTTCCTGATGCTCGAGATGAGAGTCGGGTAGGATGCTACCGGGAAACGGCCGATTTCGCGGAAATGCGTGCCCCGCCGTCCCGACACGCGGACGGTTCCACCGCCGGGCTGGAGGGAAACAGAGCTGATTTTGTTCTGCAGAAAAAAGAGCACCAGGTATTCCAGCAGGCGCATGCCGCTCCGGTCGGCATTGATTGTTTCCAGGATTCCCTCGCTGAAGCAGGGCGAGCTGAAGCCGAATGTCTCGTTGCCCTGTTCCGGGCCGTAAAAAATATCGAGCATTTCCCGCAGTTCGCGGATAATCGGCATGGAAACGGTCACCGTGCAGCCGGTCAGCTCTTCAACGCTGTCGACGGCTGCCTTGTTCAGCGGATCGGCCAGAGCGATATGGAGTTCGTCACCGGTCCGGATGATGGGGATCATGTTGAATTTGCGGGCCAGTTCCCCGGGGATCAGCTGGGTGGCGCTCCGGTCGATAATCTTTTCGCTGAGGCGGACGTAGGGAATGTCCAGTTGGTTGGACAGTGCCCAGTCGATATCTTCCTGCTTGACGATTTCCAGTTTGACCAAAGCTTCTCCGAAACGGCATCCGGAGGCGCTTTGCTCATCGAGTGCCCGTTGAATGTCGTCTTCGGTGATAATCCCCGACATATGGAGAATGGAGCCGAGGGCACCCTTTTTTACCAGATTGTCCATGCTTCCCTCCTGTCGTGCCCGTCCGATCCGGTAGCTGGACCGAGGCACATATAGTATATCGGATAACGCCGTAAAAACTTGATAGCTAAATACCCCGTACCGATTTTAATTTTTTGTTATGCGGAAGCTGTTCCGCATGGCTTTACATTTTTCCGCCTGGTATGATAGCCTTCGTAAAAAATTTCATTCCGAAACGCGTTACTGCCGAACTGGAAAGGTTGCGGAAGTGACCGGGAGATATCATGAAAAGAAAAGCCCTTGCGCTTTTTTCCGGCGGACTCGACTCGATTCTAGCCGTAAAAGTAATGCTGGAACAGGGAATCGATGTCGAGGCCATCAATTTTACCTCTCCGTTCTTCATGTGCAAAAGAAGTAAGGAGGGGTGTGAGTCGGATGCGGTCCGGGCGGCACGGCAACTCGCTATCCCTCTCAAGGTGACAGATCTGGGCATCGAGTTCCTGGAGGTTATCAGAAAACCGAAACACGGCTATGGAAGCGGCATGAACCCCTGCATCGACTGCCGCATTTTCTTTCTTCGCAAGGCCGGGGAGTATATGGCAGAATGCGGAGCCGACTTCATCATCACCGGTGAGGTGCTGGGACAACGTCCCATGAGTCAACGGCGTGACGCCATGCGACTGGTCGAACGGGAATGCGGTCTGGAAGGACTGCTGGTGCGGCCCTTGTCGGCAAAACATTTGCCCGCCACTGTTCCGGAACGGGAAGGGTGGCTCGATCGGGAAAAAATGCTTGCAATTACGGGGCGTTCCCGTAAGGAGCAGATGCGTCTAGCCGAGGAAATGGGCATACTGGAGTATCCCAATCCCGCGGGCGGATGTCTTCTTACCGAACCTTCGTTTCTGTCCAAAATTCGCGATGTTTTCGACCATGCCGACCAGCTGGATCCCCGCGATTTTACCCTTCTGATGACAGGTCGCCATTTTCGAATCGGTTCGCTGACCAAGGTGGTTATTGGCCGCAACGAGCCGGATAACCTGGCCCTGGAAGAGGCCGTCCGGCCCGGTGATGCACAGCTGCGGTGGGCCGACGGCAGCAGTCCGATGGGCGTCGTAACCGGCACCATCGAACCCGAGTTGCTGGAAAGTGCAGCCAAAATTCTGCTCCGCTATACCAAGGCCCGGCTGGGAGCAACCTGTGCGATCAGTGTTGTACGGGACGGGAAAGAAACCATGCTGTCGGTTGTCCATGAATTCGATGAGGGGCGGGTGGAGGAATTCAGGGTATAAGGAGAGTCTTGTGCCGGAGGCTAGGCAATGAAAGAATTGAATCACCTCCTCGAGGTAATCGAAGAGATTGCGGCAGGTCGTTATTCCAATGATGTGATGGAACTCACCCGTCCCGAGGTGTCGGAACCGGTCCGTTCCATTGCCGAAGCCATGGGGCTGATGATGGTCAAGGTCGAGGCCCGCGAATACCGCCTGGAATTACTTATCCAGGAACTTCGGGAGCTGAACGAGCAGATACGTCACAACGCGGTCGGCACCGTTTCGGCAATGGCGGGTGCCCTGGCGGCGCGTGACCAGTATACCGAAGGACATGCCGAACGGGTTGGGACGTTAGCTGGCCTGATTGCCGCGGAAATGGGGTTGCCTGACGATGAGGTCGAGTTGATACGGGTGGCGGGCCGTCTCCACGATATCGGCAAGATAGGTTTCTCCGATCGTCTGTTCCTGCCGCACGACAAGAAAAACCCCGAGGATGTGGTTCGGGAGATCACCCGGCACCCGCAAACCGGAGCGGATATTCTGAAGGACCTGGATTTCCTCGGTGAGGCCCTTTCCTTTATCCGCTGTCACCACGAGCGTCCCGACGGTCGCGGCTATCCCCGGCATCTCACCGACCCCGATATTCCCCTTGGCGCGAAAGTCATAGCCGTAGCCGACGGCTATGATGCCATGACCACCGATCGTCCCTACCAGAAGGGAAAAACGCCCGAAGAGGCTCTGGACATCCTGAAGAAATTCTCCGGCAGCAAATGGGATCCCGCCTGCGTAGCGGCCTTCGAACGGGCACTGCCGAAAGCGCTTGCCGGTCCGGCTGCGATCACCACCTGTGGATTGCCATAATGTGGCGGAACATTTCCTTGTTGTCATTTCGACCAAGGGGAGGAAGCCGGTTTTTTCGTTGAGCTTTTCTGATAATTTTTCTTGAAAAATTTCTCAATATAGGTATTATCCGCCTGAATGTACGGGATTTTTTCGCACAACCTTGCCTAAATGACATGGAAAATATCCTGTCAGTGACTGAAACAATTTTCCTGCTACCCTTGCCATCGTTTCATTCGCCTGCGGCAGGAAAAGGTTTTGCAGGCCATGCCTTCCGTACCTAAGGGGGTGACCTTTCCGTTTACTAAGGTATTCCGCTCGTTCGGATGCCTGATACAATGGGATATTCAAGGGGGTAGTTTGGATGGAAAAAGTACAAGAGGGTCAAAGTGAACTTGCCGTTTTCATCAAAGAAGTCAGAGAGAACTTCGCGGCTGCGGGAAAACCGAAATCCGGCTGGTTCGGTACACTGCTGAAAAAAATCTTCGGATGATCTGAATCCCCCCGGAATAACGAGTCCGGGGGGATTTTTTTGTCTTCCAGGCCGGAAGCGTCGCAGAAACTTCTCGTTGTTGTTGCCCTCTGCCGAGCTGTTCCGGCTCCTTTCCGAGTGCCTCAGTACAATTCCCGGTTTTCAGCTCTTTCCGAAAAATACTATTAATCTTTCATGGCCCCGTTTTTTCTCCGCCAGGCAAGGGCGGGTTGGAGGGAGAATGCTCCGGTTGCGGTGCGTTTCCTTCCATCGGCGGCGAATAGGCTCCCTCGACTGGTGCGGCTGCCGGGGATTCCTCTGTGGCCGGCTGTTCCGGCGCCCGGTCCACGCTTTCCAGTGGTGCCTCCGGTGCCACGGCACTGCTCATGTTCTCGAACAGTTCTTCCTGCTGGATACTTTCTTCAACCTTCCGTTGCAGCCCGGCGATATTCGGTTCCTGTGCCAGGGCGAGCTGATATTCTGCTGCCGACAAAACTCCATTCTGTCGCAGTAGCTTGAGGATCATATTGGAGCGCCGAACGACTTTGCGCAGGTTCCGGTAGGGATTGTAGGCAAGCCGTGGGCCGGGGAGCATGGCAGCGAGGAAGGCGCATTCCCGGGGGGTGAGCGCCGAGGCCGGTTTGCCGAAGTAATAGCGTGCGCCGTGACCGACACCGTAGACCATCGGTCCCAGTTCGACCACGTTCAGGTACAGTTCGAGAATCCGCCCCTTTGTCAGTTCTTCCTCCATGCGTCGGGCAAGGATGATCTCCTTGATCTTGCGGCTTATGGTCTTCTCCCGCGAGAGAAAGATATTCTTCGCCACCTGCTGGGTAATGGTGGAAGCTCCCCGATCAAAACTTTTCTTTTCCAGGTCGTGCTTGATGGCGGTTTTTATCGCTTTTACGTCGATGCCCTCGTGCTTGTAGAAGTTTTCGTCCTCGGCAAGAATGACCGCCCACTTCATCTCCGGCGGTATCGATGCCGATGGCGTCCAGTAGCGGTTTTTCGGCCCGACTTGCAGGGGATGGTAGTTTCCCTTCCAGTCTTTAACCCGGATCGTCATGGTCATGCGGCGGTTCTTGAGGCTGTCAACCGAGGGAAGAGAAAGGAGTGAAATTCCGATATAGGCGGCGTAGAGGACAACAAGACCAACAACAACGTACATTATCTTTTTCAGATCCAGCGTAATTGTCAAAAAAGTCTCCCATGTGGAAATCTGTCGCTACTAGGCGTTGCAATACGCCTGACAATGGAATCAGCAAGAGGTGCGCGGTTTCTGCCGCGCCCCTCTTGTTGCACGATATGCGTTTTACTTGGAATGTTTCGTTGCTGCACCCTTGAGTCGAGGTTTCTTTGGCCGTGCCGGACTTTGCCCGCTGGCCGTTTTCGCCATCCCCACAGCCATCCGGATAGCGGCAGCCATGCTGAGGGCTGATGCGCGACCGGTTCCGGCAAGGTCGTAGGCTGTTCCGTGATCCACGGAAGTGCGGATGATCGGTAACCCCAGCGTAACATTGACGCCGTCGTGAAAATGGATCAGTTTCAGGGGGATAAGGCCCTGATCGTGGTACATGCAGACAACACCGTCGTATTTCCCCTGGGCCGCGAAATAAAAGAGCATGTCGGCGGAAAGGGGGCCGTGGGCATCGATTCCTTCTGCCCGGGCCGCCTCGACGGCCGGCGCGATGAAGCGCCGTTCCTCGTCGCCGAACAAGCCTTTTTCCCCGCAATGGGGATTCAGTGCCAGCACTGCGAGCCGTGGATTTTTCCGAAAATAGGTATCAAGGCTGCGGTGTGTGGTGCGGATGGTGGCAAGAACCTTGTCGAAGGTGACCAGGCGCGGCACATTGGAGATGGCCTCGTGAATGGTTACCAGCGTCACCCGCAGCCGGTCGCCTGCCAGCATCATGACGTAATCGCTGCAGCCGGTAAGCTCGGCCACCAATTCCGTGTGGCCGGGGTAGTAATGGCCGGCCCGGTTCATGGCCTCCTTGCTGATGGGTGCATTTACCATTGCCGCGGCATCGCCGCTGAGGCACAGCTGAACGGCTTCGGTGATGTAACGGTACATGGCATCGCCGGCATCGGAAGAGGGGCCGCCGTATTCCATGTCGGTGGGGGCGAGCCGGGAGAGAGGGCGGAGAAAAATGGCGCCTTTGGTGTTTTTCGGTGGTAGCCCTTCGGCAAGCAGCTCCAGCCGAAGCGGCAGACCGGTAACGGCGAGCGCCCGCTCCATGGCAGCCTGGTCCCCGAGAACCAGGGGCCGGCAAAGATCTTCAATCTCGGGGGTTGCCAACGCCATGGCGATTATCTCGGGACCGATCCCGGCGGGATCTCCCATGGTAATGGCAATTACAGGCTTGGTCATGATTGCTTCCTCCCTCGTGTATGGCATCGAATGGGCAATTTTCAGAAAAACTATATTCCCTGCATGGTTACATCGAAGAGATAGCTAAGGGCCGCGAACTGTTGAACTCGGTGATCAATGGCACGTTGACTCGTCCGGGATCAGGGTGTATATAGAATCCAGACTTTGCCAGTTAATCGAAAATCGGACGTTAATTCGTACATCCTGTTCTGCCATGTGTCGTTTGCCGCGGCCGAATCGGGGCAGCTTCGCTTCCCGAAAACCTTGATCTAACGAATTGAGACGAACTGTATCAGCAGGTTTCCTTCATGCAACGTGTCCGGCCAATTGTTATATTCCTCGTTCTGTTCCTGTTCCCGGGCGTGTCCCTTGCGGCTCGCAGTTTGCCCGTGGATGGCGGCAGAATAACCTCCGGCGTCGGCTGGCGTCTTGATCCGTTCGGCAGCGGCAGGATGATCTACCATCGGGGCATTGATATTGCCGTTGCCACAGGAACGCCGGTATACGCGGTGCAGAAGGGGACGGTTTATTTTGCCGGACCGTACAAGGGATACGGCAACCTGGTCGCTATTAATCACGGCAACGGCCACATGACCCTGTACGGCCATAATTCGCTGGTCAAGGTTACCGCGGGAGATCGTGTCGACAGCTCAACGGTCATCGCCCTTGCCGGCAGTACCGGCAGATCGACCGGACCCCATGTCCATTTCGAGCTGCGCGAGATTGCCGGCTATGACAAGCAGCGCCGCGAGAAGCTGACGAAAGACCTGAAATCAATCGTCGAGAACAATATTCATGGCTGGGTTGAAGGTTTCGTCAGCGGCCAGGGTGGCAGCGACGGGGAACTTTATCTGCCGGCCGACATCGACGAATAGCCGGCGTTTCCCTTGCCAGGAAAACAGCTCCCGATCAGCGGGCTACCAGGCCCAGAATCAGGTGAAGATAACAGGCGAAATCGCCGATTTCCTTCCGGTCGTTACCCAGGTCTTCCCGCCAGGCACAATCTTCCTTTTCATCTTCCATGCAGCGGCTCATCATAGTGCATGCCTCGATGAAGGCGTCATGGGCCTTGGTTCGTACGGCATCCATGGCGATCCGCTCTTCCGCTGTCGAAAGCTGCCATTTGGCGCGCAGGTGCGCATAATCGACCGCCTTGCGGAACAATTCAATTCTCAGCGGTGCGAGTCGAGAGTTGCCGATTGCATAGGCGATCCGGGTCGCCTTTTCCCAGTCCATCCGCGATCCTCCAGTCTGTAATGAAAGTTTTGTTATACTCTACTCTGCGGGAAAGAAAAAGACCTGTTTTTATCTTTCCGGAAAGAGGTCTGCGCAGGCAGGGATTTGCCTGGCCCTTGACAGGGAAAAGAGCGGGCGAGCAGTCTCTCCAGCTACTTGCAAGACGAGGAAAATGCTTTACCCTTTTCGTACCGAAAGAGTATGGTAGCGAAAATGAGAAAATATTTTCCGGCCTTTTTCATACTACTTCCGGTGAAGGCTTCCCCTGAACAGCAAGGAGATAGATACCATGCAGCATGACATCGACACCCTGTGCATCAACACCATCCGTACCCTTTCCATGGATGCGGTACAACGGGCGAATTCCGGCCATCCGGGCACTCCCATGGCGCTGGCGCCCCTGGCCCATGTCCTCTGGAGCCGGGTGCTGCGTTATAATCCGAAGAATCCCGCCTGGTTCAATCGCGACCGTTTCGTCCTTTCAGCCGGACATGCCTCCATATTGCAGTATGCCCTGCTCCACCTAACCGGCTATGACCTTTCCCTGGACGAGTTGAAGGATTTCCGCCAGTGGGGGAGTCGGACGCCCGGACACCCGGAATATCATCATACCCCCGGTATTGAAACCACCACCGGGCCGCTCGGTCAGGGGATCATGAACGGCGTCGGCATGGCCATGGCCGAAGCTCATCTGGCTGCGGTATTCAATCGGCCCGGCCACGATATCATCGATCATCACACCTATGTCTTCTGTGGTGACGGCGACCTGATGGAGGGTCCTTCCCATGAGGCCGCTTCTCTTGCCGGCCATCTCGGCCTCGGCAAGCTGATTTGCGTATTCGACGACAATCGGATCACCATCGAGGGGAGTACCGACCTGGCCTGTTCCGATTCCGTTCGTCTTCGCTTCGAGGGTTATGGCTGGCAGGTGATTGACCTGGGCGATGCCGCCAACGATCTTGACGCCCTGATGGCGGCCTTTGACCAGGCCCGGATGGAAGCGGACCGGCCTTCGCTGATCGTGGTCCGCTCTCACATCGGTTATGGCGCGCCGCATCGCCAGGACACCTCTTCGGCACACGGCGAACCATTGGGCGAAGAGGAAATCCGGTTGACGAAGAAGTTTTACGGCTGGCCCGAGGAGGAGCAGTTCCTGGTGCCCGAAGAAGTTCGCGCATACCTGGGCCGGGCGGTGGAGCGCGGCCGGGAACTGGAAGAGGACTGGACCCGCAGGTTCGAGAACTACCGCAAGGAGTGTCCCGAGCTTGCCGAGCGACTTCGAGATTCCCTTTCCGGCGAGCTTCCTGCTGGCTGGGATGCGGACATCCCGGTTTTTCCGCCGGAGAAGGGGCCAATCGCCACCCGCGCCGCATCGGGCACGGTGCTCAACGCCATCGCAGCGAGGGTGCCCTGGCTGGTGGGCGGCAGTGCCGACTTGTCGCCCTCCACCAAGACCCTCATCGCCGGCAGCGGCTACCTGGCCAAGGGCAACTACGGCGAGCGGAATATCGCCTGGGGCATTCGCGAGCATGCCATGTGTGCCTGCGCTTCGGGCATGGCCCTGCACGGCGGGGTCCGGCCTTTCGGTGCGACCTTTTTCGTGTTCAGCGACTATGCCCGGCCGGCCATCCGGTTGGCGGCGCTCATGGGGTTGCCGGTGATCTACGTCATGACCCACGACTCCATCGGCGTCGGCGAAGACGGCCCGACCCATCAGCCGGTGGAACACCTGGCCTCGCTGCGGGCCATGCCGAACCTCTGCATCATCCGGCCGGCCGATGCCAACGAGACCGCCCATGCCTGGCGCGCCGCCATGGAGCGGAGCACCGGCCCCACCATGCTGGTGCTTTCCCGCCAGAACCTGCCGATAGTGGACCGGAGTGTGCTCGGCGGTGCCGAAGGGGTGCTCAAGGGCGGCTATATTCTAGCCCGCGAAAAGGGGCCGAAAGTCGATGTCATTCTCATGGCTAGCGGCTCCGAGGTGCAACTGGTAATGGCGGCGCAAAACGCACTTGCAGCTGGCAATATCGCCGCACGAGTAGTGAGCATACCGAGCTGGGAGCTGTTCCGGCAGCAACCCCAGGATTACCGGGACGAAGTGCTGCCCCCAAGCGTTACCAACCGGCTTGCCGTTGAGGCCGGGTCGTCATTCGGCTGGCGGGAATGGGTCGGCGACCGGGGTGCAATCATTGCCCTCGACCGGTTCGGTGCCAGCGCACCGGCCGGCGAGCTGTTCAAGCAGTTCGGCTTCACGGTGGAGAATATCGTGACAACGGCGAGGAAGCTGGTTGGGCTGGGCGGTAAAATCAGCTAGCCACAGAGTTCACAGAGGACTCAGAGGAAAAAACAGCTTGGAGAGAAGTTCTGCAACATCATCAGGGCGTGTTCAAGACTATTTTGTACCCTTCTGATTTCTCGGTGATCTCTCCGCCTTCGCTAAAGCTACTGCGCACACGTGTGTCCTCTGTGGCAGATTTTTAAGTTCATTCATGCAGGTAGGGAAGACACCATGCCTCTTGACAAATACCATTCAAAACGCGACTTCACCCGTACTTCGGAACCCCCTGGAGAATCCGAACCTTCAGCGAAAGGGGGGGGTACGGCACGTCTTTACGTGATCCAGAAGCACCATGCCCGGACCCTGCACTACGACCTGCGCCTGGAAGACGACGGAGTGCTGAAAAGCTGGGCGGTGCCGAAGGGGCCGAGTCTCGATCCGGCGGAAAAGCACCTGGCCGTTGCAGTGGAGGACCATCCGCTGGAGTATGGCGACTTCGAGGGCCGCATTCCGGAGGGGGAGTACGGCGCCGGCACGGTCATTGTCTGGGACCGGGGCACCTTCGAGCCGCTCGGAGAGGGCGAGACCTTCGGCGAAATGCTTGCCCGGGGCGCCGCCAAGATACTGATTTCCGGCGAGAAGCTGCGGGGCGGGTTTGCCCTGGTCCGAACCCGTTGGGGCGGCAAGGACAACAACTGGCTGCTCATCAAGGAAAAAGACGAACATGCCCGGCCGGGCTATGATGTGACCGGGGCGGAGCCGCTTTCCGTCCTGTCGGGGCGGGATGTGGACGAGGTGGAATGACGAATTTCCATTCCAACATTCGCAAGCTCTACGCGTTCTCCTTTCTGCAGCGGATGCTGTTTCCGATGGCGATCATCACCCTCTTCTGGAAGGACCACATCGGTCTGAGCCTGACCCAGATTCTGCTGCTGCAGAGCATTTTCTCCGCTGCTACCGTGCTCCTGGAATACCCGTCCGGCTATATCAGCGACCGGCTCGGTTACCGCACCGCTCTCACCATTGCCACCGTGCTCGGCACGGCAGGCTGGGGGTTCTATACGGTGGCCAACTCGTTTGGCGATGTGCTTGTTGCCGAGATCCTGCTCGGCATCTCCCTGTCGTTCATCAGCGGTTCCGACAGCGCGCTGTTGTTCGAAACCCTGAAGGAAGAAAAGGCG
The DNA here is from genome assembly GCA_028683555.1 of Geobacteraceae bacterium. Taxonomy (GTDB): domain Bacteria; phylum Desulfobacterota; class Desulfuromonadia; order Geobacterales; family Geobacteraceae; genus RPRC01. The sequence goes on along the minus strand of JAQUHN010000050.1, from coordinate 3,489 downwards.
GAAGCGCTTTATGCCCGCTGCGAGGGGCGGATAAACGGTTTCTCCCAGAGCGGTGAAGCCATCGGCGCCCTGTTCGCGGGCCTTATGTATGCGTCCGCTCCGTTGTTGCCCTTTTTCCTCCAAGTGGCGGTCTGGGTGCTGGCCTTTTCCGTGGTCCGCACCATGAAGGAGCCGCCGCGGGATACCGCCATTCAGACTCACTCCCACCTGGCCGAGGCGCTGCGGATTACCCGCTACGCCTTCGTGGAAAACCGGCGGCTGCGGGCAACGATTCTCCTCAACACCTTCCTCGGCATCGCCTCCTTCTACCCGGTGTGGCTGATTCAGCCGTACATGCAGCAGCACGGCGTGCCGCTCGGCTGGTTCGGCCCGGTCTGGACCGGTGCCAACCTGACGGTGGCGATTTTTGCCCTGGCCAGCCACCGCTTTCATTCCCGTCTGGGCGACCGGAACATGATCCTGCTGTTCATCATCATGATACTGGCCGGCTATTTCGGCCTTGGCCTTATCGGCGGGGTCGGTGGCTTCCTGTTCTACTACCTGCTGACCAGCATGCGCGGCATGCGGGGGCCGATGTTCCTCAATTACACCCAGGTGGAAACCCCCTCGGCGAACCGTGCCAGTATCCTCTCGCTGCAGTCGCTGGCGTTTCGGGTCACCTTCATTGTCAGCGGTCCGCTGGTGGGAATGCTGGCCGACAAAATGGGGGTGCAGCAGGCCTTTCATCTGCTGCTCTATGCCTTCCTGGTAATTCTGCCGCCGCTGGCCATCCTTTTTCTGCGCAATCTCCGTCCGGAAGGGGAGACGCGTGCCTGACGGCCTGCTGCAGGGCAGCGAAGGAACCGGGGTGTGAGATGAACAAACTTCGCAGAGCGGCACACTACCTGGTTGCCGGAGCAGCCCTTCTCCTGGGCGGAGGCTCGCTTATTGTCTTCACCCTGTTCCTGTTCTTCGGTTCCCTCAACCTGGTGGATCTCGGTCTGGGGCCGGGCGCGTCGCTGCTGCTGGATGCCGGCCTTTCTCTCTTCTTCTTCCTCCAGCACAGCGGCATGGTTCGCAGGAGCTTCCGTCGCTGGCTGGCCGGAATAATGCCGGAGGAATATTACGCAGCGCTCTACGCCATTGGTTCCGGTGTGTCGCTACTCCTCGTGATCCATTTCTGGCAGCAGGAGGCATTGCTCTTCGCCGCTCCGCCGGGCCTGCTCCGCTGGTCATTCCGCCTGCTCTTCTGCCTCGCCATTGCAGGTTTTCTCTGGTGTGGTTTGTCGCTGCAATACTTCGATCCGTTCGGCACCGGGGCGCTGCTCGACCGTCATCGGGTGAAGCCGGAGCAGGCTTTCCTGACGGTCACGGGGCCGTACCGGATGGTCCGCCATCCGCTCTACCTGCTCAGCATCGTGATGATCTGGTCCTGCCCGGACCTCACCACCGACCGGCTGCTCTTCGATCTCCTCTGGACCGGCTGGATCGTTATTGGCGCTTTCCTGGAAGAACGTGACCTGGTCGACGAGTTCGGCAATAGCTACCGGGAATACCAGCGAAGGGTGCCGATGCTGGTTCCGGGGTTGCATCGCACGAAGCGGCAAAAAAAACCTTGATGACAGGCAGGTCCGTTACCGGATAAGGGAACAGAGCTATCTGGCTGGTGTCTCAGGAATAGACCCATGGTGCAGAGCTATTTGATTCCTTGGACATGGAATTTTCATGACGGTTCTTGCCGTTGATATGGCTGCCGCTGCTGAGGCTAAACATCATGTGAAGGATTTTATTTGGTAAAGTAGTACAAGGTATATATAGTAGAAAACTATAGCAGGCACTTTACTCTCGGACGGGAACTTCACTATGTCCCGTTCTTGACGGTGAATAAACATTACATGGAGAAGGCAAAATATGAATAAATGGCTTTATACCCGTCTTGGCGTCTTGGCGGTTTCCGTTGCTGTAAGTGTGTGGGCAGGACCTGTAACAGCTCATGCCAAACCACCAATCGATGTGAAAATGCTCATCATGGGGTTTTTGCTTGGTCTCCTCGGGCTGCAAATTCTTTTGGTGCTGCAATTCATCAACAAAAAATCAGGAGAGTTTTGGCGACGACCCTCCTGGTATGAAAAGCCCTTCCAATTCAAACAACCTATCCAATTTTTCCACCTAGGCGCATGGCTCTTGATAACCTCTTCGATTGTTACTGCCTCAATTACCTGGCAGAGGAATCCTGAGTTCACCCTGGATGCGATCATGCCATTGGTTGTCGGCATCGGTATGCTGTCGGGTGTCTATTTGTCACAAGTGATTTTCAAAAGCAAATACCAATAGTACTGCCGTACCGGAATAACATCAGACTCATGGCGCTTGCTTAGGTTGTGGTGCGGCGAACTGCAGTGCAGTGCGCCGCTGCAGTCATGGAGATACAAAAGCCGCTCCCATCAGTATGCTACTGATGGGAGCGGCTTTTGTTTTAGGCGCCAAGCAACGGTTAGCGGATAGCATCAGGTCCCGCAAAAGGTTTGATAGCAGCGATCCGAAGGCTCTGGCGGCAGATGATAACCGTCATGTTCGGGTCGATCCGCGTAGGGTTGGGACAAGACATCGAGCAACCGTGTCATCACCGTGAAATCCCCTCGTTCGACGGCGGCTTCCAAGGCTTCTTCCACTCGATGGTTGCGGGGGATGACAGCGGGGTTGTGATCACGCATCAAGGTGCGGGATTCTTCAGCAGATTGAGGTTGTCGTGCCAGACGGTGTTGCCAACGCCGGTACCATTCGGTAAAGGCCGCGTCTTGGACCAGGGGCTCAGCCGCCCGTGTTTCTGACCCGAGATCGCGGAGCGTGTTGGTGTAATCCGCGTGATTCTGCTGCATGCAGCTGAGAAGGTCTTCCATCAGGGCGATGTCATCGCTTTCTTCCGTGAACAATCCCAGTTTTGCCCGCATACCGGATACCCGGTAGCGGCGGAATACCTCTGGAAACGAGGCGATCGCTTCATTGGCAAGCTGGATCGCTTTTTCCTGATCGGCATGCAACAGGGGCAGCAGCGTTTCGGCAAAGCGAGCCAGGTTCCACTGGGCGCTATGCGGCTGGTTGCCATACGCATAGCGGCCGTTGCGGTCAATGGAACTGAACACCGTAGCCGGGTCGTACCCATCCATGAAGGCGCAGGGGCCGTAGTCGATGGTTTCGCCGCAGAGCGCCATGTTGTCGGTATTCATTACCCCGTGGATGAAACCAACCTGCAGCCACTTCGCCACCAGTGATGCCTGCCGTTCCATTACCGCGAGAAACAGGGCAAGATGCCGGTTCTCGGCGCTGACCAGGTCGGGGTAGTGACGGTGGATGGTGTAATCCGCGAGGGTTCGGATGCCCTCAGGTCCCCTTTCGCCGCGAGGTATTCAAAGGTGCCGACGCGGATATGGCTGGCTGCTACCCGGGTAAGGATGGCGCCCTGGAGCGGTGTTTCACGGAACACCTGCTCGCCGGTGGTCACCACTGCGA
>JAQUHN010000242.1 GCA_028683555.1 Geobacteraceae bacterium | reverse complement strand
CCCGCAAGCTTGCTTTGATACATCAATCCGTCAGCCCTTTTCAGCAGGATATCCAGAGTATCATCTTTGCGCGCGAGGGTTGCCCCGAGAGAGACCGTCATCCGGAAAGTTGTATCACCGGCAGTCACGGTGGAACTCTCGACCATGCTCCGATACCTTTCCGAAATGCGCCGGAGCTTGGCAGAGTCGACATTGGTAACAACAACGACAAACTCCTCCCCTCCCCAACGGGCGACCGTGTCGAAAGACCGGGAACAGTTAACAAGCGCTTTGGCGAGCATCTTCAGCGCCTCATCACCAACATCGTGACCATAGGTATCGTTGATTGCCTTGAAGTGGTCGATATCGAGAAAAATCAGCCCGAAGGTCCAGTCATAGCGGGAAATCTCGTCAAGCTTCGCCAACAGGTATCTATCCAGATAGCGCCGGTTGGGAAGGATCGTCAGGGTATCCTGAAAGGCCTTTTCCTGCAGTTCCTCAATCAGGGACAGTGACGCCAGTTTTTCGCTGTTGTCGCGGAAAACTTCGACCGCACCGACAATGGCGCCATTGTCGTCGCGAATGGGAGTGACCCGGACAGTCACCGGAACCCGGTGGCCGTTCTTATGATGGAGAAAAACATCCGCTTCAGCGGCAGTTCCTTCTATCATTGTCTTGTGGGCCGGGCAGAAGTTTTGGCAAAGGTTCGTACCTTCGGCATCCACGTGCATGAGCAGGTTGTCCTGGCAGCGGGCCCCCTCGACCTCACTGCGGGAATAGCCGGTAATCCTCTCAGCTCCTTTATTCCAATATAGAATAGTGCGCTCGAGGTTCATGAAATAAACGCCGTCAAACAGGTTATCCAACAGGCTTTTGTAAAATTCGAGATTTTTTTCCAAAATCTGCTCCGAAATCATTGAAAATTTTGCAGAGAAGCTCTGCGAGTTTTTCAAATACTATCAGAGCCGGTCATGTTCGTAAAGCAGGGAAAGGGCCTGGCTGGCCCGCTCCCGGGCACACCCTCATTATTCTCGTGCCTGGCTGGAGCGGAAGGCAGGAGGGTTTCACCGGAAGATATCTTCGGCAAGAAATCCTTTTCGGCAACGATATCCGCCAATGCCTCATCGATCCTGCCGCGCATTTCACTCTTTATGCTACGGTTCCATTTCTTCGCCGCGTTAGCGGAGCCATAGATATTGCCCAGATAGAAGGGCAATCCTATCCCGCCGGAAATGCCTGCCGCCGGCAACCAGTCATTATTGACTGCGGTCACCGTTCCGGCGATGAACAACCCGTTAACCAGGAAGGAGGTTAATCCATCACCGTAGCGGCCAGCATAGACATATCCCGCGCCGGGCAGAATGGCTGAAAGAATACCCGCTAAAACCTCTGATTTTTGCGGCAAGTCTTCGTATTGCGCAAGAAGAGAGCAAGCGTTGCCGACCTGTGCGATCCCCGGATGGTCAGGGTAGTCTGTCATGAAGCGTTGGAGAAGGGTCGCGGCGGCCGACGGGTCGTCCCTGTCCAACTCCAGGAGCGACCAGGCCGCCAGCGCTTTGGGAGCAAAGGGCGACGAGATACTCAGCGCGATATGTTCGAATGCCGCGACCGCCCCTGCATGATCTTTCTTTTTCCACAAACCGAGAGCCGCGAAGTATCGCGAGGAAAGATTGTAGGGACCAGCAGGGGACATTGCGGCCAGCTTTTCGAAACTACGCACTGCATCGCCATACTCTTCTCCCAGATAGTAGGCAATACCGATACGAAATAGAGCGTACTCTCCCTTCGGCGAATCAGGGAAAAGGATAGCGAATCTCTTGTACTCGGTTACCGCACGGTAATATTCTCCCTGCTCCATGAAAGAATCTGCCACCCGCAACTGGAGATCATCCGTAAGCAAAATTCCCTGCTCTGCAAAGCAGAAACGTGAAGAGAATGTCAGGAAGAGAATAATTGCCGGCAGGCGAATTGAACGAAAGATAGTCATTGGCTGGAAAGGAGGTTGTTATCAACCGGATCGAAAAGTTTCCCGCTGGGAAGAAGCATATAATCCGGACCGGGGCGTTTGAAAACCGTACACCGCATTAGCCGGTCCGCCGTCATCATCACCCCGGTAGCCACCCTCCGGCGCCCCAGCGCCTCGCGTGCGAAAGCCGAGCAGGAAGGAAAAAAACCGCAGCGGTCTCCATCAACAGGCGAAATGTACCGCTGAAAAAACCGCAACGACCCAAGCAGAATAATCCGGGGCGCAGAAGTCTCAAGCTCGTAACCTGACGTGTTCAGGTTACGTTTGACATAAGGACTTTTCATCTTATCCGGAGAGCCGAAGGCAACGGAAAAAGTGCCCAGGACCAGGCACCAGGCCAAGACCACCAATGCCACGCCGCAGCAAATGGAGCACCCCCCATTCGATAAAAGGAAACCGTCGCGGTTCCCGAGACGAGCACTGCAGGGAGGCAGGAACAGTGACCCTCTTTTTTCACGATGGGCAATAAGCGCCGGAGCCTCCGTTCGTCTCCTAGTGATCAGATTGCTGTTCAATAGTCTTCTTCTTCAAATCGTTGTACTGGTCTTCGGTAATCGCACCGCTCTCGTATGCTTTTTTGAGATCGATCAACTGTTCACCCAAGGATTTGGTTGTAGTGATGTTTTTTGATTCGACTTTTGCTCCGCCGCCGCCCGGACCGCAGCATCCGACAAGGCTCGTCAGCAAGGTTAGCATCAGCATACCGGCAAAGATGGACGATCTCGAAGCTTTCATACCCGTAGTCTCCTTTAGAAGTTTATGGCATGCTCCCGCGACACAGCCTGAACCCGGAGTCGGTTCGCTGGCTTCCTATCGGAAGCCATGATTCCGTCGTTTCCAGGAAAAAGCCAGGTGAACGGTGACAGTGTTTACCTTATTTTACCGGCGAATTTTATTAGCGCAAATGCTTATCCGAAAAACTCGGGAACTACCCCACCGGCCCTTATCGGTCCGCTACTATCTTGACGGCCACCTTCCTGGTGCGCGGACCGTCGAATTCGCAGAAGTAGACGGCCTGCCAGGTACCGAGCAGCAATCGCCCGCCGTCGATCAGCAACGTTTCCGACACCCCCACCAGGGAAGATTTCACGTGCGAATCCGAGTTGCCCTCGCCATGGGCAAAGGGCGCATCGACCGGCACCAGCGTCGCGAGAAAACGGGATATGTCGCGCCGTACGTCCGGGTCCGCGCCCTCGTTGATGGTGATGCCGGAAGTGGTATGAAGGCTGAAAAGGTGACAGATTCCACTTGACACCCCGGATTTTCTCACCAGGTCCTCCACGCGATCCGTTATATCGATAAGTTCATTCCTCGACCGGCTGGAAACCTGAATATACTGAAGCATGGCCTATCTCCCAAAACGTTAGAGTTTGTAGCCGATCTTCCGCAACAATGCCTTGCGGCTTTCCCGGTCGTGGACGTTCTCCACCCCCTTGGGGGGAAAACCGTCCACAACGCCAACCACCCCCCGGCCGAGGCCCGTTTCGGCAACGAGTACCTCGAGGGGGTTCGCCGTGGCACAGAAAATCCTGCATACCTCGGGGCAGTTTTTCACCTGGTTGAGGATAGCCAGGGGAAAGGCATCCTTCAGCAGGATGCAGAACACATGACCCGCGCCGATATCCTGGAGAATGGCGACACAATTATCCACCAACGCGCCGTCATTTCCTTCGGTGCGGATCAGGCACGGTCCGGAAGCTTCGTTGAAAGCGACCCCGAAACGGGCTTGGGGCACCGTGGTTACTACGATTTCATAGAGGTCCTCCGCCGTCTTGATGAAGTGGGTCTGGCCGAGAATAATGTTGCAGCCTTGCGGAAAAAGCACCGGTACCGTATGCAGTTTCATTTGCTCCTCCTCTTGCGTGCATGTCCACCCGGCAAACCGGGGCGTTATGCGCCATGTTCGAACAGCCCTGCCGCGGCGGCGAGCTGTTCCGACGTTCCCATAATCAGCACCACATCCCCATCATGAAGTTCCCAGACCGGATCGGGATTGGGAATCACGGCATCGCCCCGCTTGATCATCAGCAGGGTGGCGCCCGACCGGTCCCGCAGAATCCCTTCGCGCAAACTTTTGCCCACCAGGGGTGAATGCGGGCCAACGCGAAAGGTGCCGATCTCCGCCCCGGAAAGTAACCCGGAAATACCGACAGCGGGACTGTGCCTGCGGCTCATGGTCCGGAACATCTCGTAGGAGTCGCTCCGTACCGAGGAAACACAGCGCTCGATCTCGTCATGGGTCAGAAGGTATTTCCGCAACACGCGGGACAGGATCTCGATGGATGTCTCGAACTCTTCCGGGACCACCTCGTTGACGCCCAGGCCGTACAACGGTTCCATCTCGAGAATATAGCGGGTGCGGACAATAATGTGCACCCCGGGATTCTGTTGCCGTGCCTGCGCGGCGATGCGACGGCTCGAAGCGGCGTCCGAAATGGCTATCACGATGATCCGGGCGCGTTCGATATTGGCATGGGACAGGATCTCGGAATTCGAACCGTCACCGAAAATGATTTTTTGCTTCTTTTGCTCCGCCCGGACGGTAAAAGGATTGGTTTCGATGATAACATGGGCAATCTTCAGATGTTTCAGAACCTTGGCCAGGTTCCGTCCGTTGAGGCCATAGCCTACGATGATCACATGATCGGACAGGGACAGTGTGCGCTCGTGCCTCGCCAGCACCCCTTTCCCCCGGACAAGGGAACGGGGGAAATACCCTACGATCCGGTCGGCAAAAGCCGGAGCTATTTTCATACAAAACGGGGTCAGCGCCATGGTAGCAACCGATGCTGCCAGAAAAATCTGGTATAGATCCGGGGTAATGATACCGTATTTGAGTCCCGACTGGCACAGCACAAA
>JAQUHN010000241.1 GCA_028683555.1 Geobacteraceae bacterium | reverse complement strand
CGAAAAAATCACAAAAGGAGCAATCCATGAAGATTCAAATCAACACAGACAGTAATATCGAAGGAAACGAGGCGCTGGCCGCTCATGTCAGAAGCACGGTGGCGGGCGTCCTGGACCGAATCAGCGACACTATCACGCGCGTGGAGGTCCACCTGAGTGACGAAAGCAGCCAGAAGAAGAGCCAGAACGACAAACGCTGTGTAATGGAAGCGCGCCTCGAAGGCCGTCAGCCCGTCGCGGTCTCTGACCAGGCAGCGACTTTGGATCAGGCCGTTGCCGGTGCGGCAGATAAGTTGGCCAGATTGATCGAGCACACCTTCGGGCGGCTGCGCGATCAAGAGGGTCACAGGACTGACCCACCTCCGGCAGGGTCGAAACTCCCGGAGTAGTCACGAACGGAGCCAAACGCGAGTATCAAACTCTTGATAAGAACTTGCTTTCGTTTCGAGACGGCATCACAAGTCGAATACCTGGAGATGTGCAGGCATTTCCACGTGGGTATTTTTTAGCAACGACGAGAAGAGGCGCATTGTCTCCAGTTCACCGTGAACCAGAAAAGTACGCTCCGGGTCTTCGATCTGCCTGTGCCAGGCAAGGAGTTCCGCCTGGTCGGCGTGGGCGGAAAATCCGTTGATTGTATGAATTTTCGCAGCCACGGGAATCTCTTCGTCGTAGAGGTGGACATGCGTCGCACCATCAATGATTCTACGGGCAAGGGTGCCGTTGGCAGCAAAGCCGACAAACACGATACTCGAATCCGCTCGCCAGAGGTTGTGCTTAAGGTGGTGCCGTACACGTCCGCCGGTACACATGCCTGAACCGGCCATGATCACCGCCCCACCACCAATACGGTTAATGGCGATAGAATCCTGCGTCTCGCGCGTGAAGTGCAGCCCCGGAAGGCTTAAGGGATCGTGTCCCTCGCGGAAAATCTTCGCGGTCTCTTCATCATAACACTCCGGGTGGCGCTCGTAGATCGTTGTGGCGGAGATAGCCATCGGTGAGTCGAGGAAGACCTGCATCGAGCGGGGCAAGAGACTTTTTTCTACCCCCTCACGCAGGAAAAACAGGATTTCCTGTGCCCGTTCCAGCGCAAATGTCGGGATGATGACATTGCCACCACGCGAGAAAGTATCGGTAATAGCCGCGTACAGTTCCTCGACCGACTGATCAACAGGCTTGTGCAGACGGTCCCCGTACGTGGTTTCCATTACTACTACATTGACCTCCGGTGGTGATGACGGATCCCTCAAAATCGGCCTGTTGTTATTGCCCAGGTCGCCGGAGAACAGTACTGTCTGCCGGCGACCATTTTCCATCAATTCCAGGTAGATGCACGCTGAGCCAAGGATGTGACCGGCGTCGAGAAATGTCGTACGTACACCGGAGGTCAGTTCCAGTGGAACATCGTACCAGGCCGTCCTGCCGAAATAGTCGAGGCTGTTTAGAGCATCTATTTCCGTGTACAGGGGGGCAATGTTCTCCTTGCGGTTACCACGTCGGGCGTTATGGCGAGCATTGTTGCGAGATTCCTCTTCCTGTAGATGGCCGGCGTCCAGCATCACCAGCCGTGCCAACTCCCGTGATGCGGCACTGGTTACAATCTCTCCTCGGAAGCCTTTTTTTACAAGGAGAGGTAGACGTCCGCAATGGTCAAGGTGCGCATGGGTGAGCAGCAGGAAGTCGATTTCGGCGGGGTCGAAACCAAAAGGCTCTGCGTTTTCTTCAACAAGCTCGCGCTCCCCCTGGAAAAGCCCGCAATCTATGAGGATCCGCTTCCCCGCACATTCAATCAGGTGGCAGGAACCGGTGACATCACGGTTGGCTCCGTGGAATGACAGCTTCATGGAAACCTCCTTGTTGGTGGGAGTGTGGCCCTCCCTCCAGAGGATCTGTTTTCGAAAACTATTTATAGTACTTTTCACTGTCGGTGAAATGAGTCATAAAGTCTATTTTCAAACCCAGACTTTTCTTTTTAGCTAGAATGACGATCTCAGCAAGCATACTCTTTAATAGCTGTTACACAACGTAGAACTTGACCATTTAATAAATGGTATCTTACAGTCAAAGTATATCACTTGAAATTTTTATTTTGAGCGCACGCGAAAGAAGTAGTAAAAGATGAATTTCGGAAGTTTCATACGATGCGAGGAGTCCCTGCTCTCAATTTCATGTCTCACCTATAGAAAAAATGAAGAAAGTTCAAATTTCTTCTACTATGGGGAGTCAAATTCATGAAGGCCACATTTGTCCGGTACTGATGAGGGTCTTCCCTTGAAGTTGATCCTCTCACTGATGTGAAAAAATCCTCCCACTTTTGGAAGCATGGGAGGATTTTTCAGTATTCTTGGCCGAAGGACCAGCCAGTGCTAAAGAGCATTGCATGGTTACCTGATGCAAAGTGTCAATTGGGCTGTTCAGGCAGAGGCATGTTTTTGTTCCTATGGAAGGGGGGGGAAGGGGCGACCTCCTTTACACTATGGAATGGACGGAATCGGACAAGAACGATACAATAGACCCGATTCGATAGCAGTCAGGGTGGCGGCGGTGTTCCGCCGGTGGCGCACAGTCTTTTGCCGTCCAGTAGCAGAAAGATTGTCTTTGGTTGTCGGCGTGCGGACAACTGCTGTTCAATGTGCTGAAAAAAAGGTAATCTATTCAACACATGCTGAAAATGCACGATAGATTCCCCCTCCCCGTGCGGAGAAGATCAAATTTTTACCTGCTTCAAACCATAATGAATAGATGCAAAAAAGTTACTCATCATAGGTAGTCATGAAAATACTTATTGCGGATGATGATCAAACAACACGCCGGATACTGCTGGCAATACTGGAAAAAAAAGGCTTTGAAGTAATCTGCTGCTGTGACGGCAGCGAGGCTTTACGTGCTCTTCAGGCCGAAAATGCACCGACGCTGGCGATTCTCGACTGGATGATGCCCGGGATGGATGGGGTTGACATCTGTCGCACTTTGCGCATGTCCGGTAGCCAATCGCAACCGTACCTTATCCTTCTGACGTGCAAGGGGTACCGTGAGGATGTGGTTTCAGGATTAGGGTCAGGTGCGGACGATTATATTGTAAAGCCATTCAATGCCGACGAATTGCTTGCAAGGATCAAGGTTGGGCAACGTATCATTGGATTGCAATCCGAACTTGCCGGACGCGTGGCAGAGTTGACCAAAAGCGGACAGAATCTTGCTGAGGCGCAGGCCATCGCACATCTTGGCAGTTGGGAATACGATCTTGAAAAGGATGAAGAATACCGCTCGGATGAGTTTTTTCGGCTGCTCGGGTTGCCTCCTGCTGAAGCGGGGCTTGCCCAGGACTCGTTATTCGACTATATCCATCCTGACGACAGAGAAGGTGTTCTGGAAAAGCTCACCGCAACGTTGGAGGGCGGCATACCATATGATGTCGAGTATCGCATCCAGCGGGCAGACGGGGTCGAGAGAATCTTCCATGCCCAGGGTAAAGTGCTGAAAAACAGCGCAGGGAAGAACAGTAAGTTTGTCGGCTCGGTGCTGGACATCACCGAGCGCAGGCAGGCCGAAAAAGAGCTTCAGCTTGGTCATCAGCAGCTTGTCCAGGCGGAAAAGATGGCGGCGCTCGGCTTCCTGCTGGCCGGCATCGCCCATGAAATAAACAATCCCAATGGCCTGATCTTGTTGAATGCACCTGTGCTGATGGAGGCTTACCGGGATGCGGTGCCGATCCTGGAAAAACATTACCGGGAACAGGGCGACTTTCCGTTCGGTGGCTTGCCCTATTCGAAGATGCGGCAAGAGATCCCGGATATGTACGAGGAGTTGCAGGGGAGTGCGCGGCGTATCAAACGGATCGTCGATGACCTGAAAAACTTTGTCCGCAAGGACGATGCCGCCTGCGAGGAATTGCTCGATCTCAACGAACTGGTGCAGGCATCGATCCGGCTTGTCGGCAAACTGCTGCGCGATTCGACGCACGACTTTACCGTACAGTACTCGGAAACTCTGCCGAAAATAAAAGGAAATGCCCAGCGGATAGAGCAGGTCGTGGTTAATCTGCTCATGAATGCCTGCCAGGCTCTCGAAGACAAGACTCAACGGATAACCGTGCGCACCTCGTATTATGAACAGGAAGGCATGGTCGAGATTTGTGTTGAAGATGAAGGAAGTGGAATTAAGCCGGAACATTTCACCCATCTCACCTCGCCGTTTTTTACCACCAAAAGGGAAAGAGGCGGAACCGGTCTCGGCCTTTCCATCTCGGAACGGATAGTGACCGCCCATGGTGGCAGCCTTTCCTTTGTCTCGGAATATGGAAAAGGCACCATTGCCAGAGTGACACTGCCGGCGCAGAAGGAGGCATGACAGGCATGCAAGGAGTTACCTATCCTTCCTACAGCATTCTGCTGGTTGATGACGAGGCCCCCTGGCTGCGCAGCCTGGCAATTATTCTGGAACGGTCCGCGGGTATCAACAATATCGTAAGGTGCCAGGACAGCAGGCAGGTCATGGGCATTCTGTCGGAAAAGAATGTCGGCATCGTACTGCTTGACCTGACCATGCCGCATATCTCCGGCGAAGAGTTGCTGCCGATCATTGCGGAAGAGCATCCGGAGTTGCCGGTTATCATTCTCAGCGGTATGAACCAGCTGGAAACCGCGGTACAATGCATGAAGCTGGGGGCATTCGATTATTTTGTGAAAACCGAAGAGGAGGACCGGCTTGTCAAAGGGGTCCTTCGTACCATCAAGATGCTCGATCTCCAGCGGGAAAATATCGAGATGAGCAACCAGTTCCTCAGTGACAGGTTGCTGTGTCCCGATGCCTTCAGCGAAATTGTTACGCAAGACCCGGCAATGCTGGCGATCTTCAAATACCTGG
>JAQUHN010000049.1 GCA_028683555.1 Geobacteraceae bacterium | reverse complement strand
ATCTGCTTCCTGGCCTCAAGCTGCAGTTCGGCCTCTTCCAGTTCGATCTGGTGGCTTTCATCCGCGATGGCCTTGGTCATCACATGATGCACGGTAATCGTGGCAAAGATGCAGGCCAGGATCCCGGAAAGATGCAAGTGCGAGTGACCGCCCAGCATATTGAGCAGAATATAGAAATGCTCCGCCAAGGCAAAAGCGCCGTACCCGGTCAAGACAAGCACCATCATCTCGGCGATGCGGTTTTCGGTAGTCTTCATGAAAACCAGGCCGATAAAACCGACTACAACACCTACGGCGAGCGAACCGAACACTACCGCGGTACTGACTTCGGCCACATAGAGGGCGGTAATCTCGTTGCCGCCCAACGCATACAGCCCGACAAAGACAAAGACGATCAGGGCCGTGGCATCATTGAAAAGACTCTCGCCCTCGGCGAGAATTTTCAGCCGGTGCGGCAACGCGAATTTGGAGAAAATGCTGACAACGGAGACCGGATCGGTGGCAAGCACCATGGCAAACAACACGATAACCGCAGCAACGGAAAGGGTATAATCGGCAAAAATCCATTCGGCAAGCAGCAGGGCCATGATCAGCGACAGGGCAACCGCCACTACCGCCAGGTAGAGCAGACTCAAGCCATGCTCTTTCAGGTCGGCGAGCTTGATCTCCAGCGAATCGGAAATAAGCAGGATCGGCAATAAAAAAATCACCAGTGCTGCAAAATGCTCGGCATCGCCAGTCATCACCGGCAATTGTCGAAAGCCGTAATGAGCCGCAAAGGAGAGCGCTATCAAACCAAGTGGTGAAGGAATTTTAAGCTTGTCCTCGAGCTGCAGCGCCAAGTAAAGAATGCCGGCAATCGCCAGCAAAGTTGCAATCATGTATGGTTCCCCTACCTCTTGTCTGCCAAAATTTCTTCAGAACCGTAGAGCAGCTACCCCAGTTGCTTATCTCGGTACCGCCCGGACATGATGGACTTCCAGTTCAACCAGTGTCGGGCCGGGCAGCGGCCTGCTGCCAAAGGGAAGCGGCAACACCCGTCGGCGGGTCGGTACCGTAAGCCTGTCAAATGTCCGGTATTCTTCACACAGATGTGCAGCGTGCGCCCAGCCACCGACAACCTCGGCGGTGTAGTCGAGGCGGCGCAACAGGCGCTGGTCATCGAAGCAGTAAATCTGTCGACGGGAATGAGTTGGCACATCAGCCGGGAAAGTCACCTGTAGCCGGACAAATTTCCCAAGAGGTCCCTTCATGGGCTCCAGCACCTCGACCAGGAAACCCTTGCGCAGCAGCAAGAAAGGCGTTGTCAGATAGTTCCAGGTGGCATAGCCACCGAAATAGATGAAATCCAGGTCGTCCCAGGCAAACTGCCGGCGAATTCCATGGAACGCTGCACGCGGGTTCTCACGCTGTGCAACAGTATGTCCTGCGCTGTCCAGGATTCGGACCAGCTCGTTGCCAATCAGCTCGCCAGTCTGGCCAAGCGTGGGGAAATCAACAAAGATGAACCTGGGGTCTCTGGTATTGGCCCGCACGCGGACATGGTGCAGAACAGGCCGGCGCTTTGCCGTAAACAGAAATCCGCTCGCCGAAAGCTCCACCTCGAGCTTCTCGATACTATTCCAATAATCCAAACCACCGGCTGCTTCGACTGCCTCCAGTACTATCTGCATCGCGTTTGAAGTGCCCATGAGGTCACCGCCGTAGCAAAAATCCTGTAACAGGCAAAGCCTTAAAGCTATGCAGTTGACGTTACCAGGTTTTCTTTCAAAAACCATCTGGACAGGTACAAAGTGAATTCTTCCTTACTTTATTTCAGACTGACTCTCGAATCACCTTCGGCGACAACCTGAACCGACAACCGATCAGGGAGCACCGCTGCCTCGCCAAGAGACAACGACTTGACGGAACCGTTCAGGGTAACGTGCTCTGCCACATGCACGGCGGCCAACGCCGAGGACGCTTTGAGGCGAGCCTTCTCTAATTGCTCTATGACAGTGGCATCGAGTTTCGACCTGATAGTACTTCGAATGGGACTGCTGAACAGCCAACTACCGGCGCTTATCAACCACCCGGCGTTCTTCGTGTCGAAATCGACGTCTTCAAAAGTCAGTGAATTATTCTGTGGGTTATACACTGGCTTCGCAAACAGCGTTAGCTCACCGTCAAAATCCCCGGTAGTTGTCAGGACCACAACCAGACGGCCGTCTTCTCCCTTCAGGTTGAAATTTTTTACGGTAATTTTCTTGTCATCACCAAAGGTCTTGTCCAGCAACACCGGGTTCAGCGCCGTAACGAGATCGGCAAAGAAGATGTCAGTGGCAAGCTTAACATGAAAACTTTTGTCGAAGGCCGGGAGTTGCTGTACGGGAGGTAATGCCTTGACGGGAGCGGCGACTGGCTTTGGCCCGACAGTTATTTCGGCGCCGGTAATGACACCAATCGATACTTTTATCTGATTGTTTGCCGTCAACAGTGGACTCATGACAATTTTTTCCGGAGTCAGCTTCAACCAGGCGCTGAATTCTTTACTGACCAGTTTCGGCGAGAACGAATTCTGCCAGAGGGGAGCAATCCTGGTTCGGAGCTTGATAGCGTCATTAACTTTGTTGTCTATGATCGGTGCCAGCAGTTTTTGAACCGGCTGAGAAATATTCTCGACCATGCTTTTCGGTTTCAGGGACAGCGGCCCAAGCCTGAAGGTGTCGGCTAGATTATCCGACAATCCGGTATAATAAAGTTCGGTTTTGAGGCGCCAGTCCGGAGTGACATTCATTTTGGCTTTGAATCTAAGTCCTGCCCGTAGCGGATAGCTTTCATATAAGGCATAGCTGAATGTCAGCTGCACGGGCAGCGTAAGATAGACAAAATTACCAGTCGCAGTAACGACTATTGGACCGGTACGGAGAACCGTGACTGATGTCCCCAATCCTCCTTGCCCCTTGTAAAGTTCTTTTGGCAGTGATTGGTTGATAATTGCGGCAAGATCGGCCGCAGAAGCCTCAACGCTAAGGTTGATTGAGGACGGTGGCACAGCTGCGGAAGCACTCACTGTGCTAAACAACAAAAATGAGAACAGCATGAAAAACCGGTAAAAAATGGCGATACCCTCCTTATTGTATATTTTTCTGCACTATAACTGCGTTAAGCCGGGACGCTATTGACCGGCCTTGGCCAACACACCGTCACAGCACGTTGAACACGATTTTCGTAAAGCAAAGTATATGCTCATTATACTTTTCGTGTAAAGGAGAAGATGCCACGTTTCGAATCCCGAAGAAGGTATTTCCCAACAGGGTTAAACCGCTGAAAACTGGGCACCCAACGTCACCCGCTAGCCACGGAAGAGACAGGTTCAGAATAGACCGCCGGCAACTGCCCGGTGCAGAAAACCACCGCGCGAAACAGGCAGTAGAAAACAGCATTGCTGGTCGGCAGCGGAACCAAACAGACGGTAAATCAGGAAATACGTGGAAAAGGACCTGCAAAACGGGGCACGGCGGCAAGCGAAAAATTTTCGACAGCCCAGGAAAGAATCTCTTGGCAGGATGCTTCACGCAGGCAAAACGGCGGATTTTGGCCGAGAAAACAGAGCGAATCGAACAGCAGCAGGTGTCCGTCCCGTTCCAGATCGCGTCCCATAGCAAGGGAAACGGCATTATCCCGCTTGCTGAGTTTAGCGCCGCCGGGATCGGTTACCAGGGGAAAATGGAAATAAGCCGGCTCGGGAAAGCCGAGGAGCCGTTGCAGATGGATCTGCCGCGGCGTGGAAGAAAGCAGGTCGGCACCGCGCACCACCTGGTTCACGCCCGATTCCGCGTCATCCACCACCACGGCCAGTTGATAGGCAAAAAGGCCATCGGCCCGCTTAACGACGAAATCGCCCCCCGTGGAGGCAAGATTCTGACAGATAATCCCCATCAGCCCGTCATGAAAGCAGACCGGTTCGTCAACCACCCGAACCCGAACGGAGCGGGCGCTTTTGCCGGCGGGCAGGCCGTTTCTGCAAAGACCGGGATAGACCGGACCCTCGTCACCCGGATGGGGCGCCGTGGCAATCCGGGCGATTTCGGCCCGGGAACAGCCGCACGGATAGGCGACGCCGCTCTGCAGCAGCCTGTCCAGTGCCGCAGCGTAGACAGTGCCGCGACGACTCTGCCATAGGACCTCGCCATCCCACTGAAAGCCGAGCACCTCGAGAGTGCGAAGCATATCGTCGGCAACTCCGGGAACCACCCGCGGGATGTCCAGGTCCTCAATCCGCAGCAGCCAGCGCCCCCCGCCATGCCTGGCCATCACATAGCTGCCGAGGGCCGTCACCAGCGAGCCGAGATGAAGGGGCCCGGTGGGCGAAGGGGCAAACCGGCCGATTGTCGTAGGATCATTTGCGGTTGTCATGAAAATAACGCCAAAGGTTTAAGGCTGAAGGCTGAAAGGAACTACACTACCAGAAAACGCAGCCCTTCGGCCTTCATTCTTCAGCCTGGAGTCCTTAGTCAAGAAACGAGCAGCAGTAGTCCATCACCGTCTTTACCTTGACGGTAAAGCTTGAATTCGCCGGCACCTTGAATGCCTCGCCACCCTTGACAGCTTTGCTCTCTGCTGCCCCACCGATGGAGACCGCCACGTCGCCGGACAAAACCTCCATCAATTCGGCTGCGGCGGTATTGAACGTGTATTCGCCCGGCAGCATGATGCCGAGGGTCTTCTTGCTGCCGTCGGCGAACAGGATGGTCCGGCTGGTAACCTTGCCATCGAAATAGATATTGGCTTTTTTTACTATCGTTACATTCTTGAATTCAGACACTGGATTCCTCCTCAGGACTTTTCTGCAGCTCTAAAGTTTACCATACCCCCGTGGCAGGTGTGCGCCGAAGCGCGTCAGCGCGAAGGAGTACGTGTGCGCCGAAGCGCGTCAGCGCGAAGGAGCAAGAACTTCCCGCGCCAGCCGGAGAGTTATCTTGCGCCCTTCCGCCAAGGCAAATCGGTTGATCTTCTCCAGCGCGTCGAGCAGCGACGGCACATCCCGGCGAACATTCTTGAGGATATATTCGGCCACATCCTCGGGAACAATCACCTGACGGTCCTCGGCAAGCTTCGACAGAATCATGCGGCGGGAATCGTCATCGGTGATATCCATCCGCGCCACCAGTCCCCACAGCAGGCGGGAAATCAAGTGGTCGTCCAGATGGGGCAATTCCTTCGGCGGGTAGAGGCCGGTTACCAGGATCTTCTTCCCGGCCCCGTAGAAATCGTTAAAAAGCTGCCATACCTCGACCCTGATGCTGGCATTGTCCGGAATCAGGTGAATGTCGTCAATCAGCAGCGCCGGGGCACCGGCAAATCGCTCGCCAAGCAGCGAGGCCCCTTCGGTCGGGTAGTTACCCTGGTAGAGCTGGTCGATATCACGAAAGGAGATGTAGGGCGCCGCCTGACCGGTCAGGGAAGAAAGCAGGCTGCCGACCGAGGCCAGCAGGTGGGTTTTGCCGCAGCCGGAAGGACCATAGAGATAGAGAAGACTTTCGTTGCCACCGCCCTCGGCAAGCTGCCGGGCAAAGTGATAGGCAGCGCGATTGCCGTTGCAGACGACAAAATTGTCGAAGGTATAGCGCGTTTTTGGTGGAAAATCGAAGACCAGCTGCATGACTAGAAAAGCTTCCCCTGTGGTGATTCCGGAACCGGGCGATCAAAGTGGAGATAGGCTGCCCGAGTGGCCATTCTGCCCCTGGGCGTGCGATTAAGAAAACCGTTCTGGATCAGGTACGGCTCGTAGACGTCCTCTATCGTGTCGCTCTCCTCGCAGATTGCCGCGGCAATCGTGTCGAGTCCGACCGGGCCGCCGGAAAACTTGTCGATGATGGTGAGCATGATCAGGCGGTCCATGGGGTCGAAACCGCGCTCGTCGATCTCCAGCAGCAGCAGGGCATCGTGCGCCACCTGCCGGGTAATGATACCGTCGGCACGCACCTGGGCAAAATCGCGGACCCGTCGCAGCAGCCGGTTTGCCACCCGGGGCGTGCCCCGACTACGGCGCGCCATCTCCATGGCGCCCTCCGGCTCGATGTCGATACCGAGAATCCGCGCGGAGCGGGTCACGATGGTGGACAGTTCCTGCTCGTTATAGAATTCTAGGCGCGAGACAACACCGAAACGGTCGCGGAGTGGCGAGGAGAGCAGACCGGCCCGGGTGGTGGCGCCGACCAGGGTAAACTTCGGCAGGTCCAGCTTGATGGTGCGGGCGCTCGGTCCCTGGCCGATGATGATATCCAGCTGGTAATCCTCCATGGCCGGATAGAGAATCTCCTCCACCACATGGGAAAGACGGTGGATCTCGTCGATAAAGAGGACATCGTGCGGTTCCAGATTGGTAAGGATGGCCGCCAGGTCTCCCGGCCGTTCGATGACCGGACCCGAGGTGGACTTGATGCTCACCCCCATCTCGGCGGCAATGATGTTTGCCAGGGTCGTCTTGCCGAGTCCCGGCGGACCGCAAAGCAGCACGTGATCCAACGATTCGCCGCGCCCGCGGGCCGCGTCGATGAACAGCTGCAGGTTCCCTTTGGCCTTCTCCTGGCCCACGTACTCGGCAAGTGCCCGGGGACGCAGCGTGGATTCAAAGAGAACATCGTCTTCGGTTGTCTGGGGTTCGATAATTCGTGTCATAAAAAACCAGTGATGAGTGATTGGTGAACAGTGAGAAGTGTGAAATGTCAGTGCTTTTTCTGTTCACTGGTCACTGGTCACTGTTAACGGTTCGCTGCCTTATTTCATCAACGCCTTCAGCGCCTGCTTCAACACCTGCTCCATGGAGTCATCCGGAGAAACCCGCAGCTCGGCAAGTGCTTTCTTGACCACCGCTTCTTTATAGCCGAGGTTGATCAGGGCCGAGGCGACATCCTCCTCGATGCCCGCGCTTGGCAACGCCTGCTCGCCGCCTGTTGCTGCGGCAGCCAGGTCCAGTTTCGCCACCTTGTCCTTCAATTCCAGCACCAGGCGTTCCGCGGTTTTCTTGCCGATACCGGGTACTGCCGAGAGCCGCGCCAGGTCGCCGCGGGTGATGGCGGCAGCCAGCTCATTCACCTGGATATTGGAGAGAATGTCTTTGCCCAGCTTCGGTCCGATGCCGGACACCGAGATGAGCAGCTGGAAAAAGAGTTTTTCATCCGCCGTCCGGAAGCCATAGAGGCTGATGGCGTCCTCTTTTACATGGGTATAGATGTTAAGGGATATCTCGGCCCCACCGTCGGGGATCTCGTAATAGGTGGAAAAGGGTATCTGCACCCGGTAGCCGACGCCATTGACATCAAGGATAATGTACTCGGGCGATTTATAGGCAATTTTACCGGTAAGTAAGGCAATCATCCCGTGTGCCTCCGAATTGCGTTCAGTCTGTGGGAATGGGCGTGGCAGACCGCCACGGCCAGGGCATCCGAGGCATCTTCCTGGGCAACTTCGGGCAGGTTGAGGAGCACCTTCAGCATCTGCTGCACCTGGACTTTGGCCGACTTGCCGTGGCCGACCACCGCCTGCTTCACCTGGAGAGCGGTATATTCATAGACCGGCAGTCCGGCATTGACACCGGCCACGATTGCCGCACCGCGGGCCTGCCCGAGTTTCAGGGCACTCTGCACGTTCTTGGCGAAGAAGATATTTTCCACGGCAACCACTTCCGGCCGGTAGCGCTCGATGATCTCGGAAAGCCCCCGGTAAATCCTCTGCAGACGGAGCGGGAAGTCCTTGGCCGCATCGGTGAAAATGGCGCCGTTGTCCACGTGAATCAAACGATTGCCTTCCTTCACGATGATGCCGTAGCCGGTTATCCGCGAACCGGGGTCGATGCCGAGAATTTTCATGCAAAGATACCTGTCTGAATAAAACTCGAAGGGGCGGGTTTTTTGCCCGCCCCCCGAAGCTTCTACATCATTTTTTCCATCTCTTCATCCGAGATGTCGAAGTTCGCGTAGACGTTCTGAACGTCGTCGTTATCCTCCAGCCTGTCCATGAGCTTGAGCATGCTTTCGGCCTGCTTGCCGTCGAGCTTGACCATGGTCTGGGGAATCATGGTAACCTCGGCTGATTCATATTTAAAGCCGGCCTTTTCCAGGGCCTCCCGGACCTCGATAAAGGAAGACGGCTCGGTAACCACTTCGATTTGCCCTTCCTCGTCGGACACGTCATCGGCCCCTGCTTCCAGGGCAGCCTCAAACAATGCGTCAAAGTCGGTATCTTTTGCATAGACGATGAGACCCTTCTTGTCAAACAACCAGGAAACGCAGCCCGCTTCACCCATGTTGCCATTGCACTTGGAGAAAATGCTCCGCACATCGGACACAGTCCTGTTACGGTTGTCAGTCATTACCTCCACCAGCACGGCAACGCCACCAGGACCGTAGCCCTCATAGGTCGTTTCCTCGTAGTTAACCCCCTCAAGCCCGCCGGATCCCTTCTTGATGGCCCGCTCGATGTTGTCCTTCGGCATGTTTTCGCTTTTTGCCTTGTCAATGGCGGTGCGCAGCCGCGGATTAGCATCGGGGTCGCCCCCGCCCATCTTTGCGGCAACAGTTAATTCCTTGATGATCTTGGTGAATATCTTGCCACGCTTGGCATCAGCGGCACCTTTTTTGTGCTTTATGGTACTCCATTTATTATGACCTGACATTTTCCCGTGTTTCCTTTCATCGCAAACTGTTTGTGACCCTACAAACTTCGGAATAGTAGCATGGGGAAAAGCGGCTTGTAAAGGAGGAAAATGTCCGTGAAATATGCGAATTCAGCGGTTATACCGACTCGAATTCCGACTCGACCAGGAACCAATTCTTGCCTTGCAGCCGCCAATCATGGTAAATAGTTTCCATCCGGAAACCCCGGATTTGAAACTATTGGTTTTCAATTCGGAAACGAAGGATTTTTTGTCCTGGCAAGGAAATCAAGGAGTTGCGCGGAGGCGTACCCAAGTACGCCGCACAAGCAAGCCCGCGGATTGACACGGCCAGGGCGAAAAAGAACCTTTGCGGATGAAAACTAAATAACAACGGTCCGCCAAGCGTGTCTTGCCGGGACTATCCGCTGCAGGAAGAAAAGGAGATCTGCCATGCCCGTTGCCAGGAAAATTGCCGGTTTCATAGAAAATGCCTCTTGGATACGCAAGATGTTCGAAGAAGGTGAGCGGCTTCGCAGCATCCATGGAGCGGAGAATGTCTATGACTTCACCCTCGGCAACCCCAACGTGGAGCCCCCAGCCGAATTCGAGGAAGAATTCCGCAAGCTGGCCAATCACCCCCTGGCCGGTATGCACCGCTATATGAGCAATGCCGGTTACGAGGAAACCCGCAATGCGGTCGCGGAGGTTCTGGCGGAAAGATCCGGGCTGGAGGTGAAAGGTTCCCAGGTGGTCATGACATGCGGTGCCGGCGGGGCGCTGAACGTGGTGCTCAAGACTATTCTCAATCCGGGCGAAGAAGTGATAATCCTCACCCCCTATTTCGTCGAATACAAATTTTACATCGACAACCACGGCGGTGTTCCAGTTGAAGCATGGACCGACAAGGAAACCTTTCAGCTCAATCTGACCGCCATCGAAAACGCAATTACCCCGAAAACCAGGGCTATTATCCTTTGCTCGCCCAACAATCCGACCGGCGTCATCTATCCGGCCGAGAGTCTGCGGAAACTGGGAGAACTGCTGAAGCGCAAAGAACGTGAACTGTCCCGGCAGATACTGCTCATTTCCGATGAGCCCTATTCCCGGATCTGTTACGATGGCAGCGAAGTGCCGAACATCTTCCCGCTGGTGGAAAATTCGGTCATCGTCACCTCGCACAGCAAGGACCTGGCGTTGCCCGGCGAAAGGATCGGCTATCTGGCTGCGAATCCGCGCATGCAAGATGTTGCCACATTCATACAAGGGGCGATCTTCGCCAACCGGGTACTGGGATTCGTCAACGCCCCGGCCCTCATGCAGCGACTGGTCGCCAAACTGCAGCGTGTTTCAGTAAATATCGACGAATACCGGGAAAAACGCGACATCCTCTATGACAACCTGACTGCCATGGGATTCAGCATGGTCAAACCAGATGGCGCCTTTTACTTCTTTCCGAAATCCCCCCTGCCGGACGACGTAAAGTTCGTCAAACTGGCCCAGCAGCACCAGATCCTGCTGGTACCGGGAGCCGGTTTCGGTGCGCCAGGTTTTTTCCGCATTGCCTATTGCGTTGACAAAGGAATGATCGAGAGAAGCCTGCCGGCCTGGCAGAAGCTGGCGCATGAGGTGGGACTTTAGAGGCAGAGGCGGGGGACGGATTAAGGAAAGCGGGGTATAAAATTCGGGGTAAGGATTATGCAGTAAGGGGTAAGGAATAATCCTTGATCCTTAATCCGCTTCTTTAATCCTTAATCCGATTTCCTTACCCCGATTCTAAAGCAGCGGTAGCGAGAAATAAAACGTCGCCCCTTCGCCCGGCACCCCTTCCGCCCAGACCTTCCCGCCATGACGGCTGACAATCCGTTGCACAATGCTGAGCCCCACACCGGTTCCTTCAAAATCGGCCGAAGAATGCAGCCGCTGGAATATGCCGAAGGCCTTGTGGGCCAACGCCCCGTCAAACCCGACGCCTGAATCCTTTACCCGGTAGACGCTCTCGCCCTCTCCGGGCAGCGCGCTGACCTCGATACGGCCGACACCTTTCGGCAGGGTGAATTTAAGCGCATTCCCCAGCAGATTCATCCACACCTGGCGCATCATGGCCTCGTCCCCCACCGCATCGGGGAGTGGTTCCAGGTCAAACTCGACACCCTCATTGCCCCCCTGTAGCTGAAGCTCATCAATTACGGAGCGGGCCAGCCTGGTCATGCTGATCACATTGCGCAGCATCCTGCCCCTGCCGGCCCGGGAAAAGGACAGGAGATCCTCAATCAGCTGTCCCATCCTTTCCGCGTTTTGCACAATCATGGCCGAAAACCGCAGGCCCTCCTCGCCGAGACCTTCGGCATATTCGTCACGCAGAATATTGGCAAAGCCCCTGATGGCACGAAGCGGCGCCCGCAGGTCATGGGAAACGGAATAGGAGAAGGACTCCAGATCACGGTTTGCCTCTTCCAACTCTTCGGTACGCTGCCGAACACGTTCTTCAAGACCGGCATTGAGACTCAGAATCTCTTCCCTGGCCCTCATCCGCTCGGTGACATCCTGACCGATGGCAAGTATTGTTTCGTCAGAAAGCCTCACCGCCGCCCAAGTCGTAACAAGAACACCTCCGTTGCAGACATTGACCCTGAAATCGGCCCAACTGCCGTCGGCCGTATCGAAGAAATGCATCATGTCGCTTCGATACTCTGCATCAGGGCAACATTTTTCCAGTAACTCCTCAGGGTTCATATCCAGCAACGACCAACCGATCGTCTTCTCCCACTCGCTATTTACCCACTTCAGGCAGCCATCGGTATCGAAATAGCAAATCATCACCGGAATGGTATCGAGCATTGTTCGAATAAGCTCTTTCTGCTGCCGCTGCCGAAGCGATTTCAGCATTTTGTCGGTAATATCCCAGGCAACCCCGGCCATCCGGACCGGCCGTCCCTGCCCATCCCGATGAAGCCTGCCCTTGATGTGAAACATGCGAATCGTCCTGTCCGGCCGGATCACCTGATACCTGCTTTCATACTCAGAACCCTCAGCCAGCAGGGTCTTCAGTTCATGGCGAACCCTTTCCCGGTCAACCGGGTGAATCATCGTCACATAATCCTCGATCCTGCCGGAAAAGTTCCCCGGTTCCAGGCCGATCAAAGAATGCATGTAATCATCCCAACGAAACTCATTCTTCTGCAGATTCCAGTCCCATGCCCCCATTTCGGACGATTTCATGGCAAACAGGAGTCGTTCTCGACTTCTCTCCAATGCTTCATCACGCTGGAGTGATTCGAGGGCGTGGCAAAGATTGGCCGACAGCTCGTCGAGCAAGCACACAATCTCGTCATCGAAATAATTCGAAACCGGAGCATACACCATAAGGGCTCCGACACACTCACCCTCGACAGCGAGGGGAAAGGCCGCCGAGGAATGGTAGCCTCGGGCAAGGGCATCCTCCCGCCACGGCGCCATAATAGGGTCGCCACCAATGTTCTGACAGATCACCGGTTGCCCTTCACGGATCGCCCGGCCGGTCGGCCCACGGCCGGTCGGCACATCCTCGGCCGAAATCACCGTCTGCGATAGGTAACCGTCTTCGCACCCATACCAGCAAGTCGGAACCACACGGCCGGTTGCGACATCCACCAAGCCCACCCAGGCCATACTGAACCTTCCGTGGACGACGATCGTGCGACAAATGGAAACAATGAGCTCTTTCCTGTCAGTGCCATGCACGATGACGTGGTTGACCTGGCTGAGGGCCTGGTACATATGAGACAAACGCTCGATTCGCTGTTCCGCTTTTTTTCGCTCGCTGATATCACGGATAATCGTCTGAAAGAACGGCTCACCATCCATTTCCAGGAAACGGACACTGTTTTCAACCGGAAAACAGGAACCATCCTTGCGACGGTGGACGCTCTCGAATACCAGCCCGCCCTCTTCCATCACCTGCTGAACCCTTTCATCAAGATCATGCAGCAAGGTTTCACAGCAAAGCTCCACCAGGCCGATCCGGGTAATCTCTTCCCGTGAATAACCATAGACCACCAGTGCTTTCTCGTTTGCCTCGACAACACGATTTTTTCCATCAAGCAGCAGTATGATGTCATTGGCATTGCGGGTCAGGTACTCGATCCGGTCCGCCAGCATGCGGCGTTCCCGCTCTTCGAGGTAGAGTTGACGATAAAAACGGGCCCGTTGATGTCGCCAGAACAGAGCCACGATGGCTCCTACAGACAGTATCAGGAGCACAATCACGACCAGCATCAACCAGGACCTTTCCACCATAGGGGCCAGGATTTCCTCTCTGTCCACCTTTACGACGAGCATCCAAGACGATCCGCCGACCTCCCTGGCCGCGGCCAGCACCGACAAACCCCGGTAATCTTTACCCTCAAGGTTACGTCCCTCGCCACGGATCGCCCGGGCGGTAACGCTGCTTCTACTGCTCACCGGCAGCCGCAGTACCAGCGCCGTACCCTTCCGATGGCGGAGCTCATTGAGTAACAGCACTTCTTCACCATCGCGCCTGACAAGCAGGGTTTCCGCGGTTCGGCTCGGAGCGGGCCAGGACTGTACCAGGGGATAGAGACGATGCCACGGATCGATGCGCAACAAGAGGGTACCGACCACCTTTTCTCCCGACCCGGAGTTCACGGCAAGCGGGACCGGCATGTCAAGGTGTATATGGGACTGTACTCCGTAATGAAAATCTGAAAGAATTACGGCTCCGGCCCGGTGGGCACGGTGAATGGATTCCCAGGCGAACCTTCCCACCGTCTCGTTTTGCTCCCCAACCCGCACCAGTTCCATTCCCTTGGCATCAAAAAGCACAACGAGCCGATATTCCGGGTTTTTCAGCAAGGGAGTAAGCCACTCCAGCAGTTTCCGTCGCTCATGAACCGATTCGGGGCGCTTCGCGTACTGTTCGACACCTTTGGCGAATTCGCCATTTTCTTTAAAATAGTAGGCATCCATCAACCTCTCGGAGCGCCATTTGGCGAGCTGATGCACCTTGAGATCAGCGACCGTGGCAAGATCGTCGAATTTTTCCTGCACCAACTGTTTCCGCTGGTCTTGGAAGCAGTAATATCCCGCCACCAGGATGGCGGCAACCAGCAAAACGAGAGCTATGAGCAGAAACCGTGGAACAGAATTTTCGCCATGGCTCGATTTCATGAAAACATCTCTCCCCTGGTTACAGATTGACTCAACCGGTAAAATACGCAAAACTAAATGGTACATTTACCCATCAAGTTCCCGGCGCACCACGAATGGCAGCGGCACGCGCAGTGTTTCGCCATACAGTACCAATCAGTATATCGTCACTTTTTTAAAATGTAACAAAGCTTAAGGAAAAGAATACCATGAACAATATCACAGGCAATCTCTGGGATCATTACGGCAGGGCAATTATTGCGGTAACTACCAATGGTCTGGTAACGAAAACCGGCAAGGCGCTGCTCGGAAACGGCTGTGCCCGCCAAGCAGGAGAACAATTTCCCGACCTGGCGCAAAGACTCGGCACCATCCTCGCCAAACAGGGCAATCATGTCGCATATCTCGGCGATGGAGTCGTCAGTTTCCCGGTTGAACATTCCCCCTACGAAACCCCCGACCTGAAGCTTATCGAGAGATCGGCACGGGAACTGGCTTCACTGGCCGACAGCATGGGATGGGAAAAAGTGGTGGTCCCCCGCCCCGGATGCGGCGGGGGGGGACTTTCCTGGAAGGAGGTGAAACCGATCATCGAAAAATATTTCGACGACCGGTTTCTGATAATAACCCGATAAGGACGCTGTTCACAGCCCCCTACCGCCAGACTATTGCAGACAATTGAACAACCCCATGCACCAGAAGCAATCGCCACAAAGAAGCCAGGGGCAGTTGACGACAAAGCCTCACTCAATTTTTGCAGGTTTTCAGAAGTCGTAGAAGGCGGCCACACCGGCACCGAAATCAGGACTGCCACTGGTAAGGCCTGCGGCAAGATACCCTTCGAGACTGCCCCTGCCGCTCAACCGGCAGGTGATCTTCAGCCTGGTTTCCAGCAGGTTGGACGCCCCTTCCGCCGGCTCGGTTGCCCCAAGCAGGGCCAGGTTCGACTGGAAACGGTCCGTCACTTGATAGCCAACTCCTGCCTCATAGGAAAAGAAATCCTTCAGGTCATAGAGGTCGGAAGAACCCTGGAAGTTATACATTCCTTCCGCATAGGCCCGCCAACTACCGAACCATTTATCCAGCGACGCACCAACCCCCGTGACGAACTCGCCGGTGCCAAGCCCCTTATCCTTGTCGGCAGTTGGAAATTCCACGTACAGCATCGGCTTCACCTGAGGCGCAAACGTTCCCTCCTCCAGCACAACATAGCCAGCTTTGAGGGAAATATTGCCGAGACCGCTCTGGGAGCGGCTCGCATCATCGGCAGAAAGAGCATACAGCAATCCGGCGGTTGATCCGCCGGAGCCGTTGCCGTTCAAGCCGTAGCCGAGCAATGACCCTCCATAGGCAGCATAACCGTTGTTCCGGAACCGGATCCCGCCAGCAGCAACCGTGTAGCTGTTGCTCTGGTAAAGGTACGGGATTACCAGTTCGAACTCAAGACGCTTCGTTGGATAGATGTCGACAATCAAGGGGACCGCAACGGAATCGGTAGTTAGCCCGGTCCCGTAGTCACCGGTTGCAAAATCCACCCCGAGGCCCACGGAAACCACTGTATCGCCGGCATCGGCCACGGAGCCCAGTAAAAAAACTCCCACTATGAGTAACAATACAACTGAACAACTCCTAAGCTTGCTCACCTTCTCCTCCCCCCACCGCCCATGCGACGCTGGCCGCCAGCAGTACCATGCCTCATCCGGGTCCCGCCGTGCCAGCCCGGTTTTCCGGATTCATCCCGCAGGGTAACGTTCTCCCGGTCGCTTAGATTGCTGATAATGCGGCTGATGAGATAAATCTTGCCGTCCTTGCCTTGGGCCTTTGAGCCGGTCACGACAAGCTCATCACCCGGCTTCAGCGAAATCCCGCCATCGGACCAGTACCAGGCCGGGGCCGCCACAACCTGAAACTCCTCACGCCCCTGCCTGACCATGATCATGACCGGGTCGCTGCCCTCTCCCTGCTCAATAGCAACGACCTTACCCCGTAGCGTAGTTTCCGTGTTCCGGTCATAGCCGCTATCAAAGTCAAGACCGCTTCTTTCCCGTGACGCATCGCCGCCGAAACCCCAAAAAGCCTGAGCGAACGATGGCAGCAAGAGAATTCCCGCCATAAGCAAAACCACGAGAAAAATACAACGGCCTGTCTTCATCACTGTTCCTCACCCGTCCGGTACCAGACAGCACCCGGCGGAACCAAAATTGATCGCAAGACAGTGATCCCTGTCCGTGATAAACAGCATAGGGATCACTGCTTCAGTTGATCATTTGTTAGGCGAGCCATAACCGGTGCCGTCCAGCGGCCTGGTTTCATTACCTTCACCGTCACCCGGCCCCAGTTGCCGCATCTGCCCCTGACCGGCTCCCATGCCGGTCGCGGTTGCTCCGGCACCGGAGCCGTCCTGCAACTGCTGACGCACCTGGGTCTTTGTTTGCGTCTGCGTTTGCGTTTTTGTCTGCGATTTCGTCATGGTGGAGGTTCTGAGACAGCTTCCGTCCCGCTGCCGCATCCGTTGTCCCCCTGCTGCGAATGCCTCGCCCGACAATGCAAGGGCACACAAGGCAACGACTCCATACACTGCAAATTTACTGTTGTTCATGGCACTTCCTCCTTCTTTTGGATGTTGTTCCCAGCGCCCCGTACGGTTAACTCACCACACAGGTCACAACCAAAGAAGTATCAAGTACCGTGCCGAATCACTTGCACCTCCAACAGCATGTTATTGTTGAAAAAATTATCTACAGCAAAACACGGCGACAGAAAATCGGTGCATATCCCGCACCAGGCGCGCAGTTTCTGCACCAACTGCCGATCACTCATCCTTGATCAGCCCGTATTCTTTCAGCCGGTACTGAAGAGTCCTGCGGGACAAGCCCAGTTCTTCTGCCGCCCGCCGCCGGTTGCCGCCGGTTTTTTCCAGGGCGGAAAGAATTGCCTCACGCTCCAGATCCTTGAGGGTCCCCAATTCTTGCGCATCGCTATCGCAGGCCGACAGGGTCGCGGGAAGGTCCGCGACGGAAATCGCTCCCCGGCAGAGAATCACCGCCCTCTCGATGACATTCTGCAATTCACGAATATTGCCGGGCCAGCGATAGGACTGCAGTATGGTCAACGCCTCCGGCGACACACCCTGCACCCGCTTGCCGATCTGCCGGCCGAAACGCTCGACAAAATAGTCGGTCAGTAGCGGAATGGCATCATTTCGCTCACGCAACGGCGGCAGCTGGACAGGAAAGACATGCAACCGGTAATAGAGGTCTTCGCGAAAACGTCCGTCACGCACATCCTTTTCCAGGTCCCTGTTGGTTGCGGCAAGAACCCTGACATCCGCCCGAATTTCGCGACTGCCTCCGACCCTTTCGAAGGTTCTCTCCTGGATCACCCGCAACAGCTTGGCCTGGAGGGCAACCGGCATTTCGCCGATTTCATCGAGAAAGATCGTCCCGCCGTGGGCAAGCTCGAACTTGCCGCGACGGGCTTGCACGGCACCGGTAAAGGCGCCCTTTTCGTGGCCGAACAGCTCACTTTCCAGCAGGGTATCAGGGATAGCGGCACAATTGACCGGGATGAACCCCGAGTGCCTGCGAGGACTCAGCAGATGAAGCACGCGCGCTATCACCTCTTTGCCGGTACCGCTCTCGCCAAACAAAATGACCGTTGCGCCGGTTGCGGCCACCTCGTGAACCAAGCGGCGAACCTCTGCCATCGTCGTGCCGGCAAAAATCAGGCTTTCGGGTGGCAGTCCGGCACTCTCCGCTTCTTTCAGCGACATATATTCCCGTTCGCGGCGCCCCGTTGCCAGAACCTTTGCCACCAGCGTTCGCAATGCCGCAGGGTCTTTAAGCGGTTTGGTAAGAAAATCGGCCGCGCCTTCTTTCATGGCTTCGACCGCCTCCTCTATGGTGCCGTAGGCGGTCAGCAGGATAAAGGGCGGCGGCACAAAGATGTTGCGGGTTTCGCGGAACAGTTCCATGCCGCTCTTGCCCGGCATCCGCAGATCGGAGATGACGAGATCGAACTCCCGGCGGCGCAGAATGTCCAACGCCTGTTCGGCATCGAAAACATCGACAACTTCATAATTCTCTGCTGTCAGTATCGTTCGCAACAGGCTCCGGAAAGTGGCGTCATCCTCAACCACGAGAATTCGTTCCATAGGTTGCTCCGTTATCTATGAGTGTGCTGCATCGGCATCACTTACCGCACAAGGGAAGCATTACCGAAAAAGTCGTCCCGTTCGCAGAGCTTGCCACAAGCTGGATACGCCCACCACATTGTTCGACGATTTTCCGACAGATCGCCAGGCCAAGGCCGGTGCCACGGGCACGGGTCGTGACAAAAGGCACAAAGACCCGCGACCACTCCTGCTCGGGAATACCGTGTCCGGTATCCCGGATTTCTATGACAGCGGCACCTTTCTCGCTGCGCAGCCGCACATGGAGACTCCCGCCGCCCGGCATTGCCTGGAGCGCATTGCGGAAAAGATTCAAAAAGACCTGCTGCAACTCATCCCCGTTTCCGCGCACCTGCAGGTGGTCGACCAGGTCGGCCGTCACCGTGATGGACTGACCCTCCGCATCGGCAGCGATCATATCAAGGGAACGGTGCAGAACGTCGGCAATCCGTGCCGAGGAAACAGGGGGCGGCATAGTGCGGACAAAAACAAGGAGGTCGTTCACCAACCGCTCGAGTCGGAGCGACTCCGCGACGATCAACCCGGCCGGGTCACCATCGTCCTGGCAACCGGTGGTTTCCTGGAGCAATTGTGCATAGCCCTTGATTCCGGACAGGGGGTTGCGAATTTCGTGGGCAATGGCAGCGCCCATCTCGCCAAGCTGGGCTAGGCGCTCACGGCGGGTCATTTCCTGCCGGTGTGCCTCAGCCCGCAACGAAAAGCGATAGAGGAACACGCCCATGATCCAGGCGGTCGTCAGCAGGGAAAACACCACGAAGACATCCAGCCGCGCCCGGCGGATCACGGCATCGGCACGGTAGGTATGGAGGGCAAGGCGCAGTGCCATCACCTGTCCCGAAGAATGAACCGGCGAGTTTGATTCGTAGATTTCCTCGCCGGTTCCAAGCCTCGTCCGGCCAGCCACCGTTTCCGCCGAGCTAAAGACCGGGACAAACCGCTGGTCAGGAACGGTTGTGCCGACAAGACTGTTGTTTGAATGATAAAGAATCTTTCCGTCCCGGTCGAGCAAAGCAAGATATGCCAGATCCCTGGTACGGAAATCCTTCAGAGCGAAGAGCGAGGGGTCTTTTACCGCAAGGGTTTCTACTGCCGCCGAGAGAGAAAGGGAGAGACCGCGGAGATTCTCCTCGGCCAATGGGATCGCATTCCGGTACTGGTCGGCAGCAAACCAGCCGAGCAGAGAGGAAAGAAAGATAGCTGCAGCAAGCAGCCAAAGTGCTGGTGAACCATATCTCGATGTCGGGTCTTTCATGAAATCTCCGCAAAGAGCATGGGCTTCCGTACCCTACCGGTCCACCTTTTCGGGCGGAGATTCTGCCGCAGCCGCACGAATATCGAGGACAAACCTGCCCAGCGACTGCGAAAGCCGCTCGAGAACGGCCTCCCATTCACGCAGATGAGCATCGCCGGACGGGGTCAGCTCGTAAACTCTCCGAGCCGGCCCGGCGCCGCTGACGTCCCAAGTAGAAACGACATAGCTGTTTTCCTCCAGGCGACGCAGTGTCCGATAGAGGGCGCCCGGCTCGACCAGCGCATCAGTAAGCGCATAATCGTTCAGGGCACCCACCAGGTCGTAACCGTGGGTTCGCCCTTTGGTCTTGAGCAGAAACAGGGCAACCGGTTCTACAAAGCGATACAGGTTGCCCATTCCGCAGGAACAGGGAACGTCCTCGCCATGGCGCCGGCATTTTCCTCGTGGCATAACAATAACTCCTTGCGATTGATTTCTATTTTTCGGCGGTCATGAGAAAAACGGTGTAGGTCCGGATTTCAGCAGCGGCATCATTTTTCTCTACGGTAGCGGCGGTTGTATCCCGAATTCCTCGAAAACCGGCCTTTACCAGCATAACACGCATCCGTTCGCGGTCAAAACCGGAATGGGCGGCAGCAAGGCCATGGCCGTGAAAGCTGCCGTCCTCCGCATCGAGGTCGGCGATGGCCAGCACTCCGCCAGGGCGCAGGATACGGTAAAACTCGACCAGCAGCTTTGCCACATCCTCAACATGATGGAGCGTCATGCTGCTGACCAGCAGGTCGAAGCTTTCCGACGGAAAAGTTTCCTGGTCCGGCTCCAGATGTACCGTTGCCACGTTTGCCACCCCCCGGCTCGCCACTTTTTCGCGGAGTACCTGCAGCATGCCGTCCGAGGTATCAGCCCCGGTAATGGTTCCGACATGGGGCTGCAGGCAGAGGGTGACGAGCCCGGTACCACAGCCGTAATCCAGGGCGGTCATGTAACGAGTCACGCCAACCTCCGCCCGTATCGCTGCCGCCACCTCGCTGGCCAGCCTTACCCGGCGCGGCTCATCATCCCAGGAAGTTGCGGCATCGTCGAAATTGCGCGGTTTGTTCCCGTCACCTGATGTATTTCCCATTTCCGCTCCTCATGTTGACATTTGACTCCGGCTGCTCCCACCGGTATAGTTTGTACTATATGAAAAACCATCAAGAAATTGCCAGAAAATTATTTTCTGCCGCACTGCAGGCGGCCGACCCTTATGATTCGGTACGAAACAGATGTGCCGCCATACGTGCCGCGTATCATGACCAGGGTTTCACCCGTCTCCTGGCCATC
>JAQUHN010000048.1 GCA_028683555.1 Geobacteraceae bacterium | reverse complement strand
TGACCAGTTCGTGGGGCGGCGTATCGTGCTTGCCGAGGTCATAGCTGCCCAGCTTTTTCTGGGCAAGCGCCAGGGCCAGGATTTCCGCGTGGAGCATAGACAGTCCTTCGGAGGTGACCAGGTTTACTCCCAGTGCGATCAGTTTTCCTGATTCGATCTCAAATACCGCTGCTGCGAACGGTCCTCCGCTACCTTGGCAAACATTGCGCCGCGCGGCTTCGATAACGAACGACATGCGGTCACGGATTGTCGGAAAGTAATCGGGATAACCTTGTAGGAAAAGAGTGACCCATTCAGGCAGTTGAATCTTCAGAACATGTGGTTGCAATGACAATATCCCCTTTACCGGTTGCTGCCGCTTTTTCGGTCGGAATATCCCGCCCGGTTCGCGCTATCCTGAATTCGTTGAAACACCGCTTATACTAGTACGTTTTTGCGGCCAGGTGAAGGGTTGGAATGCAAAAAGTCGGGTTTGTTGATAACG
Source organism: Geobacteraceae bacterium (assembly GCA_028683555.1). Lineage (GTDB taxonomy): Bacteria > Desulfobacterota > Desulfuromonadia > Geobacterales > Geobacteraceae > RPRC01. The sequence continues at coordinate 20,079 of JAQUHN010000048.1, read as the reverse complement.
GCTGGAGTGACGCTGATGGGCGTTTGGAGAGGTTTGTCCTGCGGAGTGCCCAGTGGAGGCGTGCATTGCGACTGAGACCAGAGGGAAATCGTTTCTCTCCGGCAGTTGCGTCAGTGACAACAATACCGCCGGGTCCTCATTTCTTCCGGTGGAATCGGTGCGGCGGAATTATGGTGTGCTGCTTCATTTTTTTATAGAGGGTAGGGCGGCTGATGCAAAGCTCATCGGCCGCTTTTGAAATATTCCAGCGGTGTTTGCCGAGCACCTCCAACATTATTGCGCGTTCGGCATTGTGAATTGCTCCATTGGTGCCTGTTTCAGCGATGACCGCATTGTCATTCGCCGCGGCACGTTGCTCTATCGGCAGGGACGCCTCCTTTGGCTTGCCGAGCGGCAGGTCATCGACAGTGATGGTGCCGTTCTCATTGATTGCTTGTGCATAGCGTAAAACATTATGCAATTCACGGATGTTCCCCGGCCAGGAATAGTTCACCAAGGCGTCGATAGCTTCGGCATTTATTGTTACCGTCCTGCCCCCGCTGACGAAATCCAGGACATTCCTTATCAGTACTTGCTTGTCTTCCCGTTCACGAAGCGGAGGCAGCAGTATCGTGATGCCGTTGAGGCGGAAATAGAGGTCTTCGCGGAACTGGCCTTTCTGCACCAGGTCCTCGAGGTTGCGCAACGTGGCGCAGATGACGTTCAGGTCGACCTTTACCGGTGTTTCGCTGCCAAGGGGCAAGATCTCCCTTTCGGCCAGGACGCGCAGCATCCTGGTCTGGAGGTTCAACGGCATGTCGCCGATCTCGTCCAGAAAGAGCGTGCCGCCGTCCGACTGCAGAATCTTTCCCCGCATCCCCTTGATGTGAGCACCGGTAAAGGCTCCCGGCTTGTAGCCGAACAATTAGCTTTCGATCAACGACTCGGGGATGGAGGCACAGTTCAGGGCGACAAACGGTTTTCCTGCACGCTCGCTGGCTTCATGAATTGCGCGGGCAAAGACTTCCTTGCCGGTCCCGGTTTCGCCGATAAGCAGTATCGGGATACCTTTGTTCATGACACGTCCGGCGCAGTTGACGTTCTGCGTCATCAGCGGGTCGCTGCTGGCCAGATTATGCAACGTCAGGGGGGATTGCGGAATGGTCCTGGAAGATTGCTCCTTGTTCGCACCAATCAGGCATTCCGGCGATTGGGCTCGCTTGGTTTCCGGTGCGGAGAATGTTGCGAAGTATGGGTTTCCAGTATTTATGGCGCGAATCGGGAAGATCATGCTGGCCTTGTTCAAAGCATGATTGACGACGTCTTCGAAGAGTAACTCGAAAACGTCGCACAGTTGCCGGTTGATCGGCGTGCATCCTCCCTGTCTGCTTAACTCGTTGATAGCGTTGTAGTTGGCCGCAACGATATAGCCGTCCGAGTTTACCGCGATGAGATTTTCCGTTGTAACCTCCACGAAGGCCTGCATCTTGCTGAAGCGGATGATCCAGGTGTCGCGGCATTTTCTCATGAAATAGGCGTTTTCGATCAACCGGGCATGGGAGTTGAGGAGCAGCAGGGCAACCGCCTGGGAGTCCTTGGATTCCGGTGAGCTGAGTAGTGACGCGTCCAGGGAGCCGAGCAGGGCGCCGTCGGGGTAAAAGAGGGGTGCCGCCGTGCAGCTGGATCCTATGAAAGCCGCGGAGAAGTGATCTTCCCGGTGAACCGTTACCGCTCTTCTTTCCTCAAGACAGGTGCCGATGCCGTTGGTTCCCATCAGTGATTCCAGCCAGATCGAACCGGGGTAGAGGCCCGCTTCCATGTTTTTCTTTTCATCGTTAGGGTTTCCGAGGTAATCGACAGTTACGCCGTTTGCATCGCTTAACAGCAGGGCGTAGCCGACGGAAGAGAGCAGTTTGTAGAGTTTCTGCATGCCTGACTGGGCAAAAAACAGGAAGTCTTCCAAAGGGTCTACGTAATCCCGGAGAGCTTTTTTGGTGAGCATGATCGGTTTTTCCACCGTGGAGGGATTGAGTTTGTACTTGGAGATGCATCGTTCCCATGACCTGATGATCTGCGGCTGAAAATCACTGGTCAGGGTGTGATTTGTCATCCCCTTGTCATAGGCGGCAACTAGCTCGAGAACCATCTGTACATGCCTGGTCTGTTCATTGGTAGTCATAGGGGAAGCTCCTTGCGGAGAAAAGATGTGTTCGTTGATAGTTTAAGCAATTTTCAAACCAAGAAAAGCTCGAAAGGAGGGTGTGTCCCATTAAATGCAAAACCGGCAGATACCCGGGTGGAGTCGAGGGTACCTGCCGGTATTCAATTGCTGATGCGTATTGGTGGTGCAGCTTAGTTCATGATGATCCCGCCGTCGATCATGACCGATTGGCCGGTCATGTAGTTGGCGTCATCAGATGCGAGGTACGATACGAAGCAAGCCACCTCTTCGGGCACCCCGACGGTTCCGGCGGTGATGAGCTTGGTGTACTCCTTCAGTACTTCGCCTTTCTTCATGTTGAGATACGGCCCCATCTTTTCGTCGATAAGCGTCCACATGTCGGTGCCGACGATACCCGGGCAGTAGGCGTTAACACAGATTTTGTGGGGTCCCAGTTCCTTGGCCAGAGCCTGGGTGAATCCCCTGACGGCGAACTTGGAGGCGCTATACGCGGCAAGAATGGCGAAACCGGAGTGCGCCGCGATGCTTGCGCAGTTGATGATTTTGCCACCGGTTCCCATGTAGTCTTTGTGACCTTGCTTGATCATCTGTTTCGCTGCCGCTGTGTCACAGAGGAATACGCCGGTGGTGTTGACTTCCATGATTTTGTTCCACTCTTCGGCGGTCATTTCAAGGCTCATTTTGATGTTGGCGATGCCGGCGTTTGCCACCATGATGTCCAGCTTGCCGAATTTCTCCACTGCCTTGTCAACCAGTTCATTTACCTGGTCTGCCTTGGTAACGTCAGTCTGAATCGCCATTGACTTGCCGCCAGCTGCTTCGATCTCTGCTGCAACTTTCTGTGCGTTCTCGAGTATGATATCACTCACAACGACTGTTGCGCCATCAGAAGCCAATCTCATTGCGATGCCCCTGCCGATGCCTCTTCCCGATCCTGTTACGATAGCAACTCTCCCCTGCAATTTCATAGTTCAGCCTCCTTGATGAAGTAGTACCATCTGTTTGATGGTTTGGGTTGTTATTGTAAACCCAATGTCTTTTATCATTTAGACAGTGTGTCACAGATAATTGGTAACAGACCTGAAGAAAATGATTGTAGTAATTTACTTAAAGATAAAAGTGGTGATGCTCATGGTGATGAAATAGCCATCCTAATGACAAAACAGAACTAAATACATGTAGTCACAGTAAGTAATAATTATGGTGCAAATAAATATACTTTGCAAAAACTGCCTATGACTTATCTGCTCGTATAAAATACAGTATGGTAATCGGTAGTGTTATTGAACGATGATTTATATAACAGCAACGACCATACCAAGTTGTCGAATGAAAATGATTATATCTTAAAAGGTTAGTTATCCTAGTATGATAGCCAGGGGCTATCGTTTTTGCCGGGACGCCAGTTATAAGGAAGCAGAGGTTGGTGTGTAAAAGATGTAAAATATATTAACAATACCTGGTTTACAGTATTTACAGCTTTACAGTTATTGAGAGGTGTCAGTGGATCGGTCGTGGTTAGAAGCAGGTGCGGAATCGGTAGTCATAAAAAGCAGCTAGGGGCTGCCGGATACGGAAAAGAAATAACGGTCAGCAGCTGAAGAACGGATTAATCCTTGTTTTTTCAGAGATCTACACCTCCCTCATCGAGAATTGAATTGATGATCCTGTCAGTGTATTCTCTGGATTCACGCATCTTCCGGCTGACTTTTTCACGCGCCTCGATTTCCTGGATAAGCTTTAGCTTCTTGGTTCCCATCTCGGTGATGATTTTCATCAGGTTTGAGTAAAGGTCCAGGGCATTGCGCATTTGTTCGCGGGAATAGATGGGAACCCGTTGCAGTGCTTCCAGGTACTTGTTCTCGTCAAAACCGAATTCCCTGGCTTGGTGGCGGAAAAATTCCGGATCCGGATTGTCGTCCTCGTAAAAACACTGGCCGAAGAAAAAGGTTGCCAGGTGCTCGCCGTCGAAAAAGATTGGCATGGCCATGTCCCGCAAACCGTTCCTGCATTTGTATTCTAAAAATCGTCCCTCGTAGTTGTGCAGGTGCTTCTTGATGTAGGCTTCGCTTTCCTTGCACCGATCCAGGGTAACCGGATGCTGCCGGTGGAACCGCACGCATATGTCTTGCCATCCGGCAGCTACCAGGACTTTTTCGTTGGTGTCCAGGATAGCCGAGAGCAGTCCGGTCACTTTATTGTAGGACTCCATAAGGGACTGGATCTGCTTGATGTCTAGTAGCTGTGTGAAAGTATGTTTAGCCATAAGTCTCCGAAAGTTCGAAAAAAGGTTCGCAGGCAAAAATGGGAGAGACTCATGGTTTGTCTATCAAGATATGTACCAAACAGATTTTGGTCGCGTTTGGTAGCGTGTATGGCGGTGTTGGCCGGTTTATTGCGGGACTGACTTCGGAGCCGGAACTTAGACCGGTTGCAATTTGTTACAGATGTTTCACGAGCTGCTTTTTCTGGACTCATATTGTAACATGTGTTGAACAATACGAAACAAGGCAGAATCCTGTAATCTGTTCATCTCTGGACGAGGGGTGTGGGGAGCCTGGGTAACCATGGTGAAGGGATTTTGCGGGGCCGGGTAACGCAGAAATTTCCGGAGGGTATGTTTTTCCTGGAGACTGGTTGAAGGAAGGGAACCGGCTGCTGTTGCAACGTGCTGAATGGCTTGCGCCTGTCAGAAAAAGCAGCTGGTCCCCTATCATTTTCAGATGCGACCGATCAAGCGTGGGAGTGGCTCAGGTGAGTCAGGTTTTTCAGTGTGTCTGCTACTCCTTTGGTATGGCCGGCAGTTTCGGCTCTCCGTCCGCTGGATTCTTCGATAACGCTCAGCAGTGACGAGAGGCTGGCAACATCACTGGATTGTGCTTCGATTTCATTGGCAACGGTACCAATCTCGGAAGCCAGGCGTGAGATGTTGGTGCCGATTTCCAAGGCGCTGGTGCGGGATTTCTCCGCCAGGCTGCGGACCTCGTCGGCAACAACGGCAAAGCCTCGTCCGCTGTCGCCGGCACGGGCCGCCTCGATGGCGGCATTAAGGGCCAGCAGGTTGGTTTGGTCGGCAATCTGTTCGATGATCTCCACGACACTCTGGATGTGGCGGCTGGCTTCAGCCAGTTCCCGGGCGCTGGCCGCCGAGGTATTGGCTTGTTGGGTCAGGCCGGAGAAGTTCTCGCCGAGCTGATGTATTGCCTGCACCTGTTCTTCTATGTGGGAGGCAAGATCATCCACCGATCCGTACAGATCATCGGCGCAGGCTTCGAGCTGGTTGGCCAGGGTTTCCCGCTGGACGTCGGCTTCGTACAATGCCTGGCCGAGATCATTCAAGTCACCGAACAACCGTGCCATGGCTGGCTCCAGGCCGGTTGCATCGAGACGGCTCTCGTACTGCTGCCCCTTGAAATCATCGATCTGTTTTACCACGACCTGTGACAAGCCGCTCAGTTTGGCGATTTGCCGTCTCAGGAAAAATGCCTTGAATTCTCCATAATGGGCAACGAAGTTGTCTACATACTCGTCGCTGAACTGTGCCCCGCTCGGCACCCGGAAAAAGAACACGGCGGTAAGCGTCTGGTTCAGGTTCAGACCGAGAATTTCGCCGAACGTTGAAAAGCCGGCCACGGCGGCTCCTGCCATGACCCGGCCCATTTCGGGCAGTTCACGTTCGTTGTAAAGCCGACGGAGGATGCAGTCATTGAGGATGCCGGCTACCGGGTTGCCCGGTTTGCCCTGCATGAACCGTTTGAAGTCCTTTTCCGAGTTGCTGACCAGTCCGGTCCTGCGCACCAGTTGCAACTCCTCGCCCGGGGCGATATCGCAGTAGAAATGCACTTTGCCGGCATCAACATTTAGTTGCGAGATGGAACGAACGAACAACTCTTTGCCCACGGTAATGGCAAAGGAGTAGTCGGCCAGTTTGGCTTCCAGGTTGGCCGGGGTGCAGTGCAGCGTTTCGCAGAGTGCTTCCACCAGGCTGCTGATCCGCCCCCTGCCGTCAATTACCTGGGTTACGTATCGCTGCTCAACCGAAGCGGAAAGGACATTGAAGCTGCTGCCGGCAGGTTCGAAGTTCTGGCTTTTCAAGACGCCGAAACGTACGTTCGGCGGCGTTTTGATAAATGCTATCAGGGCATGGTTTTCAAGTTTTTTCCTGCCGTCGTGCAGCCAGGTGTTGCGGAAGTCGAAGGTTCCACCGGCGGATCCTCCCACGAACAGGCAGGGGAAACGGCCGGAATCATAGAGGGCTTCCATGAAGAATGATTCCGAGGCCGACAGACCGTCAAACAGCACGTATGCCAGCGTATCGCGGAAGTCGATCTCCATTTTTACCTTCAGATCGGCAATGGCCTTGCCGATACGGGCCACGCGATCCTTGACGCTGGTCTCGATGCTGCCCCGGCGCAAGTCTTCGCAGCCGAGGGGAATGCTGACAATCTCGGCTTCGGCTACCAGGGAGGCGTCGAAGCACTGGACCACCACTCTGTCCCAGCGGTTGCCGGTTTGGCAATACAAGCGTCCGGCATCGGCGTGCAGTTCTCCGGCAGTGGAGCAGATCATCATGGGAACGCCGGGAAAACGTGCAGCCAGGACTTTGGCAACCTGGTCGATGTCAACATGCGGTGAGACGTAGGCGCTGACAAAAGTGGGGATGATGCGTAGCTTTTCCAGTTCGCCAGACAGTCCGGTCGCGGTGCTTTGCAGGACAGTTGCGCCATTGCCGCCGGCATTCCGTTTCTTTCCAAATCCCAAAAATCCCATAGCACTCTCCTTTAGCAAATGAATGTCAACCGTATGAAAATGATGTTTTATCTGTTGGGACGAGCAGTTCTCTTAGCCTGTCAATGGCGTGTCGACAGGTTGCCTGGCTTACATTGCCGTTTTCTTGGCAACAATAGCGCGACAGATTTGCCATGCTCAGCTGATTAAGTGCAGGTGAGGTATGGACTGGACGTGCGTCAAGGCTGCGACTTTTTCATTAATTTGTATCGGCCATTTCCGCTAAATCTTAAATAAAAAATCGTTTGTCAGTGTAAAAGATGATGGTTGCACAAAAGTCCTGGAAGGTTCTTACGGCTTTTCCGCGAAAACGGGAATGAAGGGGTTGCGTGATCCAAGTCGAGCTGGATGCCTGCTTTAGCGGGAATGGCGATTTAGTGTGAAACTTGAAACCGTGAAAGGTTGGAACTGTCCCAGGAGCTCTCTGTCTTGCGGAACGGAAAAAGCGGGCGAGAAAACAGGCAGGGATCATGGTTGTAGCGAGGTCGCGCCATTCGGGTGACGGTGCCATCGTGTGCTGCCGGAATTTTCGCGGGGGCGTGAGATGATTCAACCGTGGCGGTATGCTTGTCATGATTGTGGCAGAAAAAGGTGCAGGTATGATAGAATGTCAAACTTGGGCCTGTCGAAAAGCTTGCCGCCCAGTGTTCATCTCGTACTAACAATATGGTCTGGAGGAGCGGTGTTTTATATGGTTTATTCGGTATATGTGGTGACTAAAAAACGGCTTTTCAGCATCATTGCGGGGGTTGTTTTATTCGCAATCTTCGTTTCAAGTGCGCACGCTCGGCAAAGCTTCGCCGTGCATCCGCCGCTGTCTTCCGGTTACACTTCGATAAAGGTTTTTGACCGCAACGGGAGGTTCATGGGGCGAATTCCGGCAGAAGGCAGATACTGGGCGTCCATTGACCGTATTCCCGCGTTTTTGCGAAAGGCGCTGGTTGCTGTCGAAGACGCGCGATTTTACGAGCATGAGGGGATTGATATCCGGGGGATCGCCCGGGCGCTGGTAAAGGATGTGGTGAAAGGAAAAATGGTCGAGGGGGGATCGACCATTACCCAGCAGTTGATAAAGAACAAGTACCTTTCCGGGGAAAAAACCATCGACAGGAAACTCAAAGAGGCACGCCTGGCCATGGAATTCGAGCGGAAACACACCAAGAAGCAGATTCTCGAAATGTATTTCAACGAGATATATTTCGGCAACGGCGCCTGGGGCATTGTCCAGGCCGCCCGGCTCTATTTCGATAAGAATCCGGAGCAATTGACCGATGCCGAATGCGCCCTGTTGGCCGGTGTGCCGAAGGCCCCGGGCCGTTACAATCCCCTGGGAAAACCGGCTAACGTAACAGGTCGGCGGGACGTGGTTCTGCAGCGGATGGTGGATCTTAAAATGATCACCCCCCGCCAGCGGCAGACGTTGCGCAATCAGCACGTTACCTTTATGCAACCGAGCCAGACACCGCAGTACCTGGCGTATATCCGATCCAAGCTGATTGAACGGTATGGCTCGAAAATAATCGAACAGGGCGGGTTGGATGTCATTACCGCCCTGGATCTGAACCTGCAAAAACTGGCGGAGCAATCCCTGTCTGAAGGGGTGAAAAATATTTCGCCCGAACTGCAGGGCGCGCTATTGTGCCTCGATCCGGCAACCGGCGATGTTCTGGCGGTCGTCGGCGGGGTTGATGCCGGCAAAAGCTCCTATGACCGGGCTTTTGTTGCCAAGCGTCAGCCCGGCTCCGCCATAAAGCCGCTGATTTATGCGGCAGCTCTGGAACATGGCTATACGCCGAGCAGTTTCTTCGATGACTCGCCGGTATCCTATCAGCGTGGCAACGGTACGACCTGGCAGCCACAGAATTATGGTAAGGAGTTCCGGGGTAAACTTACCCTCAGGCAAGCCCTGGCATACTCCAATAATATCATTACGGTGAAGCTGCTGGAATCGATCGGGGTTCCATTTTTTACCGAATTTGCCGGGAGCCTGGGGCTTTCGTTGCATATTGATAAGGGCCTTTCCCTGGCGCTCGGCACCGAGGAAGTCACCCTGCATGAACTGGTTTCGGCCTATGCCCCGTTGGCCAACGGCGGGCTGCGGCCCAAATCAAGGACCATAATCCGTATCTTTGACCGGAAGCGTCATGCCTGGACGGAAAATCCCTTGTCGCTGCCCCAGGTTCTTTCTCCGGCCACCGCCTTTGTGACGACGCAGATGCTGCGGGATGTCATGACCTACGGTACCGCCAAATCGCTTGAAAAATTCGCTCGGCAACGGCCGTCCGCCGGAAAGACCGGCACCACCGATGACTATCGGGATGCCTGGTTCGTCGGCTATACCCCGCAGTTGATAACCGGCGTCTGGGTCGGCTATGACAAGCCCAGACCCGGTGGAAAAGGGTTCACGGGCGGGGCCGTTGCCGCCCCTGTCTGGGGGCGCTTCATGCGCTCCGCCCTGGCCGCCAGGCCGATTGCCGATTTCTCGAAACCGGCAACGGTGGTATCCGTTGTCATTGATCCTGCGACAGGCTGCCTGGCGACGCCGGACTGTCCGGTACAGCGGGAAGAATATTATCTTGCCGGGACCGAGCCGACCGAGTACTGTCCCGAACACGGCGGGTTTGCCCCTGAACCGGCCGCTGTCGTGGAAGCTCCCGTCGTTGCCCCGGAAAGTGGCGGAACGGAGGGGAACGAGCCCTTGCCGCCGCGAGACTCGGCAGAAGTCCCTTAGCCGTTTGTCAAAAAACTGCTGCGGAGAGCGGTCTGCTGTAAAGAGGCTATTCGCCAGAAGAGAGGAGATTTGCCAGAGCATTGACTGGCAAAATACCGCTTCCCGACGTCATTGTGATTTCTTTCCGACGATTTATACTTGTAACTGCAGTGAGAAGATGCACTATCAAGCGGAAAGGAGTTCGGGTCATGATGACATTCATTATGCTGACGCGTCTTGCGCCAGAAGCGCTTACCTCTCCAAGCAACCTGGAGATGCTTGAAAAGAACATCATGGAACACATTTCCAAGGAGTGCCCAAAGGTGGAATGGCAGCAGAATTTTGCCGTTCTGGGGCCTTGCGATTACCTGGATATCTTTACGGCACCGGACCTTGAGACGGCACTACGTGTTGCAACCATCATCCGAACCTATGGCCATGCATCGACGGAGATATGGACTGCCACTGAGTGGAAGAAGTACAAAGAGATCGTCCGTCATCTTCCGGGGGGGATTTCGCTGCGGTCCAGCTGACAATACTTGCTTTATCAAAAATTGCCGAAAGAGGTGCTGCGGAACAGTCGGGTTTCAGGAGTATCGGGCGGGTGGGTGTAACGGGCTGCACATACTGCAGTCACGGTCCCGGTAGGACTATGCCGGCAGTTTCGCTGATGCACGCACGGGTACCCATCAGGATCATCGGCTTCTTTTTCGGATCCAGCCATTGCAGAATCCTGATCAGTTCCCGTTCTTCTATTGCGACGCAACCCTGGGTGGTTGCGCCCTCTTTTAGCCAGATGTGCAGAAAAATGGCGCTGCCCAGCCCTTTGACGACCGGGCTGCGGTTATAGCCAATGGAAATGCCGACGCGATAGCGGTGGTCATTCAGTTTCATCGATTCAAACGAAGCGGCGCCGGTCTGGCCCCTTTTTACCCAGGTGTTGTAATCGGGCGCGTTAGGGTCGTCCACCCAGAGGTCGTTTTCGGTGGACTGTCGGTACGGCATCTTCGAATCGATTGCTCCGGCATAGCCGAAGGCAAACTCCAGCGGATAGAGACCGGACGGAGTCCGACCGTCACCTTCCCGCTTTTCCCCGGGCGGGGCCAATCCTTTCCAGCCTATCATGGCAGGGAGCGGACCGCACTGTTTCTGCCATCCTTTCCCGGATTTCTCGAAGGTATAAAGCTCGGTTTTCGAGTTTTCAAGGGTTTCGTCAACCACTACAATCAGTTGACCGGCCTGGACGTCTGTTCCCGGCAGCAGAGCGGTACGTTGTTGTTCAAAGGAAAAGCCGGGCGAGGGCGTGACGCTGCCAAGGAACAGCAGAATCGCGACACGGAAAATGAGCTGAGGGATGGTGTCTTTGGAGAAAAACAACGGGATCTCCTTGCAGGTTCCGCAAACGGCGGACGCGGATCCTTGGTAAAGGAGAGCGGGTACTGTTCCCTCGCCATGCCCTGACTGGATGCCGCGGTAGCCGTTGCGGTGCAAAATGGCAACCCCGGAATACTATCAGATTTTTTGCCGGCTGGATAGCCGTTTGCGCCGTGGATTTTGCCCTGCGTTGTGCGCCGTACCGACGGGTAACGCCCGACCGGCCGGTTCCATGGGCACCAGTGTCCCGTGTGGTTACTTCCTTTTTGTTCCGGCTCTTTCCCCCCTGGTCGCGTTGCGAGTCCTCGACAGGGCCCGGCGATACCTGTGTCCTCCCCGGAATTAATGCGGCGAATCAACCGCAGGGCACACTAGCGTCTCCGGTAGGTCCCCATGAGCTCTCCTTGTGCCAAAATGTGTCCGTTCATGGCTTTTTCCAGATCGGCCTTGGTGGCTGACTCCGGGAGTTCCAGGATCGTGTCGAGGGCATGGAGCTTGAAGAAGTAGCGATGCGACCCCGAAGGAGGGCACGGTCCGCCGTAGGCGTTTCGTTTCCAGCCGTTCAGACCCTGCACTGCCCCGTCGGGAACGGAATGCTCCTCGATGCGCCGCGTGTCGGGCGGAATGTTCCACACGACCCAGTGAACCCAGTTTCCCACCGGTGCATCAGGGTCATCCATGATGAGTGCCAGGGAACGAGTGCCGGTTGGCGGAGCACTCCATTCCAGGGCAGGATTCAGGTCCTTGCCGTCACAGGTAAACCGGGTCGGAATTGCTTCCCCGTGGTTGAACGCCTGGCAGGTGATCGTTAGAGATGTCATCTTTTTCAGTTCCTTTCCCATGCCTGCCCCCGGCATAAGCAGGTATCCTGCCAGTACCAGCGGCAGTAGTCGTATTCCCAACAACATTTTTCTTCTCCTTCCTCAGTAACAGCTTACCGGATTGCTGCGGGAAAACAATCATCCCGCTCCACGTACCAGATAATGCTCCTGATGATTCAACTTCCCTGGCGGGGCGAACCGGTGTGTTAACCCTGAATGGCCAAAAACAACGGCATCTCTATTGATCACCCCCAAGCCCTCGCCGGGGCAAGGAGAGGGCTTGGGGACAGAAGCAGTTTTCGGACAAATATCACTGCAGTGGCGTGGACCACTATTCAGCTTTTGTTTTTATCGATTGACCTGTTCCATGCGAAATCTGCTGGGGTAGATGGTCCTTCCGGTCGAGCAGTTCGGATATCTCCACCAGGCGGATGAATTCCGCCCGATATCCTTCGCTGTCAACGCCCTTTGCTTTCCGCGCCAGGCTCAGTACCCGGCTGTACTGTGCGTTCCCCTTGTGCTCGGAATTCCGCAGCAACATTCCCCATTCCGCCACTGCGGCGGCGAAAAGAACATTTTTGCCGGCCCTGTCCAGGGTACTGGCTGCGGCAGGGATCGTACGCACCAGTTCGGTGCTGGCAGCCTGGTCAAGTTTTTTGTAGCGAAAGCGGATGGTTGCCAGTTCAGGATGATTTCGGGCGCTGTCTTTTACCTGGACGGTCTGGTAGGTGAGTTCCTGGCGATTCGTGGATGTCCCGTCCGCCGGGACGATTTCATACAGTGCGGTTACCCGGTGGCCGGAACCAAGTTCGCCGGCGTCCTTGCAGTCATCGGCAAAATCTTCAGTCGCCAGCATCCGCTTTTCGTAGCCGATCAGACGGTAGGATTTCACCTTTGCGGGGTTGAATTCCACCTGCAGCTTGACGTCCTTGGCGATGGTCATCAAGGTTCCTCCAAACTGGGTCAGCAAAACCTTCTTCGCTTCCAGCAGTGAATCGATGTAGGCGTAGTTGCCGTTGCCGGTGTCGGCCAGTTTCTGCATCTTCGAGTCCTTGTAATTCCCCATGCCGAAGCCCAGCACGCTGAGGAATACACCGTTATTACGTTTCTGCTCAACCAATCTCTCCATGTCGGCATCGCTGGATGCCCCGACATTGAAGTCGCCATCGGTGGCCAGGATGACCCGGTTATTGCCGCGCTTGATGAAGTTTTCCCCGGCAATCCGGTAGGCCAGTTGAATGCCTTCGCCACCGGCCGTGCTGCCGCCGGCCCTGAGGCCCTCCAGCGCTGCCAGGATCCGCCGCTTGTCCTTGCCGCTGGTGGCGGGAAGCACCAAGCCAGCCTGTCCGGCATAGACAACGATTGCCACCCTGTCCTGGGGGCGAAGCTGTTCCACCAGCAGCTTGAATGATTTGATCAACAGCGGCAGCTTGTTTGCCTGGTTCATGGAGCCTGATACATCGATCAGGAACACCAGGTTGGCCGGCGGCAATTTTTGCGTGGGAATTTTCACGCCCTGGAGACCGACCAGCAGCAGTTTGTGTCCGGCGTGCCATGGTGCGTCGGTGAGTTCGGTGGTAAAGGAGAAAGGTGCGCTACCGGTGGGCTGTGGATAATCATAGCTGAAATAATTGATCAATTCCTCGATTCGCACCGCATCGGGCGGGGGCAGGGTGCCGTTGTTGAGAAAACGTCGTACATTGGCATAGGATGCTGTGTCAACGTCGATGGAAAAGGTGGAAAGGGGGTCCTTGAGAACGTCTTTGAAGGTGTTTTCGTTAACCCGGTCGTACGCCTCGGTATTGAAGTCCATTGGCGAGGATGGCTGGTTCATTGCTATGCGCGGCAAATACTGCATTTCTGCCATGACGTCCATCTTGCTTGCCATGACTGGTAGCGGTTCGGGGACCTCCGTAGTAGCGATAAGCGCTGCTTTTTCCTTTTTTACGAACTCTTTTTCACTGCATCCGCCAAGAATCATGGCAACCAGCAACAGGCAGAGCGTTACTGTTCGGTAAAAAGCCTGGTTTCGTCTCGTGTCCATAAGCACCATCGGTCTCGTTATCAGGAACATATTTTCCCCTCCTTGGATAGGCTGAAGCACGTTATTTTCAGCCTGAGTTGTCGTTGTGGCGAGCAATGTCGCAGAGTGTCTTTGCCGGGTTAGACACCTGTCCTCTGGAAAAAGTTCCCGAAAAAAATGTAATTGAGTAGATCCGGCCTTATTGGGGTCTTTCGACCAGCGGGAGCACAACCGACAGAATTGCGCATTTGTGAGCCAAGCACTCGATGGGGGGGTGCTGGTTTTTGCCGTATTAAACGCGATGAAAGGTGCCTTTTTGCAAGGTAGGACTTGCTTCTTCGAGACCGGGGCTATACATAGAGACTCTGGATAGTGCCGAGATGAAAAAAGCCGCCTCGTTCTGAGACGGCTCCAGCTCCCAGGGAAGGGGTGAGGAGTAAGGAAAGTTGCTCATGAAACGGCTGAGCGTTCTGAGGTTTTCCACGCACGCTGAAAGAGGGGGGCTTTTCAGCGAAAGAATTGCTCTTTTTACTTGATAAACTGTCCCTCGATGGGCGCCACCTTGTGGCCGGGATGGACCGTTACGTGGTCTGTAGCTTCCTTCATCGAGGTGAATTGCATTCCACAGGTAGTGCATTCGACCAGGGGTTCGACGGCTTTGTGATCAGGATGTTCCTTGATATGCTCGATTATGCCGACATTTGAAGTGAACTCTGCACCACAGGTGGAGCACTTGATGAACTGTTTTGGAGATTCGGCTTTTTGGGCAGGCGCTTCTGTCGTTGCACAACCGCCAAGAGACAAAGCGGACCCAAGTAGAATGATTGTTAATAATTTTCTCATTATTTTCCTCCTCCTATCTCTCTTTTTTAATTAAAGTAGCTGTTTTTGCTGTCTATTTTTATTGTATCTTTAATCTGGTCATCGTCAAGCAGGCCACGATGAATATTCAGTATCGGGGGATTGTGCTTCCCTTCAAGTGTCGGCACGCGGATAGGATTGCTTATTGAGACCATCACCCGGTACCATATGAGGAAATAGTGCAACCGTGAGGTAGATAAGGTACAATACTGGCCTCTATCACATGGTTGTCAGGAATAGGAGAACATAATAATGATAAGACGACTCGGCAAAATCATGTTTCAGGGGTTGGTGGCGATCCTGCCAGCCGTTTTGACCGTTTATATCCTCTTCTGGCTGGTCCGCTCGGCGGAAACGGTACTCGGCGGCTTGCTCGAGGTGCTTCTGCCTC
The DNA here is from genome assembly GCA_028683555.1 of Geobacteraceae bacterium. Classification (GTDB taxonomy): domain Bacteria; phylum Desulfobacterota; class Desulfuromonadia; order Geobacterales; family Geobacteraceae; genus RPRC01. The sequence continues at coordinate 4,950 of JAQUHN010000048.1, read as the reverse complement.
AGGGTTGGTACATCCCCGGGATGGGGTTGCTGGCCGGTTTGGTGGCCACGTTCCTTTGCGGGTTGACCCTCAACGCCTTTATGGTGCGGCGTCTGCTTGACCTGGGGGAGGTGGTAATGAACCGCATTCCATTGGTCAAGACTCTCTATGGATCGCTCAAGGATTTCATCGGTTTTTTCACTGCCAAGCGCGATTCGCAGTTCAACCAGGTGGTGTCGGTGGATCTGGATTTCGGCGGGACGCCCATGCGCATGATCGGTTTTGTCACCCGCAGCGATTTCAGCGACCTGCCGGCAGGGATCGGCAACGAGGGTGAGGTAGCCGTCTATCTTCCGCTGAGCTACCAGATCGGTGGCTATACGGTGATCGTGCCGCGCTCCTCGGTCAGGAAGGTGGATATTTCCACCCACCGTGCCATGGGTTTTGTCGTAACCGGCGGCATGGTCACCGACAAAGGGAAACATGGGGATCACCACTGATTGATGCTGACTCGCCGCAGAGCAGCATACCCGGAACTTGCCTGGTGTGTTTCCTCGGACCGTACCATCCAAAGATTGACATCCCGGAGCGTCCTGGGGTAAAGTGCAAAACTTTCCGAATGGAATCCCGGTCGGATGAAGCGGGGTTGGGTCCCCGTTCCTGGATAAGCATAGGTGGGGTTGGCCGACAGCGGCTGACCCCTTTTGCGTTGAGCGGCTTCAGCTTGGGCCGGCAACAGCCACTGTGGCCGTTGCCCGGCGAAGCAGGCCCGACACGGATATTTTTCATTTGTGTCGGGTGGCTACGGCACCACGAGGGTGATTCAAAAATATGAACGGTCAGAACAGAAAAGATATCTATCCCGGCCTGGCAGTGGCTATTGTGCTGAAGAAAGACCAGCGCAGCGGCAGGTTGACGGAAGGGACGGTCAAGGATATCCTCACCAGCGCGCCGTACCATTCGCGGGGCATCAAGGTCCGGCTGCTGGACGGCCAGATCGGCAGGGTCCACGCTATACTGTCCGGTTCCGGCGGCGGTGGAGACGTGCGTTGATGGACGGTTCCGTACAGTCGCTGGATATTGTCGCAAAAGAGCAGGAACGGCTTGCAGGGATCTGCCGGATCATCGACCGGGCAGCTGCGGACCGCAACGCAAGCCTTGCGCAACACGACGCGCGCACCAGGGAACTGGAGCAGGAGCGGTTGGCTTCGGTCAGTTGGCGGGAGAAGAACGACCTGGCCGAGAAACTGCTGGAGCATGGCCATCATGATCCACGCAAATACCTTAAGGATTTTTGCGACAGCGCCGGCTCGCCCTACTTTGCAATCATCGGCATCGATGATACGGACAAGCGGATCGGCAGCAAGGAGTACCTGATCGGCAAGCAGTCCCTGTTGGATGGCAACCGGGTCGCTGTTGTCGATTGGCGCAAGGCCGAGATATCGCGGCTTTATTACGACTATGAGGAAGGGGAGGACTACCTGGAGACAATCCAGGGGCGGGAGCGGGAGGGTGTGCTGGTTCGCAAGGACAAGGTCGGCATAACCAGCCAGCAACTGCATCGGCTCGAGACTTCCTCCGCCAGCTACGAACTGGTCGACGGCGCCTGGCAGTGCAACGGAACGCCGTTCCAGACCTCGGCCGATACCAAGTCCCGTGCCGGTGATCATCGCCTGGTTGATATTGTCGCTCTTATCGACCCCGACCAGTTCCGAATGATTACCCGGGAGACCGACGGTTGTACCTACATCACCGGCGGCGCCGGATGCGGCAAGACTACCGTGGCGTTGCACCGGTTATCGTTCCTGCATTTCAACCAGCCGAAGTTGTTCCGTCCCGACCGCTGCCTGGTGCTGATGTTCAACCGCGTTTTGCGGGACTACGTGAAGAAGACCTCCGAGGAATTGTTGGGCAAGACCCGGGTGGACACCTTCAGTGCCTGGTCGCTTTCCGCACTTGGGCAGTTGGGGGTCTATTCCCTGACCACCACCTTCGAAGATCCCCACGGTGCGCGGAAAAAGAACAGTGTCATAACCGAGCTGCTTGACCGGTATGCCAAGGAAACGCGCAAGATCGATCCGGTGATGGACCTGTGGCGATTTTTTTCCTCTGGCTACGTGCTCGACGCACTGTTTGCCGACGACAGGCAGCGGCAAGCCTTTGCCGCCGACATCCAGCAGAAGCTTGTGGACAAGGTGCGGGTGGTTTCCTTTGCCGATGTCAGTATCCTGCTGCGCCTCTGCCAGCTGCGCAGGCCCGCCGATGCAGTAGTGCCGGGGGCTTTGAACCACTATGACCATGTCATCGTCGACGAGGCGCAGGATCTCGGCGCCTTGGAACTGGCGGCGGTGCTGGCGGCTACTTCAGCGCGCCGCAGCCTCACGGTCTGCGCCGATGAGAAGCAGAAAATACTTTCTTTTGTTGACGGCACCGGGTTCGTCAATTTCCGGCGGCAGCTTCAGCTGTCCGGTTTGGATAAGGAAACCCTGGCCATTTCCTACCGTTCGGCACGGGAGATTCTTGAGCTTGCGGCACGAGTCAGTGGCAGGCCGGTGGATACTTCCAAGTCCCATTCCGGGGTAGTGAAGTTTTACCCGGAAAAAGACCGGTCAAGCGCTCTGCGCAAGGTCAGGCTGATTGTCGAGCAGCTGGTCGGCCGGGAGCCGAATTCCCTTACCGCTGTCATCTGTCGGCAGAAAGCGGATGTGAAGACAATTCATCATGCGCTGGCCGGTGTCGGCGGGCTGCATGGCGAAGGGGAGGTCTGCTTCGAGCCCGGGGTGCTGGTGGTCAATGCCCATATCGTCAAAGGAGTGGAATTCACCAATGTCATTCTCTGGAATCCGAGCGAGACGGACTACCGTCAGACCGAAATTGACCGGAACCTTCTCTATGTGGCCCTGACGCGGGCCAGCAAGAGACTGTACGTGGTGCATTGGCGCCCCCTGGCAAAAGGGCTGGCGGCATGACCCGAACCGGGAATCGCGATGTCCTCGACGGGCGGACCACGCCGCGGGAGCGGAAGGCGGCCGGCGGGTTGGCTTCTCCAGTGCGCAAAGCCTTTGACAAAAAGTTCACACTAGGGTATAGTTTTGAGCTAGTTTAGCAAAATCAAGGGGTTAGGCGATATGTCCGGCCCCTTTTGCTGTTTTTTGATAGCTTGGCAGTTTCCCGGGAGTACTCTCCCCATTATCCATACTTGCACGAAGGTGACCATGAAAATATGGGTTGACGCCGATGCCTGCCCGAGGGTGATAAAAGATATCATCTTCCGGGCCTCTGAACGATTGAATATCCCTGTCTGTCTGGTGGCAAACAGGGAACTTGCCCGGCACACTACCCGGCTGGTTGCCTCGGTGGTGGTGGACGACGGGTTTGACATGGCGGATGACCATATTGTCGGCCATGCCGCGCCGGATGACCTGGTAATTACCGCCGACATACCGCTTGCCGCCAGGATTGTTGCCGGCGGCGGGATTGCCGTTGATCCGCGGGGCGAGATATACACCGAAGAAAACGTGGGCGAGAGGCTGTCCATGCGGGACCTGATGATGGAACTGCGTTCCGGCGGATATGTGCAGGGCGGCCCGCCGCCGTTCAGTACCACCGACCGGCAGCGTTTTGCCTCGTCCCTGGACCGTCTCCTCAGCCGGATGTTGCGGGGCCAGCGGCCGGTCTGACAGGCTGTTGAAGAGCGGGTTGCCGAACCGCCTGATTCATTCTTTCCATCCGGGAAGTATCAGCCTCGACCAGCAATTGTATGAGGTTTCCTGATGGAAACTGAAGAAACAATGCATTAGTAGTGCAAAGGGAACCTGAGAGCATGGCACTTCCGTCAACCATCTATCGCTTTTCGCTGGAGCTTTCCGACATTGACCGTCAGGTCTATGAATCGCTTCAGGCCACGGTTGCCCGGCATCCTTCGGAAACGGAAGAGCGGCTCGTTGTCCGCTTGCTGGCGTACGCACTTTTCTACGAGCCCGAACTGGCTTTTACCAAGGGGATTTGTGTCGGTGACGAGCCCGACCTCTGGTCGAAGGGGCCGGACGGACGGCTGCGGCTGTGGCTTGAAGTGGGGTTACCGGAGCCGGAGCGCCTGCTCAAGGCGAGCCGTCACTCTGAACGCGTGGCCCTTGTGGCCTACGGCAACTCGTTGCCGGCCTGGGAGCGGGAGCATTTGCCCAAGTTTGCAGGGCTCCGCAATCTTACCCTCATCAGTATCGACCGGACGTTCATCGACCAGTTGGTCTCCCGCCTGGATCGAACCATACGGTGGTCCGTTACCAGAACGGAAGGCTCGCTGTACCTTGCCGTGGCCGGCGAGACACTGGAGACGCATCTCCAGGTAAAGGTGGGAGAAGGCAAAACGACATGAAAAAGGCCAAAACCGCTAAAACCCGGACCACCGCACCGAACGCGCTGGAAATCGAGATTGCCGTGTCGACCCTGCTGTCCACCGGCGATTTCGTGCTGCTCCGCAAGCTTGACCTGGCGCGGGACAACCGCTTTGCCCGCAAATCCGTCAGCGGCTCACGGATCGGTCTGTGTCTCGATACCGAGACCACCGGTCTGGACTACACCCAGGACAGGATCATCGAGCTGGGCATGGTGGCTTTTGAATATGACCCGGCAACGGGAGCGATCATCAGGATCACCGGGCGCTATTCCGGTTTTGAGGATCCCGGCGCACCATTGGCCGACGAAATCATCCAGATCACCGGCATTACCGATGAGATGGTGGCGGGGCAGGCCTTTGATGACAAGCAAATTGCCGAAATGGCGGAAAACGCAAGCCTGGTGATAGCGCACAACGCCGCATTCGACAGGAAATTCGTCGAGGCCCGATTTCCGGTATTTGCCGACTTGCCCTGGGCCTGTTCGGTAACACAGATCAACTGGCAGGCGGAAAGAATTTCCTCCCGTTCGCTGGAATACCTGCTCTACAAATGCGGCGGCTATTGCATCAATGCC
>JAQUHN010000047.1 GCA_028683555.1 Geobacteraceae bacterium | reverse complement strand
CGGCCCAGTGGCGGTCTATTTCCTCTTGAATGCGGTGACCGGTTCGCCTGTTCTCGCCAATGGCTGGGGAATACCGACCGCCACGGATATCGCCTTTGCCTGGCTGGCTGCCCGGCTCATCTTCGGCGACAGTCATCCGGTCATATCTTTCCTGCTGCTGCTGGCCATTGCCGATGATGCAATCGGCCTTGCCATTATCGCCATTTTTTATCCCGACCCTTCGGTACCAACGGAACCGCTCTGGCTGCTGGTTACCGTGGCCGGGATGCTTGCTGCCTACCTGTTCCGGTCATCCAAGGTGAAGAGCTACTGGCCGTACCTGCTGCTGGGTGGAGTCCCCAGCTGGATTGGTCTCCATGAGGCCCATCTCCATCCGGCCCTTGCCCTGGTGTTCATCATCCCCTTTCTGCCCCATCCTCCGCGGGAAACCAAACATCTTTTCGAGGAGGATCTTCATGATGTTTCCACCCTTTCCCGTTTCGAGCACGAATGGAAAATTATCGTTGATTTCGGATTGTTCATGTTCGGCCTTGCCAATGCCGGGGTCCAGTTTTCCGAGTTCGGGGCGGCAACCTGGATTGTGCTGACGTCCCTCATTGTCGGTAAGACTGGGGGGATCTTCATTATGGGGTTTCTGGCGCAATTGCTCGGTTTCCAACTGCCGGATGGGATGGGGCGTCGTGAATTGCTGGTGGCGGGGGTTATTGCAGGGATAGGCTTCACGGTTGCATTATTCGTTGCCGGAGAAGCCTTTGCCGATCCGGGCATTCAGGGGGCGGCAAAGATGGGTGCCATGTTGAGTGTCGTCGCGTTTCCTGTCGCAGCGATTCTCGGTCGGGTATTGAGCATCCGTAAGTGCGGGTAGCAAAGGGGGTGTTTTCCGTTGACCGGCTTTCCCCCTATTTGTGCCCGTTTTTGTTGTGCATGCGTTGCATGATTTTGTTGACAATGCTCAGCAGGGAATTTTCTCGCTTGAGGTATTCCACTTGTCCGACCTCACTGATAGGCATGCCGGTTGCAATTTTATGGGACGCGCTTTTTTGAATGCCTAGCACCTGGCTCGGATAGACGCTCCGGTAGCCGACGATCAGATAGCTTACCATGCATGCCAGGGCGGCGTGAGGCGCAATTCCCGGACCGAAAAGCTCGATAGCCATTACCGATGCGGCGATCGGGGTGTTCGCAGCGCCAGCCAGAAGTGACGTCATGCCGATGGCCGAAAACGCGGCCAGATTCGTTTCGTGGAAGATACTGGCGAACAGGTTCCCTGCCGCAGTGCCGATGTAAAATATCGGTGTAACGATACCCCCGCTGCCACCGCAACCAAGAGTGATCGAAGTAGTGATGGTTTTCCAGAAGAGTGCCCCTGCCGGCATTACGGTTCCATTGAGACCAGCATCGATCGATTCAAGCCCCAGGCCGAGATAGCCGGGAGAGACAATCTTTCCGATCAAGATGAGCAGCGCTCCTCCGAGCAGGGCCTTCAACAAGTAATGGCCGGGGAGTCGGCCAAAAGACTTGTGACTGAACTTCATCATTTCGATGAGGAAAAGTGCGATCAGACCGCACCACATGCCGAGCAGGATCATTTCCAGGAAATATCCCCCGGAAATCTTAAGTGTCAGTGTCGTGACATGTTGCGGATATTGCACTCCCATCAGGGTTGCGACATGATAGCCGATGATGCCTGCCACAAAAGAAGGGAACAGCACATCGTACATCATGCTGCCTAGTACCAGTACTTCGATGCCGAACAACGCTCCGGCGACCGGCGTGCCGAAAACAGTGGCAAATCCGGCGCTTATGCCGCAGATGACCAGCTTGCGCCGGTCAATGTTATTCAGCCGCAACAACCCCCCGAATGCCGAAGCCAGGCCCGCTCCGATCTGGGCACAGGGACCTTCCTTACCCGCCGAACCGCCGCTGGCAAGTGTTATCACCGTTGCCACGAGCTTGACCGGCACGACCTTCAGCGGAATCCTCCCCATACGTTTATGGACAGCCTCTATTACCTTTTCTGTTCCATGTCCCGCTGCCTCTGGAGCCAGCCATTTGACCAGGAAACTGCTTGCCATGAGGGTCAGTGGCAATGAAAAGTAGTAATTGGGAAAATTACCCAGGTGTCCCGATGTCCAGGAAAGGGAGCGGAGAAAAACTGCGGTTGCCAAACCCGCCAGCGAGCCGATAGCGGCAGCGTAGACAGTCCATTTGATGACACTGGCAAATAACGTTACTTCCTCGTAAAATTTTTTTTTCATTTTATCACTTTGATCAAAGTTCCTCGCGCAAATCTGTGCGAGGAAGAAGGTGTGAGAAAAGTCTCCTGTAGCGAAACTCATTCAGGATGTAGTTATTTGTCTGCCAATAATCTGTTTGCTGCGGTACGGGTTATGGAGATGCGGCATCCGCCATGCTTGTGCTATTTGCGTACAGGCTTCGAAGCTGTCTGTTTTTTCTTAGAGCTTTTTTTCTTGACGACGGTTTTTTTCTTAGAGCTTTTTTTTGTTGTAGCCTTCTTTTTGACGCTAGTCTTTTTCTTGGAATATTTCTTTTTAGTAGTTTTTTTCTTGGAAGTGGATCTTTTCTTTTTGTAGTTCTTTTTCGACGTCCTTTTTTTCTTCTTTTTGTAGGATTTCTTCTTTTTTACCGGAGCCTTGGGCCGGAATTCATCATCGATGTTTTTCAGCAGCAAGGTTGTTTCGCTTAACGACGAATCGGCCTTTTTCGCAGCCAGCAGCATTTGCCTGGCCTCGTCAAGCCGACCCGTTTTCAGGTAGAGCCGCCCAAGCGCATTCAGCGCCTTTGCATGATCCTTTTTCTGGTCAAGTGCCTTCTGGTACTCTTCGGCTGCTTGCTCATATTTTTTCGTATATTCATACACCAGGCCGAGTTTGTAGTGGCTGGAGGGGTCATCCGGTTTGCGTTGCGTACCTTCCTTGAGGAGTTCGGTCAGCTCACGGTATTTCTTCTTTTTAAGATAGATGGCTATCAGGGAGTTGCGCGCGGCATCGTTTTCCACATTAACGGCAAGAATCTCACGGTACATCGCTGCCGCGTTGTCGAGCATTCCCCGTTTCCGGTACAGGAGCGCAAGCTGATGACGGATCGAAACATTCTGCGGATCAAGTTTCGCGGTTTCCCGGTATTCGGCGGTTGCTTCACGATAATTTCTGTGCAATTCGTAGGCACGGGCAAGCTGCAGGTGAACAACCGGGTTGTTCTTCTGGTAACGGAGAATTTCCCGAAACTGCTCGATGGCTTTCGGATAATTCCCTTTCAGAAGATAGATATCGGCCAATCTCCGCCGTGCATCGATATTTGACGGTGTCTGAAGCAGAACCTGGCGATATTCTCGAGCTGCTTCGCTGACCCTGCCGTTGCCTTCCTCGGTGACGGCCTGATAGTAGCGGCGAACCGGTTCTTCGGCGAGTTCCGGCGGGACTTGCCGGTTGACTGGACGGTCAGGGTTCTCGGCGGCGACTGCTGCATGTGTAGTACTTGCCACACAGAGACACAAAGCAAATTTTATAGCATAAGAAATATATGTTTGCATAGGAACTCTTTCATGGTTTGACCGGCATTGTGCCGGGAAGGTGGTAACGGTAAAGTCATGGAATTGCGGGTTGGCCCATTACTCGACGCCGTCACCGTAAGAACAAAATGCATAAGAAAATGCGGGACATTCGGTGCCGGGTAAACTGCGCTCGGGATGTTTTTCGGTTCCCGCCTTGCCGGTGCCGGCATAGTTGGCGTATGCGCAAGACCCTGTTCCAAACTGTTCTGGGACAAGGAAAGCAGGTATGGTAAGAGCGGGGTTGAACAACGTGAACTAATTAGTTTCTTTATAAAAATTAGTTTCTGTACAAAACAACCATACAGTTATTTGCATGTTTCAGGTTGAAATGCAACTGTTTTCTGAATGAACGTTTTCTACAGGGAAACGATGAGCAACGGCTCAAGGCCGTGACAAATACTCAGAGGATTCAGTCCTGAGCGACAGGTAAACACGGCTGATGGCACGAAACTGGTGGGGGAGTTGCAGGAGGGGCGCACTGATGTGCGCCCCTTTCCGTTACAGGGGAGAGTCCTTTTCGGTTCGCATGATCCTGATGCCTTCCGGTTCGTACCCTGCCGGCAGGTATTCCCGGGGGATGGTTGTGCGGTTGCCGTCCCGTATCTGGGCGTAATGTGGTGACATGATTTCAATCCCCGCCTCGTTGAATTTCTCTTGGATGTTCTGATGCAGGTCCGAATAAATCTTTGCCATGATTGACGGCTTCTCCGTGTAGGCATTCAGTTCGTAGCTCACATAGAAGTCGTCGAGGCTCGTTTGGAAAACGAACGGTGCCGGAAGTTCGAGGATGTTTTCGGTGGCTTTCGCTGCTTCGATCAAGGTTTCATGAACCTTGCGCCACGGTTCGTCATAGCCGATGGTAACGGAAGTGTTCAGAATGAGGCCGTAGTCCTTGGCCGACGAACTGTAATTGATGATGTGGCTTCCCAACACCATGGCGTTGGGTATGGTGATGTCGACGTTTTTGATGGTACGTATACGGGTGACCAGCAGAGTCTTTTCCACCACGTCTCCCACGGTATCCGCGATCTTGACCCGGTCGCTGAGTTTGAAAGCGCGCATGTAGGCAAGGATCACGCCGGCCACCACGTTTGCCACGGCTGAAGTGGAGCCGAGGGAAAACAGGACGCCGAGGAAAACTGAAATGCCCCTGAATGCGGGCGATTCCGCGCCGGGCAGATAGGGAAAGGCTACCACCGCGGCAAAGGCAATAATGAGGAAACGGACGATCTTGAAACTGGCGTCTGCCCACTCGGGGAAAAATCCCGGGATAATAATGGTTTTCTTTTCAATTTGGGTAAAGAAGAAACGGCAGAATTTGTTGGCGAAGTGGGTGAGTGCGATAATAATTCCGATGTAAAAGATGTTGGGCAGGTAGGAAGCAAAAGCTGCCCAGATTTTTTGCAACGGCAGCATGAAGTATTGGAAAAGCTTAGCCGAAAAGCCTCTGGTCCACGGGAAAAAGCTGAATACCAGGGGAATATAGATGTAAAAAAGTATCAGGATAAGCATCATGCGAAAAACCCTGGCTGTGGTTATCAGGAACGCTACGATCCGGTCTTCCTGCAGGAGATCCAAAGACTGGAAACGGATAGTGCGGATCCTGGTTCCTTTGTAGGATTGGATTCTCGCGATGAGCTTTGGGAACAGGCGGGTAATGGCAATAAGCAGCGCAACGAGAACCGCTGTCGCAAGGATCGCATATAAGGCGCCGATGACGATGCTTCTGATGCTGTAGGCGTAGTTGGTCTCCTCAATGGCGGCCCGGATAGTTGCCGCGTATTCCTTTGCCAGGTCACTACGGGGTTTTTCCGTCACTTCGGCATCCTTTTCGGTGACCGTCATGATGATTATTTCGCCGGTGGCAATGTCGGTTGTGGTTTCGCCTTCGATGGTGGTAATGGTTTCCGCTTTAAACAGGGGGTTTCTCGCCAGCCGCGCAAGGCGCGCGGAAATACGTGAGGCGCGGTCCTCAGGGGTGAGAGAGAGTATCTTTTCCTGCACGGTGAACAGGGGCTTTCCCTCAAGGACCACCCGCCCGATTGGAGGTTTGGGCGGCTCTTTGGGCGATGGAGCATTTTTTGTCGCTTTTGGTGCGGCAAAGGCAAGGGTCGCTGCCGTGATAATGAGCAGCAACAGGATGATGACTCTTTGAAACATGGGGCCTCCCGAAGAGTGTATGTCGGCTGTAATCGGTGAAAATAATACCATTTCCCCTTACTGTGGTTGTTACGTGGGGATATTCTGTCCGTACAGTTTTTCTTCTGCCAGTTTGACTGTGAACGTTGGCGCGTCGACCAGCTGGAACGTGGCGGATGCAAGGGACACCGCACCGTCGGTTGCATTGAAAGCATCGAGGATTTTGGTGAACAGAGCGTCTTTGGTGGAACGCCGTTTTTTGAAGTCTATCACATAGCGCACGGTGAATTCGATCCAATTATCATTGGCGACCATGGTAACCAGCGGCTCCACGGTTGCCTTTTCGATCATGAATTTCTTCACCATCTGCTCCCAGTCCTTCTGGGCGTGGGGTATGTAGTCACCGACCTGCTCCTGTGCGATAGCGAGCAGGATCTCCCGGGCACGGTGGTAATCGCTGCCGTATTTTACCGGAACGGTGATTTCGTCCCAGAGAAAATGGAAATCCGCCGAGTAATTGAAGACCGGCTCCTTGAACACGAAGCTGTTGGCGATCCTGACGATGCGGCCGTTGTAGAGGTCGGCCTTCACCCACTGGCCGATTTCCATCACCGTTGTCCGCAAAATACCGATGTCGATCACATCTCCGACGATGCCGCCCACCTGAACCCGGTCTCCCACCGAATAAAAACCGCCTACCGAGATTGCTGCCCAGCCGGCAATACTGGCGATGACCTCCTGCAGGGCAAAGGCGATCCCGGCACCGGCCACACCGAAGGCTACGGTCAGGTTGCCAAGCCGGTCGCTGAAAACAACCGTGATGAGAATAAATCCGACCAGCATGCCCATGAAGCCGATGAGTTTCCGGAACCGGTAGCGGGTGTCGATCCCCTCGATCCTGGGCAACAGGGTACGCCGCGAAATCCGCACCAGGATGTTGATGATGATAATACCGATGATGACGGTAACGATCTTGCCTACTACCGGATCGAACAACCAGGTATGGACAAATGAAGGCAATTCGAACATATGTGGCTCCTTGTGAAGTGCTGTTCCGGGAAGGTGAGGTATGTGTTCAGTTGAAGTTTATCTTGTAGTAGATATCAAGCCCGCTTTCGGTGCCGGTCCAGGTTTCCACTTCCCAGCGCTCGGAAAACGTGTAACGGGCCTTCAGGTAGGTAGTTGAGGCGAAAAGGGAGCGGCCGTAGCTGATGAAAAGTTTCGGCGTCAGGTATTTTCCGACCGTAACAATGGATTTGGTGATGTCGCTTTTGTCCTGTTCCACGCCGATCGAATCGATGCCGAATTTGTTGATCAGCTGCTCGTTGAGTACCGCCGATTGGCTGGCGGAGAGAAGCAGTCCAGCCGCCTGCATGACAGCGTTGACCTGGCCCTGGTCTCCGCTCAGGGGTTGGCCGAGCACCATGTAGCCCATGATGTCGCCGTCCGGCATGGCCGGTTCCGAGTAGAGGCGGATGATGGGCCGGTTGATTGTTCCGACGACGATGACGCCGGCGCTGACGTCCTTGACGGTCCGGATCGCCAGGATGTCGAGGGTCGGCTTGGCGACCGGCCCGCCGTTAAAAATGACGCGCCCTTTTTCGATATCCAGGTTTACTCCGTAGGCCTTGTAACTGCCCTTAACGGTACGAATTTCTCCCTTGCCGCGAATGTCATTGGGATCGGTGATGGTCACATCAACCGTTCCACCCAGTCGGGCATCGATTCCCGCCATCTTGACGAATACCCGGTCGCCGAGAATGACTTTGACCCTCACATCGAGATCGAGAGGGAGTGATCGTTCTTTTTTCCGGGGTGCATCTACGATCACTACGTCCTCGCTGGCGCGGACCGGCGCAGGCGTTTCGCTCCCGGTAACGGCAAGCTCGGGAATGACAAGGTCACCGCGAACGGTTACCTTGTCATTGGCTCCGGTTATTTCGAGACGCGGACTGCCGAGAACCTGGAGTTCCGGCAGGTATACAAACTGAAACCGGTCTCCCCGGATGGTCCCCTGATAGCTGTCGGGTTTCCAGTCTTTGATGTGTACGATCGCGGTGCCGGTGATGGTTCCCGGGCCGGAGCGACCGGAAAAGGCGTCGACCGTGATCCGGTCACGTTCGAGACGGGCTGCCAGCTTCAGGTCGGTGAGGCGGATCCCTGCCCGGGGAAGATAGAGTCCCGCCTGGCTGAGGCTCAGTGTGCCGTTGAGGTTCGGGTTCTGCCAGGTTTCCGAAACCCGCAATGCTAATTCCAGCTCTCCCTTGCTTTCCTGGATCATGCCGGGGAACAGGGCTGACATGATGCCGTTTTCACGCACCTTTCCTTCCAGGGTCGCGGATACGGCACCATCGGGATTCATGGCGGTCGGCAAGCGGGCCGGAAGCGGCAGGCGGAAGCTGCCCTTGACATGACCGGTATCGGCAAGCTCCACGACAACGGTGCCGTCGAGGTTCTGATCGTGCCAGTCAACGGCTAGTGTCGCGGTGCGGAGTTCGGCGCGTAATTCCCCGCTTTTCTGCCGACGAAGGAGAACGCCTCGGTTGATATCCGCCTTTGCCGTGAGCTGCAGGCGCCGATCAGGCAGCAGTTTGCCGGCGGTGCGTGCCGATAGTACCCCGTCGATGGACAGGTTTTCCGGCAGCCAGGGGCGGAGGATTCCCAGGTCGACCTCGTCCAGTTGGGCTTCGAAATCGCCGTGATCGGGTACGGTCAGTCCCTTTGGCAGATCCGTTTCCAGGTGTGCGGCAAGTTTTCCCTGGGCCGCCAGGTCCAGGGTTGTATCTGCATGAATTTCGCGGCCGACCGTTTGCAGGCGGACGGTTCCGGTTCGCAGCTGGGTCTGGAAGTTGTTTGCGCTAATGCTTCCGGACGCCTGGATGACACCGGATATTTTCGGGGAACTTCCGGGCGGCGCCTGGAGAGTGAGCGTGCCGGAAGAATGCCCGCTGAGCTTGATCGCGGAAAACCACTGGCCGACCCGGGTTAGGTTGATTTTCTGCCAGGCGGCATGCAGATTTATGCCGGATGGACTAGGGAACCATTCACCGCCCAGCTCCAGAGTTTCACCTGCTGCACCGTTCAGTTGCAGCGGGGAGAGGGTGACGCGCCGGGACGAGATTATGAGGGCAGTGGCCTGTTCCATGCGCCAGGGCCCGATACCGTCCGTTCCGGAAAGGGTGGTGATATGTCCCATCCAGGCGTCGGACTCGTATTTTCCTTGCAGGGTGGTTTTCAGCGAAACGCCCGGTGAAGAAATCGCCAGGTCGAGGCGATGACGGGCACGGTTGCCGGAGAGGTCGAGACGCACCTCCTTGGCTGCGAAGGTGTCGTAGCTCACGTCTTGCGCCGAGCAATGCAGCTCCATTGCCTGGGCCTTTGTGTCAGAGAGTTCCGCGGTCAAGGCGGCGCGACTGATGCGCAGGGATTCGAGGCGCACGTTCCTGGCGGTTCCGGTAACGGCACCGCCGAGCAGTCCGTCTTTGCGGCGGATCTCGCCTGTCAGCCGGAGGCTTCCCGCCGAGCCTGGAACCAGGCCGCTCAAGTCATCGGCCAGCAGGGCGAAATCGATTTTTCGGGCGATATTTCCCGCAGCGTTGACATCGAACCCCTTGCCGCTGACGAGTAGTCGGTCGAGGATGATGTCCTGGTCATCAATGCGGGCCGACAGTTCGCCGGTCAAGCTGCGCCCGCGAAGCCGGCTGGCAAGGAGCCTGGCGTTGATTTTTGCCCGAAGGGGTGCTGCTGCCGGTTTGCGGATTTCTCCCGTGGCATCAAGATTGACGATGCCGTCCCAATCGGGGCTGAGCCGGGATGGTTGAATATTTCTGCCGTGCAGTGCGGTGGAGAGGAACAGGCCGTTGCTCCAGCGGGCGCTAAGGTTTCCGGTCAGTGTTCCGCCAAGCCAGGATCCCTTATCGAGCACCAGGGAGATTTGTTCGCTGCTGCCGCTGAAAGTCCCGCCCAGGGAGCCGGCCCGCAGACCCGTGCCGTTGGTTGCGAGGCGCAGCGTGCCGCGATATTGCTCGAGGGAGCCAGTCAATTCGATGGTGCCGTCAACCAGCGGAAGTGTCGGAATTTCGGCAGAAAGGTCCAGTTTCTCAGCGCGCAGCTGCACGGTGACTGCCGGGCTGCGGCCAGCCAGTGAAATATTGCCCTTGCCGGATAGTTTTCCCTTCCGACCGGCTTCCGTCAGGGACAGATCGCTGACGCGCAGCGCATTCGGTGCAATGCCGACATCCGCGGCAACGAGCAGCGTACGGTTTTCTTCGGTATTTGCCACTGCCCGGATGCGGCCGGATGCCTGTTCAGGCTTATCCCCCTGGGCAAGCTCGGCATGGACCAGGAGCCGGGAAAACCCGGCAATCGGTTTCCGCGGAACAACGGTGGCAAAAAGATTGAGCACCGGTTTGCGAAAACTGATGCCCGCATCTCCGGTTAGCGTGCCGGCCGGAGTTCGGAGGACCAGCTTGGTGAGGGCAGCCTGGCCGCCGTGCCAGTCAATGCGCCCGGTCATTGCGGAGATGATGGCTGGTTCCGCGGTGTTCCGCTGGTAGGCAAGGTCGTGCAGGGACAGGGACGATATCCAGCCGTTCAGGCGAACCGCCGGGCCGGACAGGATCGGCCAGGAGAGATCGAGAGGTTTTTCTTCCGCTGGCCGGTTATCGTTGATGCGCACGCCCCGCAGGTCGAGGGTCGTAATCGCAAGGTTGCCGGCCAGGAGCAGGGTCGGGTTCCATTTGAGTCGCAGAGAACGTGCCCGGACCGAAAAGAGCGGAACTTCGACGGCAGTATTTTCGAGGCGCAGTTCGTCCAGCAGGCGTCCTTGCAGCTGTCCGATTTCCAGGCGCGCGTTGGCGCTTTGTGCTGCTTTTTCAAGAACAAAGCGGGCTCCTTCGGTTGTGCCGAGCAGCCAGCCGGTGGCGGCGATTGCCGTCAGCAGGATGATGCCGAAAAGTGCTGCCAGCCAGAAGGCGACCCGTTTCATAACTCGAACCCCACGGAGAAATGGACCCGGTAGGAGGGATTGTCCACTGCGATCTGCCGCGCCAGATCCAGTTGCAGAGCGCCGATCGGGGTGAAATAGCGGATTCCCAGTCCCGCGCCTTTGTAGAGGCGCAGCCGGTTGAGCGAGTTGAAGGCATTTCCCGCGTCGAAGAAGACCGCAACCGCCCAGTCCCGGAAAAGTTTCCGTTCCAGTTCCACGCTCGCCGTAAGGAGGTGTTTGCCGCCGATGACTTCACCGGTTATGTCCTTGGGGCCGAGTGACTGGTAGGCATAGCCGCGCACGCTGCGGTCGCCGCCGGCATAGAAGCGGAGCGATGCCGGCAGGTCTTTGAACGGCTCGTTTTGCAGGGTCATTCCACCCTTGACCCGGCTGATGAGGGAAAAGCGCCACGGGAGCGGGATTATGGTGCGCCCTTCGGCGATCAGCTGCAGGAGCCCGGTATCCGAGCCCAGATACTGGTGCGTCCCGCGTGCTTCCAGGGTGTAGCCGTATCCTTTTCTCGGTCTGATCGGATCATCGAAACTCCGGTGGGAGAAACGGACGCCGGCGAGGACCAGGATCGATGAGGCCGTTTCCAGGCCCACGGTGTAATCCTCCCACTGCGGTTTCAGGTAGAGAGTGAGGAGTTGTCCGCGCAGCAGACTCCTGTTCCAGGTTCCCTCCAGGGAGATCAGGCTGTTGGTATAAGAATCGGTGTCTTCCCGCTGGAAATTGACCTGAAGGCCCAGCGACGAGTTGACGTCCCGGTATGACGGCACCAGATAGCCGGCCGCGATGCCCTGCAGTCGCTGCGAAATGTTGATTTCGGCGTTCAGTTCGTGACCCAGGAGAAACAGGTTTACATCCTTGTAACGGACTGATCCCCGTACCCCGGTGTCGGTGCCGTAGCCGATTCCGGGGCGCAGCCGTCTGCGCGGCAGGGGCGACAGTTGCGCAAGCACCGGCATGATGGAGTCATGGGCCTCTTCCCTTTCCGGGGTGAGCAGAACGCCCTTGAACCGGTCCGATGCGGAGAGGTTTATCTGGGACTGTCCCAGTTTTTTCTCCGAGAAGATTTCACCGCTTTTGTAATCCAGGTAGCGTTGCAGAAAGCGTTGCGGATACTGGGGGGCGCCGGTGAATAGTGTCTCGCCGAAGCGGTACTGCGGGCCGGTGTTCAGTTCCAGGGTAATACGGGCACTGGCTTCTGCCAGGGAAACCTGAATTTCATGGATCGGGAATGTGGCGTCAAGGTAGCCCAGTTCATGGGCTTTCGACTGCAACCGCCCTTTTCCTCGCTCATACCTGCTGTGGACGAGGATGTCGCCCTTTTTCAGGCGGAACGAGCTCGCGATTCTTTGCAGGGCTTCTTCCTGGGCGCCGGGGCCGGTCACCCGCACATTGACGTCCGCCACCTTCACCGGATCACCCGGAAAGACTCCCACCAGGATGCGGTACTCATTCTCGGCCGGCTTCTGCAGGATGGTGCCCACCTTTGCATCGTAGTAGCCGAAAGGTTCCAGTGCGGTACGAACTTTTTGCGGAATATCTTCCTGAAACAGTTCCAGCCACGGCAGATTGACCGCCTCGTCCTGCACCAATCCCTGCGGCAGGGAAAGCGCGGCCTGTACGTTTTCCAGTAGCTCATCTTCGATTCCGATGATGACGATCTCCACGGGATCCGCTGCTGAAGCAATTCCGGGCAGGAGCAGGAACACGAGCCAGGTCAGCACGAGGAATGCCGCACAATAGCTGTTATGTTTTGTGGAAACTGGTTTCATTTGTTGCGGATGCCTCGACTTGCCGTTAGTGGGAACGTGTCATTCACATTGGTGCGGGATTCTTGGGAGACTGTCGGACTTAGGGGCAATCTGCTGCAAATCCGTTTGGACGGTCCATATTCCGTCGCTATATTGGGCAAAAAAACAACTATTGCCCGGCAAAATCTGTCTTCATCCAGCCGAGTTTTCGCTTCGATTTCCTCGGTCCGACAGACTCCTGGCGGAAAACTGACGCCTGCCGAGGTTGCTGTCAGGATGCTTCAGCAAGGCGCGCCAGGAGATCGAGGACGGCGCTGTTCCAGCCGTCAGGGCCGATTCCGCCTGCGTGGTACAGGTGCGGCAAGGTAAGCGACGGGTGGTGCCGGCCGTCCGGTCGCTGCACGGCCACCGGGAAATCGACACTTTTCAGCATTGGCAGGTCATTGGGGCTGTCGCCGAGGGCAATTGTCGTTATTGCGCCATAGCGTATCCGGAACAGCTCGGCGAGAATCGTCACCGCCTTGCCCTTGTCGTTGTCTCCCAGGAGGTGATAGAAGACACCCTGGGTAGTGCAAAGCCCTTTGGCCCGGATTGCGCGAAAAAGTGTTTCCCTTTGCTCCTTGGTGCCGTTGAAGAGGAATGGTTCGTCGAAATCCCGCTCTTTGCAGAGCAGCGCTTCTGTCGGCGAAAGTCCGGTATGCTTGGTCAATTGGTCCGTGGACATATCACCGAAACCGATGATGTCGAAGCCTTGTTCGCGGAGTTCACCGAGAACTTTGCGCAGTTCAGCATAGGGGGTTCCGAGCCGGATAATCCGATAGCCCTTTTCTGCAGCGGGAGAAAATTTCTCGAGAGCGGATTCGTCAGTGAAATATCCTTCCGGGATATATATTCCCCCGCCGTTTTCGGCGATAAAGGGATGGTCGTTGCCAAGTTTTCCACGGTAGTACTCTATTTCCTTGCGGGTCTTACTGGAACAGAGAACCAGCGGGATAGTCATCTCCTCCAGTTTGCGGAGCGCCGGATGTGCCGCGGCAAAGGAATAGTTCTCGTCCAGCAGTGTTCCGTCAAGATCGGTGAAGATGATGATTTTTCGTCTGGCCGTCATGGTTTCTTCTCCGGTTGCGGGAGCAGGGCTACCTTTACCCTGGGACTGCCCGAGGGGTTTGAGCGGACAATGGTCGTTTCGATCCGGCCCTGCGGGATATTGCACGCCTTGGTGAGAAAAGAAGCTGTCGCCTCGGCGCGTTCCCTCGCGGCACGAAGGTTTGTCGTTCTTTTTCCGGCGGTTTCGACATAGGAGGTTATCGTTACCTGCAGCGGTAACTCGCGAGCAAAAATATCTTTGGCCGGAAGGAGCGACTTTTTCATCTCTTCCGTCAGGGCGGTTTTGCCTGGGGCAAAAAACAGCTCCGGAAGGAAAGGGGTGATACTGACCCGGAGGCGGACCGGGATGCCCAGGTCCGCGTTGACCATTCTTTCCAGCAGCAGGATCTGCCCCTCGCTAAGGGGAGAGTCGCTTCTGATCTGCAACTCGAGAGGGTATTCCTGCTGCCGGCTGTTGATTCCAAAAGTATACTCGGTGACAGTTGCCGGGGCTACGATGGCGTCGATTTTTTTCATTTCGTCGTTCATCAGGCGCATGGTCTGCATCCGGGCATCGCCAACTATTTCCATCGGTCGCCGCGGCTGTATGGTAACCGGTGCCAGGGTAGGTTTTATCGGCTCGTCCCTGAGCCCTCCCGGCTGGACCTTGATCTGTTCGAGACGAAATGTGACGGGGCGTTTCAGGTTCCTGCCGATGTTCTTTTCCGAAACTGCAATGTTTTTTTCGGACAGGTATTTGGTCGTCGAGATGACGGCATCTACTTCAAGCGCACCCTCTTTTCCTTCCTTCTGGGTGAAGGAGGTCAAACGGGACAACCCTTGCTTGTCGAATTCCTGTTTCAGGGTTGCCTGGACCAGTTTCTGCAGGCGGATTTGGTTGATTGATTCACGAAGGGTGTACACCAGCGGAATTGAGATGATACAGAGGACCGATGCAAGGTAGACAATCCTCTTGCGGAGGGATGAGCCGCCGAGATAAGAGTCGACCGTCGGTGTGAAGCCGTAATAGAAGAGAACCGCGCAGGTGGCAAAGATGATTGCCACGAAGTTGGTGAAAAAAAGAAAGAATCCGCCGAGGAAGATCCGCATGCTGCCGGTGCCGATGCCGAAGCCGGCTACGCTCAGCGGGGGGATGACCGCCGTGGCAATGGCAACGCCGGGAATGATGGTGAGGAAGTTTTTCTTGGTACAGATCGCCACGGCACCGGCGATGCCGGCCAGCATGGCGATGAGGAGATCGTAGAGGTTGGGACTGGTTCGGGAAAGAATCTCGTTTGTCGTTTCCTGGAGCGGCGAAAGCCAGGTGGCGATACCTGCCACGGCGAGGGTCACGGCCAGGCTGAGGATGATCTTTTTCAGGGCCATGCGCCAAATTGTGCGATTTCCGGTGAGAAAAGCGAATCCGACGCTGAGGATCGGCTGCATGAGGGGAGAAATCAGCATGGCGCCGATAATCACCGGAGCGCTGTTGACGATGAGGCCGCACAGGGCGATGAGGTTGGCGAGGCTGAGGAGTAGAAAATAACCGGCGGAAATTTCCACATCGTCATAGATGCTTTTTATGACGCTTTCCCGGTTTATCTGGTTCAGCTGCCCCTCCCTTTTCAGTTTGAGGTAGCGGAGCAATGGAACGAAAATTCCGTATGTCATGAATGGCTCCTCAATGGGGGCGTGTGTGGCAAAGCCTTGATGGACAGGATGACGGAAAATTTCCGCTTCCGCGTTGTTACCCTTGCCACCTAAGTTTACTCTGGTAGCAATATACCATCAGGGGGTATGTCGTCAATACGGTTGCATAATGCATGCTGATTAGTATACTAATGAACAGGATCTTGGAAACATCGCCGGCATTCTGCAAGATACTTTCCGCAGCTTGCCGGAGCGGCGCATGCCGTCATGCCGCAGCTTGTGCGTGCCGGTTGGTTCAGCTTGATCCACAAGTGCTAACCGGTTGCCGGTTGTGCTGCCACCAACCGTAAGCCGGGGGTCCACCGCCCACTACTACAATTTTCCGGAGGTGACACGTGTCCGATTTCTACCAGGTAGGGGTTGTTGCTACCTTTCACCGGCTTGGAAGCCAGAACCTGGCAAAAATAGAGGAGGAGCTTTCCTGGTATGCCCATGAAAGACCCATCGCGCTGCTGCTGCCATGCCTTTACAGCGAATTGGCCGGGGATGCTCTGGCAGGAATTGTCAGGCAGTTGAAAGAAGTGAAGTATGTGAAGGAGATCGTAGTAGGGCTGGCGCTTGCCTCTCCGAGTGAATATCAGCATGCCCGGAAGTATTTCTCCGAGTTGCCGCAGAAAACTACCCTGATCTGGCAGGAAGGCCCCCGCATCAGCGCAATCTACCAGGCGATCGAAGAGGCCGGACTGCATGTCGGCGAGCAGGGCAAGGGCAAGGGGGTTTGGATGTCGTACGGGTACGTCATGGCCCAGCAACACTTCCATACCATAGCTCTCCACGACTGCGATATCCTTACCTACAACAGGGACCTGCTGGCACGGCTGTGTTATCCGGTTACCAATCCCAATCTCAACTATTCTTTCTGCAAGGGTTTTTACAGCAGAATCACCGACCGGATGCATGGCAGGGTGACCCGCCTGCTCTTCACCCCCCTGATCAGGTCACTGCAGAAAATTATCGGCTACCATCCCCTGTTGCTGTTTTTTGACAGCTTCCGTTATGCCCTGGCGGGGGAGTTTTCGATGGACGTGGACATGGCCCGCAGTACCCGGATTCCTGGCGACTGGGGGCTCGAGGTGGGAATGCTGGCGGAGGTCTACCGGAATACCTCGCTGCGCAGGGTCTGCCAGGTTGACATCAGTGAAAATTACGACCACAAACACCAGGTTCTGTCAGCTGACGATGCCTCCATGGGGTTGCATAAAATGTCGGTGGATATCTGCAAATCCATTTTCCGGACGCTCGAGTCGGAGGGTATCGTCTTCTCGGAAGGTTTCTTCAAGACATTGGTGGCCACGTACGTGCGAACGGCCCAGGACATGCTCAAGCGGTACGAAGACGACGCGGCCGTCAATTGTCTCTTCTTCGACCGGCATGCGGAGAGTTCCGCGGTAGAGACGTTTACCGATGGAATCAGGATAGCCGCGGAAAAAATTACCGAGGATCCCCTTGGTGTGCCGCTTATCGCCAGTTGGGATCGGGTTACCTCGGCCCTGCCGGATATCCTTGATGAAATAAACGATGCGGTTGAGGCTGATAACGGCTGATTTCCGCAGAGGACAGGATGAGCCTATGGAAGAAATTGCCTTGAGAAAAGAGGTCCAGGATTGGCTGGAGCTGGTGGGAACCGCCGATATCCTGGTGGGGATACCAAGTTTCAATAATGCCCGTACCATCGGACATGTGGTGCGGGCGGTCCAGGCTGGTCTGGCCAAGTATTTTCCCGATTGCAAGGCGGTGCTGGTCAATTCTGACGGCGGTTCTGCCGACGGCACCCGAGATGTGGTGGAAAATGCGGCGATTGATGATTTTTATCAGATTCTGATTCCTCAGCGGGTGCCGTCGTTCTTCAAAACCGCTACCCTGTACCGCGGTGTTCCCGGAAAGGGAAGCGCTTTCCGGACGATTTTCGAGATTGCCGAAGCCCTGCAGGTCAAGGCGTGCGCCGTTGTCGACTCCGACCTGCGCAGTATCACCCCGGAATGGATCGAACTTCTGCTGAAGCCGGTTTACGAGGGCGGTTTCGATTATGTTGCCCCGCAGTATAAGCGTCACAAGTATGACGGCACCATTACCAACAGCATTATCTACCCGCTGACCCGGGCTCTCTATGGTCGTAGCGTGCGCCAGCCGATCGGTGGTGATTTCGGTTTTTCCGGAAGGCTGGCCAGTCACTATCTGTCCAAGGATGTCTGGGAAAGCGACGTGGCCCGCTTCGGTATCGACATCTGGATGACGACCACGGCTCTGGCGGGGAATTTCCGGGTTTGCCAGGCGTTCCTCGGTGCAAAGATTCACGATGCCAAGGATCCCGGCGCCGACCTGTCGGCAATGCTCTACCAAGTGGTAAGCGCAACGTTCGATCTGATGGAAACATACTACGAGTCCTGGTCGAACATTACAGGGACAACGCAGATCCCCACCTTCGGCTTCGAGTATGCGGTTGGTCTGGAACCGGTTGCCGTCAATCTCGAGCGGATGATGGAGAGGTTTTCCCTGGGTGTCCATGAGCTCCTTGATATCTGGCGAACCTTCCTGCCGCAGGAAACCATCGACTTTCTCTGTGAAGCTTCGCAGCGCAAAGGGGATGATTTCCGCTTCCCGGATGAAGTGTGGGTGGAGACCATCTACCATTTTGCCCTTGCCCAGCACAACAGGACTCTGGGCAAGGAGCACCTGCTGAAATCACTCACCCCGCTGTATATTGGCAAGGTAGCGTCTTTTGTCATGGAGATGCGCGACAGTTCGTCCGAAGAAGTGGAAGAGAGACTGGACCGTCTGTGCCGTGAATTTGAAAAACAGAAACCGCTGCTCCTGGAAAAATGGGCGTAGCGGAAGGAGGTCGCCGTGGAATTCCTACAGAGACTCTTTATTGATCCCTTTAACCGGTTCCTTGATAATCTGCTGCTCTTTCTGCCTAATTTCCTCACTGCGCTGGTCATTTTTCTGGTGGGTCTGCTGATCGGTGCTTTGCTGAAGTCGTTTTTCGCGCGGCTGTTCAGAGTGGTTGGACTCGACGGCCTCTGTGAGCGTGCGGGGATGGATCAGATGCTTTGCAAAAGCGGCATCCGGGATCCGCTCTCGCTGCTGCTGGCCAAGATTATCGGCGGTGTCACGGTTGCGGTTTTTGCCGTGATAGCCGTGCAGACAATCAGTGTCCCGGCGGTCGAGCGGCTGCTGGAGAGATTCTTCCTCTATCTGCCGAATGTCTTTGTCGCTCTCATTATTCTCATTGTCGGTTACCTGCTCAGCAATTTCCTGTCGCGGGCAGCGCTGATTGCCTCGGTTAATGCCGGGGTGCGGCTCTCCGGCCTGGTCGGGCGTTTTGTCCGCTATGTAATCCTGATCATGAGTGTTACCATGGCGCTTGAACACCTCGGAATCGGCAGCGAAACGGTAATCATCGCCTTTACCATTATTTTCAGCGGCGTGGTGCTCGCCTTTGCCCTTGCCTTCGGCCTGGGGGGCAGGGATGCCGCCCGTGATTACCTGGACCGGAAACTGAAAGGCTCAGTGAAGGACGATGCTGACGAAATAACCCACTTGTAGCAATTCGGAAAGGGTAGTCAAAGAAATTTTATGATATAGCGCCGCTTTCCTGCGGCCGGATGCACACTCTCTAGATCCGAGAATGAGGAACCCTGCAGTGCGAGGAGTTATTTCGTAAGGGAACGCCGATTTCTCGGTTTTTGTTTGTTACGGGTATGTTGAAACGTCAATCCGACCAGTTCGGCATCATGTTCCGGCAGTTTTTCCGCGTATATGTTCGTCATGAGCACATGATTTTCGGCACAGTCATAACCACGATTGTCGGTTTTCGCTAGTTAAGTGCCGAGTCGCTTTTTCTAATATCACCGCTCCAGTCAGTAGTGCGCAACGCCAAGGAGGTACCATGCACTGGTATCAGATGGAAACACATGAGGCTCTGGAAAAACTGGCCACCACTGATGATGGCCTTTCCGGGCAGGAGGCAGTCAAGCGCCTGGAAAAATATGGACCCAACAAGCTTGCGGAAGAGGAGCGCATCAGCAGGCTGAAAATTCTTTTGCACCAGTTCACGAGTCCACTGATCTATATTTTGCTGATTGCCGGCGCTGTCACCCTGCTCCTGGGCGAGTATATCGATACCGGGGTTATCATCGCCGTTGTACTGCTCAACGCTGTGGTTGGCTATTTCCAGGAGTTCAAGGCGGAGGAAAGCGTCCGCTCCCTGAAGCGGCTCTTGGTTTTGAAGGCTCGCGTGGTGCGGGACGGACGGGAAAAGGAAATCCCCGGTACAGACCTGGTGCCGGGCGACATCGTTCTGCTCGCTTCGGGTACCAGGGTTCCCGCCGACCTGCGGCTGATTCACACCAACGAATTGCGCATCGACGAGGCAATGCTGACCGGAGAGTCGGTGCCCGTGGAAAAACAGACTGAGCCAATTGTCGCAGATAACCTGGTTGCCGCCGACCAGACCAACATGGCATTTATGGGCACGGCCGTGGTCAAAGGTCGGGCCAAGGGGGTCGTGTTCGCTACCGCCGGTGCCACCATGCTCGGCGCCATTGCCGGCGAGGTCAAGGAAATCGGCATGGTCAGGGCGCCGATTCAGGATAACATCGACCGCTTCGCAAAAATCATCGGCCTGATGGTCATGGGGGCCTCTGCGATACTGTTTGTTATCGGCCTGCTTCTGGGCGAGACCCTCAAAGACATGTTCATGGTGACAGTGGCAGCTGCGGTGGCGACCATTCCCGAAGGACTTCCCATTGTCGTCACAATTGCCATGGCCGCCGGTGTGGGGCGCATGGCCAAGAACAATGCTATTATCAGAAAACTGCCGGCAGTGGAAACCCTCGGCAGTACCACCGTCATTTGCTCCGATAAAACCGGCACCCTGACTCGTAACGAAATGACCGTGACGATACTCTTTGACGGTGATCTGACCTACGGCGTTACCGGTGCCGGCTACGAACCGAAAGGCGAAGTCGTTCCCGATGGAGAGGCCGCGGCGGACGAACACGTCCCCCTCGCCCGTTTGCTGCGAATCGGCCTGCTCTGCAATGAATCGGACCTGTATGAAGAAGAGGGCCGCTTCAAGGTTGACGGCGACCCGACCGAAGGGGCTCTGATCGTGGCCGCGATCAAGAGCGGCCTGCTCCCTGAGGAGGAAAAAGAGCGCTATCCGCAGATCGATATCGTTCCCTTCGAGTCGGAGCGGGGTTTTATGGCGACCCTGCATGAGCACGAGGGGAAGAAGGTGATCTTCGCCAAGGGTGCGCCGGAGCGAATCGTCGAAATGTGCGGCGACGGGATGGACCGGGAGGAGATTCTTGCCCGGGCAACGTCCTTTGCGGAAAAGGGACTCAGGGTGCTGGGCTTTGCTTGGAA
>JAQUHN010000240.1 GCA_028683555.1 Geobacteraceae bacterium | reverse complement strand
CACCGCAATCAACAGGGCCGGAAACGCCGGCTACAGCTTTCAAGGCGCTGACCCCGACCCGGGAGGAAACAGACAACTGCCGCAAGCCATGGAACACGAATATCCGGTTTTCATCCACAAGCGGCACAATGTCTGCGACGGTTCCGAGAGCGACCAGGTCGAGATATTCACGCAAATTCGGCTCCGCTCGCGAGACAAAATATCCGTCATCCCGGAGACGTTTTCTGATTGCCAGCAACAGATTGAAGACGACACCGACACCGGCAAGGGATTTAAAGGGAAACGGGCAATCGGTGCGGAGCGGGTTGATTACCGCACAGGCAGCGGGAACATGGGAAAGCGGCGTGTGATGATCGGTAATGATCAGGTCGACTCCGAGAGAGGAGCAGAAATCCGCTTCGGCAAGGGAGGTTATGCCACAGTCTGCGGTGATAATCACGCTCGCCCCTTTTGCGGCAGCCTCGGCAATTCCCGCTTCATGCAGGCCATACCCCTCTTCCATCCGGTGGGGAATATAGTAAAAACAGTCAGCACCAAGTGCAGTCAGAAAACCGACCAAAGAGGCAACGGAGGTAACGCCATCGACATCGTAATCGCCATATATGCAGATTTTTTCGCCAGCAAGAAGCGCTCTCATGACCCGCTCCACAGCCACATCCATGTCCTTGAGCAGAAAAGGGTCGTGGATCTCCGCAAGCGACGAGGAAAGAAAACGGGTTGCCGCCCCAGCGGTATCAATCCCCCTGGCGAGCAGCAGCGTGCATAACAGTGGATGGAGCGAAGAATCCGCGGCAAGCTGCTTCACCCGGCACTCATCAGCAGATGCTATATTCCAGCGCTTTTCCCGTACCGGTTGCATGCCTACTCCCGAAAAAAAAGCCCCCGATGAACGGGGGCGTTGTTTGTTGTACTCAGTAAAGGGTTATGCTTTGCTGCGGCTCGCCCTGTTCTCCCAGAGGACAACAAGCGGACTCGCAACAAAAATGGATGAGTAGGTCCCGACCAAAATTCCCACAACCAGGGCAAATGAAAAGTCATGGATCACTTCACCGCCGAAAAGGAACAGGGAAAGTGCAGCCAGCAGCGTGGTGAGTGCCGTGATAATGGTCCGGGAAAGAACTTCATTGATGCTGTGGTTGAAGATGGTCGCCAGGGATTCCTTCATGTTTTTGTGCAGATTCTCCCGTATCCTGTCAAATACCACGACCGTATCGGTCAGCGAGTATCCGGCAATGGTTAGGACCGCCGTGATCAGGAGGAGATTGACTTCCTTGTCAAGGACATAGAAAACCGCCAGTATTGCCAGAACATCATGAAATGTTGCCAGAGCCGCGGCAATACCGAACTTGAAATCAAATCGCCAGGCAATATAAAGGATAATGCCGAGCATAGCAACGGCAATGGCGACCAGCGTATCGGTACGGAGCTTTTTGCCGATGGAAGGCCCTATTTCCGTTGAACTTTCCACGGTAAAGGGATTAGCGGGGAACGACTTTTTGAAAACGTTCTCCACCGTTTCAGAAACTTTTCCCAACTCGTCGGTAGTCTTGCCGACTTTGATGAGAAGCTTGTTGCCATCGGTAATTTCCTGGAGGTTGACGTCGAGACCGCTGCTTGTCAGGGCCTTGCGGGCGGTTTCAATGGCTACCGGTTTTTCGAATTTCAGCTGGAGAGCAGTCCCTCCGGTGAAGTCGATACCCATGTTTGCCGCACCGCGGGAAATCTGGACGATAGCTATGATGCCGATTAGGGCAATAATTGACGATATGATAAAGGATATTTTCCTCTTGCCGATAAAATCGAACTTAGTTGTGCCGATGATTCGCATGTATTCCCCCGTATCCAGCCTATATGCTGATTTTTTTCACTCGGACGCGGCCGAGGAAATAGTCGAACACTACCTTGGTGCCAACAAGGGAGGTGAAGAGATTGATGATTACCCCGAGGCTCAGGGAAACCGCAAACCCTTTTACCGGACCCGTCCCGAACTGGAAAAGCACCGCCGCGGTAATGAGCGTGGTAATGTGGGAGTCCATAATTGTCAGGAACGCCTTGTCATATCCCGAATCAAGGGCCGCCTTCGCCGTTTTGCCGAGGCGCAGCTCTTCACGTATTCGCTCGAAAATCAGCACGTTGGCATCAACCGACATGCCTATCAAAAGAACGATTGCAGCAATGCCCGGCAGGGTAAGCGTGGCGCCGAAAGCCGCCAGTGCACCCATCAGAAACACCAGGTTGAGCACCATCCCCATATTGGCAACCATTCCGGACAACTTGTAATAGAACGCCATAAAGCAGATCACCAGCAGAACCCCCACCAAACCGGCTATCAAGCCTTTCCGGATGGAGTCCTGACCAAGGGAGGGACCCACGGTAACATTCTGGATAATCTTGACCGGCGCCGGCAAGGCGCCTGCCCGAAGAACAATGGCAAGATCGCTGGCTTCTTTTTCGGTAAAAGAGCCGCTGATCTGGGCACTCCCGCCGGAAATTCGTTCACGGATAACCGGTGCCGAGTAAATCTTGTTATCAAGCACGATGGCAAAGCGTTTGCCGACATTGGCTGCGGTGACCTGATCGAAAAGCTTTGCGCCAACGGAATTGAAATCTATCGCAACATACGGTTGATTGAACTGAGAATCAATCCGGACCTGGGCATCAGTCAGAAGATCACCGGTTATCAGCGTTTTCTTCTTCAGCACATAGGGAATTTCCGTCACGGCGCCGGTATCCGGATCGACCCTTCGTTCGTTCAGGATTTCATCTTCATCGGAAAGCGTCCCTTGGGTAGCGCTAGCCGGATCGACATCTTCGTCGACCAGTTTGAACTCCAGACGGGCAGTTTTACCGATCAGTTCAATGGCCCTTTTCGGATCCTTCACGCCGGGAAGCTGGATTACGATATTTCTCTGCCCTTCCCGTTGAATAACCGGCTCGGCCACACCAAACTGGTCAATCCTGTTGCGGATTGTCTCCAACGCCTGTTGCACCGATTTGTCTTTGACGTTCTCAATTTCCGAGGCAGACATTTCCATCTGCAGGTTGATAAAGCCACCTTCGTCAAAGGGTGCCAACAGCTTGAGACGGGGGTACTTTTCCTTGAGGAGGTTTTCCACTGCGGAAACGGTCCCCTTATCGTAGAGGACTATGGCAATCCGATCGCCGCCGAGGCGTGACACCTTCTTGAAACGGAGGGTTTTCGCGTTCAGGGAGTCTTCCACATCCGTAGCAATAATGTCCAGTTGCCCTTCGACCGCTTTTTCGGTTTCCACTTCCATGACTAGATGAATCCCGCCCTGGAGATCAAGCCCCAGGCTGATCTTGTCTTTCGGCAGAAAAGGGCCGCTCCACCAGGAAGGCAGATTCGAAATAAATGTTGGCGCCAGAAACAGCACGGAACAAACTAAAAAGAGTAAAATGAGACTGATGCGCCAGGTGAGTCCTTTGGACATGGGCAGACGCTCCTTTCAAGAAAATGTCTCGAAAAAATTACCAGATACGACAACAGGAAGCCTGCGCGACTCAGGCTTTTTTCGTAACCGAAGCAATGAAACCTTTGTTCATCCGGATGTTTACTCCAGTGGCAATCTCAATAACAACCACACCTTCGTCGATAGCCGTCACCTTACCATGAATACCGCCGGCGGTAACGATCTGATCGCCTTTTTGCAAAGTCTCCAACAGGGCTTTGTGCTCTTTCGCCTTTTTCTGCTGGGGACGAATGAGCAGCAGGTAAAAGATCGCAAACATGAAGATCAGCGGAACAAAACTCATGAAAGAACTGGAACCGGTCGCTCCACCGGGGGGAGTACCCATTGCGAATGCCAACGTTAGCATGTGAAACCTCCTGAAAAATTGTAATTGTGCCCATGGGCACTAACCTGCTCGTTTAACAACAGACCTAGTTTCGCCAGATTATACGTTACCTTGCCGTTTGTCGTAAAACTCCCGACGAAAAGCGGCAAATGCCCCTTGTGCAATTGCCTCACGGGCTCTTTCCATCAGGGTCAGATAATAGTGTAGATTATGGTACGTATTAAGCCGAGAAGCAAGAATTTCCCCGGCACGATAGAGGTGACGCAAATAGGCCCGGGAATAATTCCGGCAGACATAACAGTCACAATCCGGGTCTATCGGCAAGCGATCCTCCGCATAGCGGGAGTTCTTGATATTCAGGCTGCCGGTCGAGGTGAACAGCATACCGTTACGGGCATTCCTCGTCGGCATGACACAATCGAACATGTCATAGCCGCGATAGACCCCCTCAATAAGGTCTTCCGGTGTTCCAATGCCCATGACATAGCGGGGATGATCCTCGGGAAGAAGCGGCTCGCAGGACTCCATCACCGAATACATTACCCCTTTTTCCTCGCCCACGGAAAGGCCCCCAAGGGCGTACCCGTCAAAACCAATTTCGCGGAGCTCCAGCGCACTCTGTTTCCGCAGGTCGTCGAATCGCCCGCCCTGCACGATGCCGAACAGTGCCTGGTCATCGCGGCGCTTGGCTTCTTTGCAGCGTCGTGCCCAGCGGGTGGTCATCTCCAGGGATTTTTTCACATAGGCATAATCGGAGGTATGAGGCGGACACTCGTCGAAACACATGATGATATCCGCCCCCAGCGACTCCTGGATGGCTATGGAGACTTCCGGCGAGATACAATGATAGGAGCCGTCAAGATGCGACTGGAATGTAACGCCCTCTTCCTTGATCTTGCAGAGCTCCCCGAGACTGAAAACCTGGAAACCACCGCTGTCGGTAAGGATCGGCCCCGACCATCGCATGAATTCATGCAGCCAGCCCATCCGGCCGATCAATTCATGGCCGGGCCGGATATAAAGGTGATAGGTATTGGCCAGAATTATCTGGGACTTCACCTCCCGCAACTCCTCGGG
>JAQUHN010000239.1 GCA_028683555.1 Geobacteraceae bacterium | reverse complement strand
CAATAGGCATATTCGATGAGATGCCTTAACTATTCCCTATGACCATTTCCTATAATCATTGCAATCTGCCGCCGTGGGTCATTGCCTCACGCCACTTCAATGAAAATCCCCAGACTCTGGAGATCATGGGCGTTCGTGAGGCAAACCGGTTTCTCTTTCAGCGATTGGCAGAGATCTCTTCCGCAGACGAGCGGGCGGTCTTTTTCAACGACTACATGTCGGTGAAATTTCAGCTGCACCAGTGGGAAGAACAGTCGAGCGTCAAGGCCCGCAAAAGCATCAAAAACAGTTATCTTCGCTATTTGCGCGGCTGGGGAATGGATTCGAATTCCATCGAGGGAGCCGTGCTCAAGGGGTGGGTGGAGAGCCGTATTGGATTACCGCCCAGTTTCCATAAGGTGAGGATTCCGGATGTGCATTCCGAGGAGTACCTTGGTTTTGCCATTGACCGTACCAAGGGCAGCAAACGCACCAATGCCATCAATTCGCAGCTTGATCTGCTTTTTGAATATTCGCAAATCGATCTGGCCCGGCGCTTCCCCGGCGAGCGCTGGCTGACTCTCTACCGGGGCGTCACCAATGCCGAAGAGCACGAGGTACTGGAAACCGTTTCGAAAAGGGAACAGTACGTACGGCTCAACAATCTTTCCTCCTTTACCTCCGACATGGAGCGGGCCTGGGAGTTCGGTTATACCGTCTGGCAAGTACAGGTCCCT
Organism: Geobacteraceae bacterium; assembly: GCA_028683555.1. Classification (GTDB taxonomy): domain Bacteria; phylum Desulfobacterota; class Desulfuromonadia; order Geobacterales; family Geobacteraceae; genus RPRC01. The sequence continues at coordinate 4,183 of JAQUHN010000239.1, read as the reverse complement.
CTCGCAAAAATCTTCTTTTTCAACGAACTCCTGCCCAACAGCATTCTCAAGGGGGAGGGTGAGTACATTGTCATCGGCGGCGAATACCGGGTCAGGATGGTTACCTGGTAGTCATACTGCAGCTGACAGCGTACCTTTCTCTTCTCTTAATACCTGTGAAAATGCTGCGTTGACAGAACTGGTGCTTAACATTTGGGCACGTTGTTGTCCGCTGGTGCCTGCTTTTTCCCTCCTCGCCATTTTATTCCCATAGCTGCTTGGTAACGATAAATTTCTTCTCCCACGAAAATAGCTGATTGTAAGCCTCCCGCACGTCTTCAGGTAAAATTCCCGGAGAAAGATGCGCGGGTGAGGTTTTCTGGCACTTACCGTGCAGTCACTACCCTGTAGGTAACTATTCAACCCCACCGGTAAAAGTGTAATCCCCGAGGTTGTCCCAGGGACTCCAGGCTGGAAAAAACTGGTCCCACAATAGAGCCGGTCGGAAAATACAGTGGTTTTGCCAACGGTTCAGAGTCGGCTGAGTAGTTGACCCATGAGAACAAATTTCCAGGAGCTGAGCGCATGCTAGAACCCATTCTCCTTTCGCTGAAGGTCGCGCTGGCGGCCGTTGTCGTCGACTTCCTGGTCGGCCTCGGCATTGCCAGGACCATGGCGCGCAAGGAGTTCCCCGGCAAAAACGCCGTGGAGTCGCTCATTATCCTGCCGATGGTGTTGCCGCCCACGGTGCTGGGCTACGGCCTGCTGATTCTGTTGGGCAAGCGCGGGCCGGTCGGAAACTTTCTGCTGGAAACCTTCGATTTTCAGCTGATCTTCACCTGGTGGGCGGCGGTAATCGCTTCGGCGGTGGTATCGTTTCCGCTCATGTACCAGAGTGCCAAGGCCGCCTTTGCCGGGGTTGACGTGACCCTGGAGCAGGCGGCTCGGACTTTGGGGGCCAGGGAAATGCGGATATTTTTGACGGTAACGCTGCCGTTGGCCTGGCCGGGTATCCTTGCCGGGCTGGTATTGTGCTTTGCCCGTGCACTGGGGGAATTCGGCGCGACGCTGATGGTGGCGGGGAACATCCCGGGCAAGACGCAGACCATCCCGCTGGCCATCTATTTTGCGGTGGAGTCGGGGGATACGGACGGTGCGCGCAACCTGGTGCTGGTAATCACCCTGCTGTCTTTTGCTACGGTGTTCTGGCTCAACTGGTGGAGCCGGAACAAGCTTCAGGCATGGAAGAAGGGAGGAGCATGTAATGCTGAAAGTCAACATCCATAAAGCATTTCCCGGGATAACCATCGATGTCGATTTCACGGTTACCGAGGGAATTCTCGTTATTTTCGGTCCATCCGGATCGGGGAAAAGCACTATTCTCAATTGCATTTCCGGGCTGCAGCAGCCGGATGCCGGTCACATCTCCCTGAATGAGAGGCTCTTCTATTCCGGGTCGGCTGGGATATCCATGCCGACCCGCAACCGTCACATCGGCTACGTGTTCCAGGATTATGCGCTGTTTCCCCACATGACGGTGAAGGATAACGTCATGTATGGCATCCCGGCCCGATGCAAGGCGGGCAGCGGCTATCGGATGACTGTCCTGGACGTGCTGGAAATGCTAAAGATCACGCACTTGCAGGATCGCTATCCCGGCCAGCTCTCCGGAGGGGAAAAGCAGCGTGTTGCCCTGGCCCGGGCACTGATGGTGGAGCCTGATCTGCTGTTGCTGGACGAGCCGCTATCGGCACTCGACCATGCCAACCGCAAGGCTTTTCAGGGGGAGCTGCTGGAGCTGCAACGCATCTGGCAGATACCGTTTCTGCTGGTTACCCACAGCAGAAAGGAGATGACGGTACTGGCCGACGAGGTGTTGTTCATGGACAAGGGCCGGCAGGTTACGTATGCACCTGCGGCCTGACTTTTGCGGTGGGGGGAAGAAACGAACAAAGGCCATCCGGAGCATAGTGCAACCGGATGGCCTTTGTTATTGGTGAGGAGAGTACCGCCGACCTGTTACTTGATCAGCTGACCGATGCTGCCCCAGCGTACCCGCCACTTCTCGCCGTCCCACGACCAGTACTTGATAAAGGCCAGCCCTTTTATCTTTTCCTTCTTTACGAAACCCCAGAAACGGCTGTCATAGGAGCGGTCCCGGTTGTCGCCCATGACAAAGAAGCAGTCTTCGGGAACCTTGACGGGGCCAAAGGTATCCCTTGGATTCTGGTCTTTCGGTACCAGGTCCTGTTCCTTGTGCACTTCGTGTGGATTGGCGTAGAGCTTGCCGTTCACATAGACTTTTTTGTTGATTCCCTGCACCACGTCGCCGGGAGCGCCTACGATACGCTTGATGAAATCCTTGCTCGGGTCCTCGGGGTATTCGAAGACAATGACGTCACCCTGGCGGGGATCGCGAATCTTGAACAGCCGCTGGTCGGTAAAGGGGATGGTCGGACCGTAGATGAACTTGTTTACCAGCAGATGGTCGCCGATCTGCAGGGTATCTTCCATGGAACCGGACGGGATTTTGAAAGCCTGCACCACGAAAGCCCGGATGAACAGAGCCAGTATTACGGCAATTATGATTGATTCCGCGTATTCCCTGACAAGGTTTTTCTTCTTGACGGGCGGGGCGGCTTTTGATTCCGAATCGGGGTCCTGGCGAAATCTGTTTTTTTCCATGGTTTGGTATCCTTGCTCAGAGTAATGGGCACCGAAGCGCCAGGCTGGTGAAAAAGTTACTTGTCTTCCACCTTCAGAATTGCCAGGAACGCTTCCTGGGGAAGTTCCACATTCCCCACGTTTTTCATCCTCTTCTTGCCTTCCTTCTGTTTTTCCAGCAGCTTTCTCTTGCGGGTTATGTCACCGCCGTAACATTTCGACAGAACGTCCTTGCGGAGCGCCTTGACTGTCTCGCGGGCGATGATCTTGTTGCCGATGGCCGCCTGGATGGCAACTTCGAACATCTGGCGGGGAATAAGCTCCTTCATCTTTGAAACAAGGTCGCGTCCGCGAAAGTAGGCCTTGTCCTTGTGGATTATCAGGGATAGGGCGTCGACCACTTCACCGTTGATCATGATGTTGAGGCGGGCCAGTTCGCTGCGCCGATAGTCGAGGTACTCGTAATCGAGGGATGCGTAGCCTTTGGTGATGGATTTCAGCCGGTCGAAGAAGTCGAGCACGATCTCGTTGAGCGGCATCTCGTATATGATCATCACCCGCGACTGGGTGAGGTACTTGATCTCCCGCTGGAAGCCGCGCTTGTCTTCGCACAGCGATAGGACGCCACCGACGAACTCGTTGGGAACATGAATCGAGGCAAGGATGAACGGTTCCTCGATGTGGTCGATGAACTGGAGATCAGGGAGTTGATTGGCGCTCTCGATGGTTACCACCGCCCCGTCGGTTTTGTGGACCCGGTAGACAACGGTCGGGGCCGTTGTTATGAGCTGCAGGGCGAATTCCCGTTCGAGTCTTTCCTGGATGATTTCCATGTGCAGCAAACCGAGAAAGCCGCAGCGGAAACCAAAGCCGAGGGCAACCGAGTTTTCCGGTTCGTAGGTGAAAGAGGCATCGTTCAGGCGGAGTTTTGCCAGAGCGTCGCGCAACTGTTCGTACTGGGCGGTGTCAATGGGATAGAGGCCGGAAAAAACCATCGGCTTCACTTCCTTGAACCCGGACAGCGGCACCTCGCACGGCTTATGAAAAAGGGTCACGGTATCGCCGACCTTGGCGTCCTTGACCTCCTTGATGCCGGCAATAATGAAACCGACCTCACCGGCGGAGAGGGCGGGAACTTCCACCATGCCTGGCGCGAAGACCCCTACCTTGAGGGCTTCGTAGCTGTTGCCGCTTGCCACCAGCTTGATTTTGTCGCCTTTTTTCAGGGTGCCGTCGAAGATCCGGACCAGGATAACGACACCCTGGTACTGGTCATACCAGGAATCGAACAGCAGGGCCTTGAGGGGTGCGTTCGGGTCACCCTGCGGTGGCGGAATTTTGCTGACGATCTCTTCCAGGATTTCCCGGGTGCCGATTCCTTCCTTTGCGCTTGCCAGGACAGCCTCGTGGGCATCGATGCCGATGATTTCCTCGATCTCCTGCTTGATCCGTTCGGGCTCGGCTGCAGGAAGGTCGATCTTGTTCAGTACCGGAAAAACTTCCAGGTTGTTGTCAATTGCCAGGTAAACATTGGCCAGGG
>JAQUHN010000238.1 GCA_028683555.1 Geobacteraceae bacterium | reverse complement strand
CATCAAGAATCCTGACCATTTTTTCCAGCGAATCGGGAGTAGTGAAAATATCATCCTGAAAAAGGAATTTTACATATCGTCCACGAGCCATTTTGAGACAGCGGTTCCAGTTGTTAACCATGCCGACGTTGGCATCATTGGCGCAGAAGAAAACGCGGGAATCACGCGAGGCGTAATCCTGCACAATCTCCGCGGTCCCGTCAACGGAAGAGTCGTCTATAATGATCAGTTCGAAATCCCGAAAATCCTGAGCCAGCACAGAATCTATGGCGCAGGAGAGGAAACCGGCCCCCTGAAAGACCGGCATGCACACGGACACCTTAGGTTCAGTCATGATCATGCCGTCACTTTCCCGTAGCAGAGCAGAGGGTTGCATACAGGAGGTCAAAGGCCGCATGCGCTTCTTTTTTTGCACGAGCCGCCCTGCTGGAGAAATAATCGGAATCCAGGTCAGCAATCATGTCCGCCTTGTCATTGAGTTCAGCCCAGGATTTCAGTTTAAAGTCGGCTGAAAGGCCTACCATATCGAGGAAGCCCTCCGCCTTGTCGACCTGGATGGGACCGAAAAGGTGGGGAATACCGTACGACAGGGCGGTGATGTTGCCGTGCATGCTGGTGCCGACGAAAAGATCGCTTGCCGCCAGCACGGACAGCATGTCGAAAATGGACCGGACGCCAAGGTAGCGGAAGGCTCCCCCTGATTCACGACAGAGCCGTTTCAGAAAGCGGTCATCCGCATGACAGTAGCCGAGCGGCAGCAGCACGATTTCGGCGTCGGCCCGTTCCCGGTAACGGGTCAGTTGGGCCACTATCTCAGCCAAGGGTTCACCGGCATGGGGCATGCACTGAAAGCTGACGATTTTCTTACCGGTGTCGACCCCGAAAGAGCGCAGGATATCCTGCCCCTTGCGCCGTTCCGTGGCCGGGTCATAGTAATCGCTGATCGTCATGATCAGGTCAGGGACCGCGTGGATGTCTCTGGTAACCCCGGCAGCCAGAAGTTTCTCACGGGATTGCCGATCACGTACCGACAGATACGCAGCACTTTCCAGGACATCACGCACCCGGCCCTTTTCGTCGGCGGTGAAATCAAGCGGAGCCCCGCACGAACAGTAATAGACCGACCCAAGTCCGGGATATTTTTTCTGGTCCAGAAGAAACGGACCAGGAGCGTCATAGCTCATGTAACGCTCAAGGAATTTATCAACAACAGTCTGTTTTTTTAACCATTTCTCTCCCAGCCACTGCAGCACAGGGTGCCCAAGCCGCTGCCGGTAAATATATTTATAGTGGGACGCCAGCGTTACGGTATCAGTCCGCAGGATATCCCCGCCACCAATAATGAGTGAGGACAGCAAGGCCGTCTTTGCCTCGAGAAGCTCCCGAATACAGCTTATTGCATAACCGGAATCACCGGGCGCCGGACCATCCAGGAAAGAATAGTAACGAATTTCTTCCGAGCAGCCCCGTGATTCCATCATCTTCCGGACAATCACCGGATAGAGAAGGTCGCCGAAATTCTCACGATCACTTGCAGCAAAATGTCCAACCATCCGACACCTCCGAATTATTCCATCATCAAAAATACTACCAGCTCAGCACCCTGCACGGCCAAGGCACATAAGTTATAAATCTGTTTTCGGTTTTAATTTTGCCGAAACCTGCAGAAAAAACCAGAAACGGCTTACTTCTGCACGCCAAAGCCTGCCCGCCACGACCGCTTTTACAAGAAAGCACTAATCTTGTTCCGCTGCAAGATTTTTTTCACACATTGCCCGAGTTTCTGGAAAGGGTTATACACTTTATAAAAGGGCAACAGGAGATAGAATTCCCAAGGACGATAGCGGAATTCTATTTTGCGCTGTACGAGGTCGCTGTCGATCTTGTTCTGCCGGGCTTTTTTCCAGATCTTGTAGAACTGGTTATAGACGAGAAACCTTTTGTGGAGGGTGCTGCAGGACACATAGCTCTTGAACAGATAGTCGTCGAAAAGAAGGGAAAGGTCGTTGATATACGCCAGGGAGAGGATATTTTTTGCCGTCTGCTGTTCGGCATGAACCCGGAACGATGAAAGGGGCTCGGCAAGGTGGGCATACTTTCCCTGTTCCAGGAGATAAAACCACATTTCAAGATCCACCAACTGGCGATAGTGTGGATTGAAGCCACGACGCGCCTGGTTTTTCCGAAACATGACCACCGACGGCTCACCGATCAGGTTCTGGTTTCGCTGATCACAGAGACAACGGCTGATAACCTCGGTTCCGGGCAAGACCTTCCCGACCGGCAAGTACGTCAGTGTCCCCAGTAAACGGGAGTCATCATCAATCAGATTTCTTGGCGAACCGACCAGGGAAATATCCCTGTCGCCATCAAGACAGGCCACCATTCTGCCGAGAGCGTCGGGCCGGGCAAGGATATCATCACCGAACAAAAATCTTACATAGCTGCCCCGGGCTCTGGAAAGACAGAGATTCCAGTTCTCCACCATACCCAGATTTTTTTCGTTGATCGAAAAGACAATCCTGTCGTCAACAGCGGCATAGGCCTGCACCACGCTACGAGTGTCGTCACTGGAGCAGTCATCTATTACCAGAAGCTCAAAATCGGAGAAATCCTGACCAAGGACCGACTCGATTGCCTGCGGCAGATAGCGGGCATAATTGTAGGTGGGCATGCAAATGCTTACCCGCGGATTAGTGACACTCATCGAGGACCTCTCACAACACGAACCTCTCCTGCAAAAAACATCTCTCTCTGTCGAATCGCCATCACTTCAGTGCCGCAGCAGTGAGCCACGAAGCTTGAACAGGGGATTGAAAATCTTGTAGACCGGAAGAAAGCGGAGAAACGTCCCCATATCGAAGGTTTTCGATATGCGCTGTTCCGCGATTTCCCTGCTGATCAGTCCCTGGCGATGCAGCTTCCAGATCCGGTAGCCCTGGCTGTAAGTCAGATACCAGCGAGTGAAGGCACTGAAGCCGTTGTAGGGCTTTGCGGCAAAGTCCCGCAGCAGCATCAGCGATTCGTCGATATGCAGCATCCTGCGCATATTGGCCTTGGTCTGCTGTCCGGGATGATCACGGAAGGAAGCAAGCGGCTCGGCAAGAAAAGCGAATTTGCCCTGCTCCAACAGATAGAACCACATCTCCAGATCGACGAGTTGTGCATATCCGGCGTGGAACCCACGGAGTGCCTGGCTTTTCCGGAACATGACCACCGAAGGCTCACCTATCAAGTTGCGCGCTTCATAGAGGCAGCGGCGGATAACCTCGGTTCCCGGTGCAACCTTTTTATCCCTGAAATGACAGGCAACCCGCTTGACCCGGGAATCCTCGTCGATAATGTTGCGGGCCGAAACAACCAGCGAGATCGCCGGGTCGGACTCGATGACGTGAAGCATCCTGGCAAGACATTCCGGAGAAGCAAAGGTGTCGTCGGCAAAAAGGTAGTGGATGAACTCGCCCCTGGCCAACTCTATGCAGCGATTCCAGTTGGCAACCATGCCAAGATTCGCCTCGTTGCGCAAAAAGATGATCCTCGGATCTTTAGCGGCAAAGCCGGCAATAATTTCAGCGCTGGAATCAGTGGAGCAGTCATCAATAATGAGCAACTCGAAATCGGAGCATGATTGGGCCAGAACCGACTCGATGGCATCGGCAAGAAAAGGGCCACAGTTATAGGAAGGAATACAGACGCTTATTTTCGGGTTTTTCATGTGACTCCTCCGGAAGTTCTTTGCAGAATTTCCCGGTCGCCCAGAATTCGGAAAGGTTTCATATCCCGCCGTTGTCCAATGACCTGAGGGAAAGATTTCAAAGCCCCCCAGAAGGCACGGTAGTATGGCACGTCAAACCAGAGAAAACTCACCGCAAGGCGAAATGCGGTATACAGGCAGTTCCTGGCCAAGAGGCCAGGGTCCGTTAAATTCAGCCAGTGAAAAAGAAAACGGTTACGGAAATAGATGGTACGCTTTCTCCGCTTACCGGCCTGTTCAATGGTGGCGCTGTTGTAATGGAAGACCGTGGCGCCGGGCTCGTAAAGGCTCCGCCAGCCACGTTTCCAGGCCCGATAGGAAATATCCACGTCCTCGAACAGGTAGGGGGTAAATATCTCGTTATAGCCGCCGAGAGCTCGGAATTTTTCCGTATCGTATGCCACACAGGCTCCGATGGCATACAGGTTTTCCCGCACCGGAGAGGTAACACCAATTGGCGCGAAGCCTCCCTTGATGAACCCCTTGCCGTACAGCCCGTCGACAATCCCCTGGTTTTTTCCCTCGCGCTCCGCAATGATAGCGGGAGTCACCGCAAAGACGCTCCTGTCGGAAAAGTGCCGCAGCACCGGGCTGACCAGGTCACCCTCCACCCGCACATCGGTATTGATACAGAAAACAACCGGATAGCGGGCTGCGGCGATCCCCCTGTTGCACGTACGGGAAAACCCCTGATTCACCTGGTTCACCAGCACCTGAACGGCAGGAAACTGTTCGGCCAGAACCACCACGCTGTCGTCTGAGCTGCAATCGTCAACAATAATGATTTCATGGCAACCGCCCCAGCAAGCGAAGGCATCGATCACCGACGGCAAGTTTTCCCGCAACAGGGCAGAACCATTATAATTGGGAATAACGACACTGACACCGTTGACGTCAGTTGTGGTCTCTCCGAGAAAAGAGTCTGCTGCCATACGTCTAGCCACCCTCTCCCGGCCGGATTGCCTCTCCTGGACCAGAAAGTGGCGGGGAGTTGGCCAGAAGGCTTCGGTAATATTCCAGATAACGCGCTCCCATTGCTGCCCGGGAATACTTGCGCTGCACCAACTCGTAGCCACGCTCTCCCATGGCAAACCTTCTTGCATGGTCGCGAAGCAGCGTTGCCACTGCCGCGGCGAATTCCCGTGGACCGCC
>JAQUHN010000046.1 GCA_028683555.1 Geobacteraceae bacterium | reverse complement strand
GCTACGTACAGTCAACCAAGACCGTTTCGGCTGCTGACTCCTTCAGCTGGAACGAAGCCAAGAAAACTCCCCAGTGGTACATGATCTGGATGATGCTGTTCCTCAACGTATCGGCCGGATTGGGTCTTCTCTCACAGCTTTCGCCCATGGGACAGGAAATTTTGAAGCAAAACATATCCGATCCCGCAGCACTGGCTGCCAAGGGCGGTCTGATTCTCGCCATTGCTTCGATATTCAACGGTCTGGGCCGTCTTTTCTGGGCATCCATATCCGACAAGATCGGCCGTAAAAACGTGTTCCTGACCATGTTTGCCAGCCAGGCGGTATTGTACTTCTATCTGCCGCAGATCAACTCCGCCACTGTCTTTACAATAGCCGCCTGTTACCTGCTGGCATGTTACGGCGGTGGCTTTGCGGTGATGCCGACCGTGGCTGCTGATGCCTTCGGTCCTACCTACATCGGCAAGGTGTACGGTTTCGTCCTGACTGCCTGGGGCGCCGCCGGTGTGGTTGGTCCGCTGGTCTTCGCCAAGATCAAAGGTCCCCCGGCACTCTACACTGCAGCCGGGCTGCTGATTGCCGGTTTCATCATTACCTTGGCGTATCATCGACCCAAGCATGTGTCTCACTACCGTGCAGCTGAGACCGCACCTGCTGCCGACTAGGTTGTCCCTTGCAACGCATGGATTCAGTGGGGTCTTCATTTGAAGGCCCCATTCTTTATCAACAGAGTAGTGCCAGTCAGAGATTGATGCTTAGAACTGTTATGCCCCATTCCACATTTCCTGCATCACCTGCTAAACAACTGTATTTACATGTTATTCCTGCCGGGCTGAAACATCCATAGAAGGAAAGTATGACGCCTGCACGGGTATTTGGAAAAATCCTCTCACATCTAGTTCCTAAAAATCTCAGGAGGTGTAATAATGATAGAAAAAAATGTGCTGGCTGATTTCTGCGGTAAAGTTTCGGAACCGGTTATCGACCCCACTACCTATGTTCATCCGCTTGCGTCCGTTATCGGAAATGTTATTTTAGGGAAAAATATCATGGTTTCCCCTACCGCATCGGTGCGTGGTGACGAGGGGCAGCCTCTTTTTGTCGGTGACGATTCGAATATCCAGGATGGTGTGGTGATTCATGCACTGGAAACGGAAATGAACGGTGAGCCGGTCGAAAAAAACCTCTTTGAGGTTGATGGTAAGAAATATGGTGCATATGTCGGAAGCCGCGTTTCCCTGGCACACCAGGTACAGATCCACGGACCGGCAGTCGTCCTTGATAATACCTTCGTCGGTATGAAGGTACTTGTTTTCAAATCCCGCGTCGGTAAGAATTGCGTTCTGGAGCCGGGCGCAATTGTCATGGGCGTCACTGTTGCCGATGGACGTTACGTTCCTGCCGGTACACTTGTTCGTACCCAGGCTGATGCGGATGCCCTTCCGGTTATTACCGATGATTACCCGTTCAAGAACATGAATAAGGGTGTAGTTCACGTCAATACCGCGCTCGCGAAAGGTTACTTGGCTGCAAACCGGTAAGGACTACTTGCCCGGCGTTGAGGAAAAAATGGATAATACGGAAAATAAAGCAAACAAGGCAGTTGCTCCGGTATTCAGGTTCGAGAAGGGACGGATGCGTCCCAGCGATCACGAGCCGGTACAGGAATTTCCCCTTTCCCTGATCGTTAACGGGCGAGAGTTGGCCACCCTTATTTCTTCTCCCCATGATCTCCGGTTTCTGGTTGCCGGATTTTTGCGTCTGCAGGGTTTTGTTCAGGGTCTTGACGACTTTCAGATGTTCAGCGTCTGTGAGGATTTCGGTGTTGCCAATGTGATAATCAAAGGCGAGCTGCCGGCGCAACTGAAGCCGGCGCTTACTTCCGGATGCGGCACCGGCATTACCTTCAATCTACAGCAGAAGATGCAGGTCAAGAAGCAGGTGCCAGGGAGCAGCGGTGCTCGCTTTCTTCCTGGCGACCTGTTTGCCCTCATGGACCAACTGGCTCGTTTTGCCGGACAATATAAAAAGTCCGGTGGGATTCATTCTGCAGCTGTTGCAGATGGTCAAACGATTCTTCTCTACAGCGAAGATATCGGCCGTCACAATACTCTGGACAGGATTGCCGGCGAGGCGCTGTTCAAGGGCATTGATCTCGAAGGGAAGGTTTTGCTTACTTCGGGCCGGGTTTCCACCGAGATGGTGACCAAGGCTGCCATGCTTGGCATATCTCTCATAGCTTCCCGGACCTCACCCACCGACCTGGCGGTACGTCTTGCCACGGAAGCGGGTATTACGCTGATCGGTTACTTGCGGGCGTCCGGCTTCAATGTCTATTCCTGTCCGGAAACACTGTTGACGGTAAACCCGGATATGGTTGGTGCCGGAGTAACCGCGGTAATTCTCGCCGGCGGCAAATCGACCCGGATGAAGAGCAATAAGGCGTTGCTGCCCTATAGTGGTGAACTATTCATCGAACGGATTCACCGCCAGCTGTCAGCGTTGTTTCCCGAGGTCATGCTGGTTACCAATACTCCGGAACTCTATCGTTTTTTGCCCTGCCGTATGGTTCCCGACGAGTATCAAGGGCTTGGTTCCCTGGCCGGCATCCATGCTGCCTTGAAACATAGCAGTACCGAGTATGTCTTTGTCGTTGCCTGTGATATGCCTTATCTGAACAGTGAACTTTTACGTCAGATGGTGGCAAAGGCTCAAGGCTGTGATGTCGTTATCCCGGAAAGCGACGGCGGCTATGAGCCGCTTCATGCCATCTACCGGAAAAGTTGTCTGCCGGCGATGGAAGAGGCTTTACAATCCGGCAAGATAAAGATCGTTGATTGTTTCGATTGGAGCAAGGTTAGTGTTGTTTCCAGGGATGAGATAGTCGCGGTTGATCCGGAATTTCTTTCTTTCAGGAACATCAATACCCCGGAGGAATATTTCCGTTTCCGTGAGGAAATGCAGGAAAATAAGAACGATAGGGAAGATGGAAATATTTCACTTCAACGCTGACGGAAGAAGTCTTTGAACTGTTTGTCCAGTTCTGCTCATAGAGCGTTCTTACTCTGTACATTTTTGCGAAAAGACGGCCCGTCAGGGTTGCGAATCGCATCGAAGAGAATCCCTTCCCAGCATGCTGGGAAGGGATTTTTTTTGTGGTGTGATGATGGTTCGTTCTGTTCAGTTGCTTAGAACTGGTCCTTCTTTTTGCTCAGCAACCTGCGATGGAGGATTGTCATGAGTGGCAGGATGCCCAGCAAGAGAAAGGAACCAAAAATCTTTATCGTGAAAATATCACGGACATTTTCGACTTCGGCAAGATTTGCACCGGCATTGCACAAAATGAGACCCGACGGGATAATTCCGACAAGAGTCGCCAGAACGAAGCTTCGCAAGGGGATTTTGGTGAGACCTGCGCCGATATTAACGAGGGTAAAAGGGACAACAGGAATCAGCCTGATTAACAACAGATGCGTAAAGGCTTCATTGTGCAATAATTTATTGACTTGTGTCAGCCGATTACCGAACCTTAGCTGGACTTTTTCGCGGAAAAGATAACGAGTTGCAAGAAATGCCAGTGACGCACCGATTGTTGCGGCAATAGTTGAGTAAACAGTCCCGCTGATCACGCCGAAAATCGCTCCTGCAGCCAGACACATGATCAGCGGACCGGGCAGGGCAAGAGAGCTCAGGAAAATGAATGCCGATATATATGCGGTTGCCGTTATGATCGGTTGCGCCGCATTGAATGCTTGCAGGGCCTCAAAATTCGCTTTCAGGGCGGTGAGTGAGAGATGCCTCTTCAGGTCCAGAAAGTGGAATAATGCGACCAGCGTGGCGATAAACAGCAAAAGGGCAGTTTTCTTAGGATTAGGGAAAAGTGGCATGGAAGTTCATTGGGGCGGCCGAGTTTCGGCTTTTTTCTTCAACTGGACAAAACACCGAAGCCAGCGATTGGGTTTTATCTAAGGAAACTATCGCCACCGAGACAGATCGCGGCTGCTTGCTAGTGCATAATGCTCGTGAGCGTGATGGGGGCGAGTCAAGTTCGTTCGACACGTAAATGGAAAGAACGGCAGACTTGCGGTGATGTTTGAGGTAGCCGTATTTCACGAATTTTGATTTTCCTCGGCCAGGCTTACATCGCACTCTTTTAACAGTTCGTTCATCTCATCTTCCGAGATATCCGGAACGAAAATCGAACCATCCATGTCCTTTTCTATTTCCGTTATGCCGGGATATCTTTTTTCGATGGAACTCAGCTCATCTGCCTGCTTTTTAACTACTTCCAGTAACCTGGCATTTTCCTGCTGCAGATCGAACTTTTCGATTGCAGAGCGGATCGCCAAGCGCAGATCCATGTCATCCCATGGCTTCATGAAGAAACGATAGATTTCGCCGTCATTGATTGCCTTCATCGCGGCATCGATGCTGGCGTAGCCGGTGAGCAGCATCCGGATAGTCGTCGGGTACAATTCCTTGACCCGGGACAGGAATTCTGCCCCTCCCATTCCCGGCATCCTCTCATCGGAAATTACCACCTTGCACGGCATTTCCTTGAGGAGTTCCAGTCCCTGGTCCCCGGAACCCGCATCGATAATCTAATAGGGTTCATCCATAAGAACCCTTTTCAGTTCCGCAAGAATATTCGGTTCATCGTCAAGCAACAAAATGCGATTTTCCATAAGAGTTCCTCTTGTCAAGTTTGGTGTGACTATTCCTTGCACAACAAAATGAATTCCCAGCCGTTAGCAGATAGGAGATAGCTGTCATAACGCATGCCGGCTGCAATGAGGTCAGCGCCCCGGAGGCTGGGGCGGGAAAAAAACGGTATCGTGCAACTCAACAGCCTGTTACGGCTGGGGATTTGAGCTGTGATGATTTTTCTTCCGCTTTTACTTTGCCGCAGAATGGGCAGGCCAGCCAGTTCTCTTCGAGCGGCAGTTTACAGGACCTGCAGAAATTCTGTCTGAATATACCACAGTAGGGGCAGAACAGGAATTTTGCATCTATCATTCGTCCGCAGTTCATACAGCTTCGTTCGAACTTTGTCTGGGGGCCGATTACCCTGATCAGTTCTTCCAGGGTCGTGAGACCGCGCTTGACCTTTTCCAGACCGTCTTCCACCAACATGCGCATGCCATTTGCGCGGGCCATGTCGAAGAGCTCACTCTCCTTGTAGTTGCTGCTGATGAAATGCCGGAAGTCATCATTCATGACAAAGAGTTCGAAGATGCCGATACGTCCTTTATACCCGGTCGTATTGCACTGGCTGCAACCCTTTCCATACCAAATCGTTTCAGCGAAGGTTTCCGGGGCAATCCTGAGTAGTTGCAGAATTGCGGCATCGGGAGCAATCGGAGTCTTGCATTTTTCACAGATTTTCCGGACGAGCCGCTGCGCCATGACCGTTTCGAGGGCCGAAGCAATAATATAGGGTTTTATTCCCATGTCAATCAGTCTGGTGATGGAAGCAACGGAACTGTTCGTATGGAGGGTAGTAAGAACCATATGGCCGGTCAGGGACGCCTTGAAGGCAACGTCAGCCGTTTCGAAGTCACGAACCTCACCGACGAGGATGACATCGGGGTCCTGACGTAATGTGGAGCGAAGTATCTGAGCAAACGAAAGGCCTATCTTGTCTCTGACCGATACCTGGTTTGCATCTTCGACAAAGTATTCGACCGGCTCCTCTATTGTCTCGAAGTTCTTGGTATCTTCGATCATGGCGTTGAGGATTGAATACAGCATGGTTGTCTTGCCGCTACCGGTAGGGCCGGTTGTAATGATAACGCCCTGCGGCTTTTTCACCAGCACGGAGATCTTCTCCATGTCTGAGGGCAGCAGGCCGAGCTCTTCCAGCCGCTTGATGGAAGCGGTCTTGTCCAGAATTCGCATGACCATCTTTTCCCCGTTGATGGTTGGCATAGAGGAGACGCGGATATCGACAATGCGGGTTCCCGCTTTCACGGTAATCCTTCCGTCCTGGGGTTTCCGACGTTCGGCGATATCCATCTTGGCAAGGATCTTTATGCGGGAGATTATTGCCGGGTGGATGTCGATCGGAGTCTTGATCTTGCAGTGCAGAAGGCCATCGAGACGATAGCGTACCATAGTGTATTTTGTTTTCGGCTCTACATGGATATCACTTGCCCGATGACGGATCGCCTCCGAAATTATTGCACTCACAATGCGGATGACCGGCGGCACTTCTGATGATCCGATCAGTTCCTGAACATCGATATCCTTTTCCTCTTCATCGAGAATGATATCGATCTCATCCAATGGTTCGACTTCGAAGAAATTTTCAAAGGGATCGTCCTCTCCCGCGTTGCGATCATGGAGGTTATTGAGAAAGGCCCGGATATCGGCAGAGGAGGCGATGAGTGGAACAACTCTCAGGCCGGTCATGAGAGAGATATTGTCGATCTTGTTGATGTCGGAAGGGTCTGCCATGGCAAGCGTTAACTGGCGGCCGTCAAGCTTGATTGGGAGCATCAGGTTCTTTTCGCAGAGTTCACGGGGCAGGAAACGGGCGGTGCCTTGTGGTACAACAAGTTCCTTCAGGTCAACTATGCCGATGTTCAGCTGTTTCTGCAGAGTGCCGACGATGAGAGCATCCGATGCGAAGCCGAGCCGATTCAGTGCTTCGCTGATGTGTTCGTCGGCCTTTTTCTCCTTTGTTGCCCGTTCAAGTTCTTCCTGTTGCAGGATGCCGGATCTCACCAGGATGGTTCCGAGCATTTCCCGGTTTTCATCGAAAAGTAAAGCACCTGCTTTCACCTTCAGTTCCCGCTGTCGTGCAAGCTCTCTCAATTTGCGATTTTCCTGCATCAGGACGTACTGTTGCAACCCCAGGCTGACTGTCAGTCTCAGATCCTCATCGTTCCACGGTTTGGTGATGAACTTGAAAACCGCACCATCCTTAACCGCGCCCATGATGGATTGCACATCTGCGTAGCCGGTGAGCATTATCCTGATGGTTTCAGGCCATTTGTGTTTTGCTTCCCGCAGGAACTCGGCGCCGGACATCCCCGGCATACGGTGATCGGAGATTATCAGGTGAATGGTTTCCTTTTCCAGGAGAGGGAGTGCTTCGGTTGCGGATGATGCACAGAGAATCTGATAGTTTTCGTCGGCGAAAACCCTCCTCAGCGCGTTGAGAACTCCCTCATCGTCATCAACGAGCAGGATGGTGAAACCGCGCTCCTGCATCCCAGGTTCCAGATCGTGGCCGGCAGCAATGTTTTCACGGAGGTTGCGCCTGGATGAGTTTTTGAATAGTGAAGAGTATTTGGACATTACGGGGTCCTTTGCGACGGGAGCACTATGGAGAAAGTTGTTCCACCCGTTTCAGGGCAGCTAACCTCGATGGTTCCTCCTGCCCCTTTCACGATATCGTAAGCCACGGTCAGGCCAAGTCCCGTACCGTTTCCAATGTCCTTGGTGGTAAAAAATGGCTCGAAGATTCGAGCTGATATTTCCCGCGGAATGCCCGGACCGTTGTCGCTGAAAATAAGGAGAGTCCCTCTACTGGATGCTTCGGTTCGGATATGTAGTTGCAAATCTTCGGTTCGTGCCTGGACAGAGTTCCGGAGTATGTTGAGAAAAACCTGACAGAACAGCCCCGGGTTGCAAACGAAAGTCGGGATATCTCCATACTCTCTGACGATCCTGGTATTGTGAGGGATATCATGTGCCAGTACCCTGAGGGTTCTTTCGATTTCCTCATTCAGATTGACGGCTGACGTGCTTCCTTCCTCCATGTGGGCGAAGCCCTTGAGGTCGGACACTATCTTTTTGACCCGTATGGCCCCGGCAATGCTCTGCGTGACAAGGGGGATGAGATCGCCGCAGACATAGTCGAATTTCAGCTCACTCCAGAAAGAATCGACTGATTCTTTACGTCCGGGCGGACAGCCGTCTTCGGATCGGTATTTTTCAGCCAGCAGGAGTAATTTTTCCGCATAGCTCTTGAGGGTGGTCAGGTTGCTGATGATATATCCCAACGGGTTGTTTATCTCATGGGCAATTCCGGCTGCCAGCTGTCCTATTGCCGTCATCTTTTCCTGCTGGATAAGGCGGAGATGGGCCGCATTCAACTCCTGCGTCCTTTCGTCGACCTTTTTTTCCAGGGTTGCCGAAAGATCCCGGTATTTTTTTTCCGACAGGGTCAGAAGGCGATTTTTTTCCAGCAGTTCTTCATAGGACAGGTTTACAACCTTGGAATGAACCTGGTTGGTGAATATCCTCTTGAGTCTGCACAGGAGGATTGTTTGTAACGAATGCTGGAGTATCGCTGCGAGGGTTTCTACCGGTAGCGACTTGTTTCCCTCTCGTGTCAGGCGGATCTGCCCGATATCTTCACCTTCCAGCCGAATCGGAAGAAAGCACGCTGGGACATCGTCTCCTGTCCGAGTTCCCCTGTGCCAGAGAACGGCACCGCTTTCGTCCAGGATGGTGGCTTCGGCAGCTCCCCCTTCAATGGCAGTCGAAAGGAGTGGCAGTACGTCTTCTTCGGAGAGAATGTCGATCAGCCGTTTTTCCTCACCGATTATTTCCGTGGTGATGTCCATTATTTTTCCTGCTTTCGCCTAGCTCTGCAGTCGTTCACTCCGACTCGCGGGGAAGGAGTTTCAGCAGGAACATTTCCCGGCTCAGGCCATGTTCCGCTTCAAGGTGGTATCGCCGATCTATATGATCATAGGTCAGTTCGGCGAGTTTGGAAAATGTCTCGAGTACTCCCCAGCCATTCAGGGCAGATGCCATGAGAAAGGGTATTCCGGTTACCTGCCAGTCATTGCGTATTTCCTCTTCCGGGCATATGTCGGCGAGATCACGCTTGTTGAACTGGATGACGAGGGGAAGTTTTTCAATATCCAATCCGACAATCGAAAGATTTTTTTCCAGATTTTCAAAACTTTCAAAATTTATCGTTTCCTGGGAGAGCTGAGAATCCGCAATGAAGGCAACTCCATCGGCTCTCTGCAGAACAGCTTTTCGGGTTGAATCGTGCTGAACCTGGCCCGGTACGGTGTAGACCTTGACTTTTATTTTGAGTCCGCTGGGCGCCATGAGGAAGAATGGAAGCAGGTCGAAATACATGGTGCGGTCTCCGACCGTGTCCATAATCATCAGCTCTCCTCGTTCCTTACGGGTGATCAGTTCGTGGAGCTGGAGGATATTGGTTGTCTTCCCTGATAGGGCAGGTCCGTAATAAACCAGCTTGAGCACCATTTTTCTGTTTTGCTCATCATATTCAACCATGGTCGGGAAAGCCTTTCGAAAATTGTGTTTTCCCGCAGCAGCTATTCCTGCTTTTCGAGAATGTTCAGGAAAAGCCCGGTCAATTCGGGATCCAGGTCCTTGCCGCACTGCTCTCTCAGAATCCCCATTGCAGTTTCCCGGCTGCGGGACTCGTTATACGGGCGTGTGCTGGTGAGAGCGTCGTAAGTATCGGCGATGGCGACAATCCGGGCTTCAACAGGTATTTCTTTGCCGGACAGGTTGTCGGGATATCCACCTCCCTGATAGTGCTCGTGATGGTAGCGGATAATATTAACTATAATCGGCGACATCCGGGCTTTTCGCGCCACTTCTGCTCCCCAATCCGGGTGGAGGCGAATGGTCGTTATTTCGTCGCTGCTGAGTTTTCGCGGGGCGTTGAGGATTTGTTCGGGAATCCCGATCTTGCCGCAATCGTGGAGCCAGCTGCCGAACCTGATATCATCTTTTGCGCTGTCCGGGAGATTGAGCTCCTCGGCAATGAGCAGGGCGTAGCGGGCCACCCGCTCGCAGTGGCCTTTTGTATAGGGATCCTTCAGTTCGATGGTTTCGGCCAGTGCATAGAGCACCGCTTCATTTTCGTGCCGGAGGGATTCCATGAGCCGATAACGGGTTACCCCCTCTTCGACGATGGTGACAAGCTCCTGGTTGTCCCACGGTTTTACAATGAACCGAAATACTTCGCTGCGGTTTATGGCTTCGATTACCGTTGGCAGATCCGTATAGGCCGTCATCATGACCTTGACCGTGTTCGGCGAGATAGTTTTCGTCAGTTCCAGCAGTTCCATCCCGCTCATGCCCGGCATCATGTTATCCGAGACCAGAACGGCTATTGTTTCGTTTCTTACCAGATCAAGCGCCTTTGATGCGTCCGGCGCGGTGCGTATAATGAAATGGGAATCGGCAAAAGTACGGATGACGGAGTTGAGGATGTTGTCTTCATCATCGACAAACAAAACGGTTTCAGTCATTTGTGGTCTCCCTTCTCATGAGCACTGCCAATACCTGTTGTTCACAGTTCCGGCTCTCGGTTACAGCTGCGCGGACGATAACAGGTACATCACCGAGAACCAGGCTTTTCTCCTTACTCCAGGTGTCCGGATCATTGTTCAGGAATTCAAGCAGGGTTTGCGGAATCTGCAGGTGATTATCGTCGCGCTTGCCATTTTCAGCATGTGTCATGAGCAAAGACCGTGCTTCCTGGTTGCATGTCACTTTGTTTGTCTTTTTGTTCATTACCACAACTCCTGCCGGAAGATGTTCGAGGACTTCCCGCGGATCCATGCCGTGATTGGATGCAGCAACGCACCGGACAAGAAAAGAGTTTTCCCGCTCCAGCGCATCAATTTTATTTTGCATGCTCTCGGCATACTGGATCTCTTTCCGCTGTCTTCTGGATTGTTCGACAGCGGAGGCTATGGTCATCTTGAGGTCGGTGTCGTTCCAGGGCTTCGGGATAAAGCGGTAGACCTGGCCGTCATTGATCGCCGATATGATTGCCGCAGTATCTGCATAGCCCGAAACAATCACCCGCACCGTTTCCGGCCAGCTGGCCTTGACCGTGCGGAGCAATTCGACACCGTTCATTCGTGGCATGCGGTAGTCTGAAACCACAACCTGCACCGTTGAGACGTTCGACAGAATTTCCAGAGCCTCGTCAGCGGAACCGGCACTGAGTATTTCGTAGTCATCGTCAAAGAAGACCCTTTCCAGGGCCCGGAGTACATTTTTCTCATCGTCGACAAATAGTATTTTCGCTGGATCGGACATTTAGCTGACCTCTACAAAGGGAATGCTAATGGTGAAGGTCGAACCTTTTCCCGGTGTGCTTTCCACCCGGATATCCCCGTTATGGCGTTTGATTACTTCGTAGCTGATGCTCAAGCCGAGCCCGGTTCCCATGCCGACATCCTTGGTCGTGAAGAATGGCTCAAAAACCCTGGAAGCTATTTCGGGAGGGATGCCGCATCCGGTGTCGGATACGGAAGCACAGATGGAATCGTGTTCCTGCCAGGTGCGGATGCTGATGATTCCCTGTCCATCAATTGCCTGTACGGCATTGATAAGAAAGTTTATGAAAACCTGGTTCAACTGGTTGGGGTAACAGAGTGTTTGAGGGAGTTTTCCCAGTTCCTTCTGCAGCGTCGCCTTGTATTTGATTTCATTCCAGACGATATTGATCGCACTTTCGATACATTGGTTAAGGTCTGCCGGAACGCGTTTGCCGTCATCACTGCGTGAAAAGCTTTTCAGCCCCTGAACGATCTTCTGCACCCGTTCGGAGCCATCGAGCGATTCTTCGATAATTTTCATGCTGTCTTCAAGGATGAACTCCATCTTCATGGTTTTTTCTTTTTCCCGCACTACGGCCTGTGCCGATGGATCTCCTGGCGAGGCAAGGGCATTTTTCTGCAAGCGGATAAAATCGGTCATCCTGGTAAGATATTTGCCAAGACTGTTAAGGTTGCTGGTGATGAAGCCGATCGGGTTGTTTATTTCGTGGGCTACACCGGCTGCGAGTTGGCCGATCGAGGCCATTTTTTCCTGCTGCAGAACCTGGGATTGGCTGGTTTTCAGTGCTGAATATGCCTGCGCGAGTTCGGTGTTTTTGTCGTTCAGGTTGCGTATGTTTTCCAAAATTTGATGGTTCTTGTGTTCCAGTTGTTCGGCAAATTTCTTCTGCAACGTTATGTCGGTTATCGTGATGACATGCCCGGAAACGGCATTTTTGCCCTTTGTGGTGTAGGGATGTGTTTTCAGTTCAAACCACCGGTCGGCGGATTCTTCGTGGATAATTTGGGGTGAGTTTTGTTCGGAATCCACCGCCAGACCACGTTCTGCAAGCTGGCGCAGTAAGTCGCGGCCGATTATTCCACAATAATCCTGCTGCAGATATTCGGCGAAAGATTTGTTGCAGCGACGGACCGAACCGGCGGTATTGGTGAGCACGACCATTTCCGGGATACAGTCCATGGTCTGTTCCCATTCATTCTTTGCAATCTCAACCTGTTCAAAGATATGTTGCAGCTTCCGGTGACTGTTGAGAAGGTCGTCATCAAGGTGTTTAGAAGCTATATCGGCAGCAGGTTTGTCATCCATTATTATGCTCCCATGCGGTCTGAAAGAGTCGCGTCGAACTGTCTTCGTTCCGGCTGATTCCGGCTCCTGATTAACTGTACAAAAGAATGAGCTATGGTCAATTCGTTTGCAAATTTTTCCACTAATTTACCGATGATTATGTTTTAATTAACATTGATGTTTGTTGTTTGGCAGGTATGCGGCGGTTGAATGGCCAGAAGCCGTATCGGCAGGCCTTGTAGGTCGTGTTGACAACGAAATTTCTGGGGGGAAGCAAAAGACTGGGATTGGTTCGGTGGGAAAACCAGCGCCTGGCGCAGCGACACCAGACCGAGCCAGCCGGTTACCTGATTGCGAGGGCTATTTTGCCGGTGTTTTTGGTTTAAGCCGGCTGGGGCAGGGCTGTTACAACCTGCCCCAGCGGTTTTATGGGAGGGTCGCTCAATTGTCGGAAATATATTCCAGCAAGTCGTTGGCCACTTCCTGGGTCGCAGCGTCGATTTCAGCGCCCTCGCGGGCTGAATGCCGGAACTTGGCAACCGTTTTTTTGCTGCCGTTGCGCAGCACCATCTCGACACCCATGCCTGCCTGCATCTGGTGTCCGCCGACAAAAGGAATCCAGGCTTTGCCGGCACTGAAATGCTCTGCTTCATAAATGCAGATGTCCGCAGTCAGCGCGCCGCTTTTGCCCTTGTTGTCCTGGTCGGCAAAAGTTTCCGAGAAAGTTGATTTTACTGACTCAACCATCGATTTGCTGCGGATTTTCGATTTGTTTTCAACTTTGCCGACCTTCAGATTGTATTGGGAAAGCTTTACGCTCGGATCGGTCCATACCCACTGGATATCGTCGCCATCGACCATATCGGAATAGTCACTGATAATACATTTGTTGAAATCCTTGTCAGAGTAGTCACTGCTGTCGACCAGTTTGTCCGCGGCAGATACTGTGGTTGTCGATACCAGCAGGGTTGCCGCAAGAATAATACTGATTATCCGAAAATTGTTTCCTGTACCATTCACTGTAAATTCACCTGTTCCTTTCGGGTTGTTGTTTGAGGGCCGAGGGGGCCGGCAGCTGCATCGTCACCTTCCGGGGACGTTACTCGACAATTAACACGTGCCCTTCAAGTTCGACTTTGTCTCCGGGGTAGAGTTTTCTCCCCCTGCGGGTTTCGCACTCGCCGTTCACCAGCACCATTCCTTCGGAGATGAGGATTTTAGCTTCTCCTCCCGACGATGCGAGGTTTTCCGCTTTGAGGAAGCTGTCCAGTTTTATGAATTCGGTTTCGATCTTCATTGTCATTCCTTCCGCCGTACGCCGCCAGCAACGCATGTTGTCAACGGCATCTACGGCCAATAGTATTCCTAGAGGTAGTGTTTTTTTTGGGTCTCAACGTGAAGAATTTCTAAAACTATACTGGTTGCGTTCGGTTTTCAAGAAGTATTTACGCAAGGTGGTGGGATTGCCCGGCTGCTGTATTTGGTCTGCGGCTGTTCAGGACGAGGCTAAAGAACGTGCATCTGCCCAGTTGGGGACTACAGCTACGTTATCCTTTTCATGTGATGCTCGTTGTGAGTAGTTGATTGACAAAGAATCCCTCACCATCTACCATGAGTAAAAACGGATTATTACGGAGGGAAACACATGGAAGGAGCATTGAAGTTGGCGAGTCTCGTTATCGGCGCGACTGCCATCAACCTTCCGCTGGGCTTTCTTCGCAGCGCCCATGAAAGGTTTACCTTCGGCTGGTTTTTTTACGTTCATATTTCCATACCGCTGATCATCTACCTGCGGGTCAAGGCCGCTTTTTCCTGGCAGGTTGTTCCCCTTACCCTCGGCGGTGCCCTGGTGGGACAGTTTCTCGGTGGAGTGTTGCGCAGAAGGAGGGACTTTCATGGCTGACAAAAAACCGGGCTACCGCTTTCCGACTCCCCTTGCCGCCCTGCTGACCAACACCTTCCGCGGCAAGCCATTGGAAAAGCGCTTCGGAGAGGTTGAGATCTGGCGGATCTGGGACCAGGTGGTGGGGAAGCAGATTGCAACCAAGGCTCAGCCATCGCGGTTTCAGGACGGTGTCCTGTCCGTTGTTGTGGTCAGTGCGCCCTGGATGCACCAGCTCAACTTCATGAAAAGGGACATTACCGAGAGGTTGAACGAAAAACTGGGCGCGAATCTCGTTCGAGAGATATTTCTGAAGGCCGGAAGACCTCTTGCTCCTGTCAGAGCGGAAACGCGGGTAAAACCGAAGCAGAGGGAGTTGACCGCGGAGGAAAAGGCTCGGGTTGCGGCAACTGTCGAGGCGCTTGGCAATCCTGAGGTGCGCAGATTGTTTGCCGAACTGCTAGAGCGGGACATTGCACGCACTCCGCGCAAGGAGTAAGTATAGTTTTATGCTTTGTACTTTTGCCTCATTCGGAGGGGCAGTGGTTTTTTGTTGCGAGAGTTCCTCCCGCTTGCTTTGCGCTGAACGGCTCGCGTGAAAATACCTTTCATGAATCTGCTCCGCTCAAAATAAGTTCCATTTCCTGCGTATAGTCTCCCTTCTCGTCATGGACGAAAAGAGGCGGTAGAACCGTCAGGTCACACTTTCTTCCCTTTGCCATCTCAATGAGAAACATGCGGGCCTCGGCAGCGGGGGTGCCGTGCACCATCCGCAGCCGGACCGGGGCGAGTTTCATTGCGTCGGCCTCGATGAGGAATTCCGCCAGCCGGGACGGATGATAGATAAAACAGATGCGCCCCGTGAGTCTGGCCAGGTTTTTCGCCGCAGCCAGGAAATCGGCCAAAGAAGCTGTCGATTCATGTCGGGCAAGGTCCCTGCCCGGTTTCGGGCTGATCCGGCCGGTGCCCCTTTTCCGGTACGGCGGGTTGGCAACGACCAGGTCGAAGGATGAGGCGGGAAACAGTTTTTTCACATCCAGGATGTCTGCATGGCGGATGTCGATCTTCCCGGCAAGTCCGTTCAGGAGCACATTTTTCACTGCCAGTTCGGCCATTTTCGACTGGCTTTCCACCCCGACCAGGCGGCTATCCGGTGCGGTGCGCGCAAGAATCAGCGGAATAATGCCGCACCCGGCGCCAAGGTCAACGGCTTCTTCGTCATCGCGGATAGCGGCAAAATCGCACAGCAGCAACGGATCCAGCGAATAGCGGTAACCGTGGCGCGGCTGGATGATTTTCAGGTCGTATTTTCTGAGCTCATCAAGCGTTTCTTCGTTCTTCACTCCTCACCCTTACTTTCATCCTTCATACTTCATCCCTTACCCGTAATCCGTACCCCGTACCCCGTATTACCTATCCCTGTCTTCTCGCATGTCGCAGCCATATTTCCCGGCCAAGCATTGCGGCAAAAAAAGCAAACGATGCCAGGGTCAGCCACTTGCCGATCTTGAACGGCATCGGATCGAAAATGAATTCCACCTGGTGCTTGCCGGGAGGCAGGTAGACTCCCCGGAGGACATGGTTCACCGGGTGGATCTCGGTTTCTTTGCCATCCACGGTTGCCTGCCATCCCCGGTAGTATTTTTCCCCCAACACCAGCAGGGCGTTCCGGGTAGTAGTTGCCTCCACGGAAATGCGCTCGCCCTCGTAGCGGGTTATCTTTACGCTGCCCGATTCCGTGGCGGGTTGATTGATCGGGTCGGTCATCGGAATCGGCGGCGGGTTCTCCACCAGTGCAACACTTCGCGGATCGAAATCGGGGCTTTGCATGACGGCAAGGGCCTGGCGAGGGTCATCGACTGTCGCTACCGAGGAAACAAGCCATCCTTTGGGAAGAACCGAACGGTTTTCCAAGATGATTTCCTTGCCGTCCGGGGAGCTGAATACCGGCTCATACTTTTTGCCCAGATACCCTTTTTCCTGTTCATACTGGAGGGGTTGATAGACGAGATATTTCAGGTTGATCATGTCCGGCATGGCAGTTGGAAACTGAAAGCTGCCGAGGAAATTCTGCCAGCGCTGTTGCTGTACCGGATTGGAAGTGAACATGACCGGGATGCGGTTCGTGGCGTACAGCATCGGATCGGTGCCGTTCATGGGGAGAACCCGGTACCGGTCGGGGTTGTGGGCGAGAAGGTATTCCATTGTCGGAGTTTTTATCCCTTTGGCTTTGACCGGTTCGTCCACGAGAAACAGGAACTTGGCATTGACCCTGCCCGTATCGGCAACGAACAGGCCCAGTAGAACCACCGGAATTACGGCGTTGGACAGCCATTTTCGTTGAAAGGCATACAGCGCGATAGCGTACGAGGCGGCCACGAAAGCCGCTATGCCGGTTTCGACCACAAGGTTTTGCCAACGCTGAACCGCAAGTTGCGGGCCCTGCTGATAGCGGGTCGGACGGGTGAGCAACTCGCCGGTTGCAGACAGCCAATGGGACTTCCAGAGCAGTTCCAGGCCGAGGAGGCCGCCGATACACAGCGGCAGGGCGAGCAGGCCGTAGAGATAGCGCCTGAACACACGCGTCTTGCGGGTATCGGCATCCAGTAGCAGGTCCAAACCCCGGGCGGCAAGGAAGCCGAGGCCCATGACCGGGATGAACATCATCATCTTCGGTACCCGGAAATGGTTGATTCCGGGAAAGTAGTCGAACAGCAACCGATAGAAGGGCGTGTATTTTCCCATTGAGAAAAGTATTCCGCCCGCGATTCCGGCAACGGCAAGCCAGGTATAGCGGTCACGCCGGAACAGCAGCGGCAGGGGCAGCAGCAACCAGGGCAGTAACCCCAGGTAGTCGCTGGTCTGGGTGAAATTCATCCTGCCCCAGTAGTAGGCGAGAATGTTTTTCGGGTTCTCTCCCGCCTCCTGGCGGGACAGGCCGAAAAAACCGGGGATGGCGAAGGTTACCAGTTCCTCCGGTGGCAGGGACCAGGACATGGCCTCTTCCACATCGAGGCCGCCCTTGCCCATATTCGAACCGCTGCTTATGCCGCGGGTGGTATCTGCAGACCAGTTTGCCAGCGGCAGCAGGGAAATGGCGACAGTGGACAGGAAGAACAGCATCGTGACCAGATTAAGGCCGGTCAGCTTCAGCAGCGTTGTGCCTGCTTTTTCTCGTTCGGAAAGGAGAATTGCCACGGAACGGATGGTGGCGTATGCACCGATGCAGAGGCAGGTATAGTAGGCAATCTGCCAGTGGGTGTGGAAGAACTGGAAGGCGAGAACCAAACCGGTTGTCAGAAAGAAGATCACTTTGCGGGTTCGGAAAGCCTTCTCCAGGAAATAAAAGGCCCAGGGAGCAAAAGATATGGTGGCGATCTTCATCACGTGGCCGGCATTGATGAGCGAAGCGTTTTCCGGCGCCAGGGCGAAGATCGCTCCCGCGAGCAGGGCGGCGTAACGGCCGGTTCCGATCAGGCGGCAAAGGCAGTACATGCCGGCCCCGCCGATGAAAAGATGCAGTATCATGTACCAGGCAACGCTGACCGGGGCAGGGATGAGCCAGAATAGCAGCCGTTGGAAAAAAAGGAAACTGAGGGACGCCGTGCCTCCTTCGACGGTAAGACCGCTGTTGATGAACTGGTTCCAGGTTGCAGTCAGGTTGACCCTGAAAATGTCCCAGAATGCCATATCCCGGTAGCGCAACACTCCCCAGTAGAACTCGTTGATAATGTCGGGAGCGCGGACGATCCGATCAGTGAAAAGAATTTTGTTGAAGGAAATGAGCACTACGATGAGGAGCACAGCAAGAAAAAGGAACTCTTTTTTTCTTTCCGACATGGAAAACCTCTTTTGTTCAGTTACGCTGCAGTTATGCAATGCCGGTAAAATTCATACAGCATCTCCGCGTAACGGCGCCAATTGTAATTGAGCATGATGTACGATTGCAAGGCAGAAGAAGCTTCCCTCCGGCGCTCGGGATCAAGCAGCAGGGCGGCACACTTCGTAGCCATTTCGTCCGGATTGTCGCTGGAGCAGAGCAGAGAATGCATTGCCGGTGCCAAATACTCCGGAATCTGGCCGACATGGTCCGCTACGACCGGTATCCCGGCGCGCAGCAGTTCGGTCAGTTTGGCCGGGCATTTGGCCCGGTTGACGGGGGTGTCGCTGAAAGGGTAGAGCGCAACGTTCGCGACTGCCAGGTAGTCGGGCAGGTGTTCGGGTTCAACCCATCCGGCGATGACCAGGTTCGCGGAAAAACCGCCCTGGTGCGCGGCTTGCCGCAGCAGTTCATCCTCGCCTTGCCTCCCCTGACCTACGACGAGGATCCGCACTGCCGGCACCTGTTCACATACTTCGCCAAGGATGCGATGGAGTTTTTCCTGGCTGAACTCGAAAAACCGGGTATAGAGCAGCAAGACCGGGGCATCGTGGTCGATTCCCAACCGTTCCCGCACCGCAGTGCCGTTTCCTGGCGGGAGATTGTCGACGCAGTTCGGCAGGTATAATAGACGATTTTGGCAGAGTCCCCTTTCCTGGAGCATCATGGCCAGCGCCCTGCTCGCTGCTGTTACTCCTGTTGCGCGAGGGGGAAGCCACTGCTCCTGGAAGGCAAAGAGGGCTTTTTCCGCCGGGGAATAGTTCCTGATTTCGTTCATCCCGCCGCTGCCTTCCAGGTCGTCGGTATCGATAAACAGGTGCGGCATGGTCATGCCGAGACGGTCGCAGACTACCTGGAGCATCGCCGCCAGTCCACCGTAGCCCTTCGGTTTGAACAGGTGGATCAGAACGGGTTTCTCAGCCAGGGCGGCGCGGAACAGCCGCCAGGAAAGGAACGGTGCGGCCGCGGCGCCGGTGAACGGACCGAGGCGGATGTTCTTTACCGTAATGCCGCGGACCGTTTCAATGGTTCCCGCATCTTCCGGGTTGGTGTACGGCGGGGCGATAATTATCACTTCGCAGCCGAGAATGGCAAGCTCCGCCGCCAGGGGAACCATCCGGGCAATCACCGTCCCTTTGGGACGGAGGCCGAAGGGCGCGAGAAAGACGATCTTCACGAAACCTCCCGACTGTTAGAATTGAAAATAGATGAACCCGGTATTGCTGTCGCTCGTGAAAAGCAGCAGCAGGGCGGCAAGGACCCCGTAAATGCTCCACCGAAACCATTCCGGAGCGGCAAAAAAATCCCGTTCCGAAAGCATTCTTTCACGAACCCACCAGACTGTCCAGAGAATTGCCAAGGAAACAGAGACGATAACAAGTTCGGTCACGCCCCGGGACAGCAGGAAATTCAGCGCGTTTTTGGTGTTGCCGACCAAGTGCGTCACGACAAACCATGCATCGCCGATTGTCGGGGACCGGAAGAAAATCCAGGCCAGGCACACCAGGTGAAAGGTCAGCAGTATTTGCCAGAGCCCGTACCAGCGGTTCCGTTCCAGACCGTACCGCAGTCGGAGTTTCTTTTTCAGCGGTTTGCCGACAACCGAACCAGCAAGGTACAGCCCATGGAGCCCGCCCCAGACTACGAAACACCAGCTGGCGCCGTGCCAGAGGCCGGACAGCAGGAAAGTCACGATCAGTGCCGCGACCGTGCCGGTCTGTCGCAGATTGCGCCACTGCATCTGCAGCGGCCTGAACAGGTAATCGAGAATCCAGCGGGAGAAGGATATGTGCCAGCGGCGCCAGAAATCCGTTACCGAGGTGGCGAGGTAGGGCGTCCGGAAGTTCTGGGTCAGGCTGATGTTGAACATGCGGGCGCTCCCCAAGGCCATGTCGGTATAGCCGGAAAAGTCGTAATAGATCTGCAGGGCGTAGAGATACGTGGCAATCAGCAGGGGCAGCCCGGCATGCCCGGGAAGATCGCCGTAGGCTGCATTGACGTAGAGTGCCAGACGATCGGCTATAACGGCCTTCTTGAACAGTCCCCAGGCAAAGGTCAGCAGCCCGATGCGGAGATTGTCGGGGTCGAACCGGAACGGTACCTTCAATTGCGGCAGAAGATCCCCGGCCCGCTCGATGGGACCCTGCAACAGTTTTGGGAAAAAGCTCAGGTAGAGGGCAAAGATGCCGGGATGTCGTTCCGGCTCCTGGAGTCGCCAATAGACGTCGATCAGATAGGATATTGCCTGGAAGACGAAATAGGAAACGCCGATTGCCACCAGCGGAGGCGGTTGTGGAACCGTCTTGCCAAGTTGGAGGATTTTGCTGAGGCTGTTCAGGTTGGCGGCCAGGAACGGCAGGTACTTCATACCGATCAGCACCAGCAGATTTGCGGCGATTGCGCTCCAGAAAACCATCCTCCGTTTTTCTGCTCCGGTGGTTCGGCCGAGAACGATCCCGCACAGGTACGAGACGCCGCTCACCAGAACGAGGATTACCAGGAGCAGCGGTTGCTTGAGGGTCAGATAGAAGTAGCCGCTGCCAGCCAGCAGAACCAGCCAG
>JAQUHN010000237.1 GCA_028683555.1 Geobacteraceae bacterium | reverse complement strand
CGCTTTTCAAGATCCTCCAGTCCTGCCGGCGCCGGATAAACAATATTTGTTCGATCATCGACATCTAACACAACCACAAGCCCTCCTTGACGGGTTACCCGTCGCATCTCCCCCAGGACTTCAAGAGGATTAGGCAGATGCTGAAAGAGAAGCCGGGCGTAGCTGAAGTCCACCACACCGCTATCTAGGGGAATTCGGTCGCCCGTTCCCTTGAGGAAACGGCAGCGTTCCGCAAACCCCTGACTGGCAACGAGCGTTTCGGCTTTGACTCGTAACTGATCTTCTGGCTCCACCCCAATGACCACGGCTGACGGCAGACGTTTAGCCAAGAGCAAAGAAGTCATACCCGGTCCCGAACCAAGATCAAGCACCGTTGTTCCGTCATGGAGCCCAATGCTGTCAAGAACTGAAAATTCGATCTCCTCGCCAATCGTTGCCTGCGTTATCAAACGTTTGAATTCACCCTCTCGGTCACCGAGACTGTCAAATCGGTACGATTCCATTCGACTATTCATCATCGTTGTGACTGGAGCCTGAAAGAGGACAGGCCGATTGATTGGCACTGGATCAACCACCATACCAGGAGTGCATGCAACTGTTTCTGCAAAATGTACGAAACGAGTAGCAAGTATTTTTAACAATTTTTTAGCAAGCGTAAAGCCAAGGGTGGTGTCAATGCGCCCGACACGTTCAAGCACGTCGAAGGGAACAAGAAAGGCCTCTGATCTTTCAAGTGCAACAAGATTAACTGACCGCCGTCCTCCCCCCAGGCTGCTTATTTCCCCAAACAATTCCCCAGCCTGAATGACATTAATGATTCGGGGAGCCCCACCAGCAACGACCTCAACTCCGAGACTTCCTGAAATCAGCACCCCTATCCACTTTTCGGTTTCACCGCGACGGTAGACTTGCTCACCTTGGGAAAAAGTAATTTCCGATAGACGTTGCCCCACGATCCGCTGTTCTTCCACCGAAAAACCGTCAAAAAAACTTTTGCTTTCCGCAGAAGTTTCATTGGGCATCATGTGGGCTAAGCGGGCCCAGAGGTGATGTGTTTTTTTTCGGCCAAAAGCTGGCTTTTTAAACGCAGGGAACCGATCAATCAGCATCCGTGCGGCTGCACCTCTGTCATCAATCGTTTTGGGACATAGTCGTATCAGTGGGCTATTAATTTCCTCGAGATAGGTCCGATCTCGGGGACAATGGACAATGGGAACGCGTATCCCAGCATCAATTCTAAAATTTTCCGTGTACGGCCGGTAGCCCAACTGATAGTAGAAGGAAATGAACTGAAGGGAACAATAGGAAATGCCGACTAGTGCTCCTTGGTCGAGACAGCGACTATAGAGCGCCCCAAGGAGCAGCGAAGCCACTGTCTTTCCTCTCGCTTCAGGCGCAACAGCAAAATGAGAAAGGTAGTAGATCTTCTCTCCACCAAACAGCCTGATCAATTCTGCTGTCCGGAGCTGTTTATGGAGCTGTTCGGAAAGAGGTGTATTTCCGAGCATGTTAATTCGCACACACCCCTGTATCCGTCCCGACGGATCAATAGCAACGAAGTGTTGCGCCGTTTCATCAAGCGCATCGTGCAAAAGACGGCGTTCGTGGTCCATCCCTTCCATCGATCGACAGAATTCATCCGACCAAATCTCGTACAAAAACCGATAGATATTCTCACGGTCATGCCTATTTTTCGGCTGAATCACCTGAATACTCATGTCTTTCTCCAAGAGGACGTGCTTGTTATTTTACGGCCATCAATCGTATCGGTGAGTCGTTTGGGTTAAAGCTTCCCGAACCTTAATGGCCAACTCTTTTTTGGAGAATGGTTTTTGGATCAGGCAGACATCCTTGTCCAAGAAGCCCCGGTCAGTAATAATGTTTGCCGTGTAACCGGACATATATAACACTGGTAGGCTAGGGAAAAGGATCCGTATCCGGTTTGTGAGATCGCGGCCGTTTAATTCCGGCATAATCACATCACTGACGATTAAATCAATCGGTTCGGGATGTTGCTCCGCAATTTGGATGGCTTCCGCAGGTGAATTGGCCGCCAGAACACGATAGCCCAGCTGTTTAAGCATAATCTCCACCAATTCGAGAATACCAATTTCGTCCTCCACCAGAAGCAGTGTTTCATTGTGACCGCAAGGCATTTCAACCGGATTGCTGGATTGGGTTTCAAGAGACAGACCGGTAGCCCTTGGCAGATAAACAGTAAAGGATGTTCCTATACCCGGTTCACTCCTGACATTGATCGATCCTTGATTCTGTCGAACAATGCCATACACGGTTGCAAGGCCTAACCCTGTCCCCCGCCCAATGGCTTTGGTGCTAAAAAATGGTTCAAATATCTTGTCGATTGTCTCCCCATCTATACCCATACCGTTATCGCTCACTACCATTTGCACGTATTCACCAGGGACTAAACTTGGGTGCAGGACGCAAAACGCCTCATCCACCTCGATGTTCGCTGTCTCAATGAGCACCTTCCCTACACCACTGATGGCATCTCTGGCGTTAACGCAGAGATTGGCGAGAATCTGATCAATCTGAGAAGGATCAATTGCAATTGGCCAGATCTGGCTACATGGATTCCAGATAAGTTCGACATCCTCCCCAATCAGGCGCTGCAGCATTGTCAGCATACTGCTTACGGCGTTGTTGATGTCCAGCACCTTGGGAGCGACGGTCTGGCACCTGGCAAAAGCCAGAAGCTGGTGGGTAAGCTCCATAGATCGTCGGCCGGCGGTGTAAATTTGTTGAATATACCTGTAGATCTGATCACCATCCCCCAATTGCTCTAGAGCCATTTCGGCATATCCCATGATTACATTGATCATGTTGTTATAATCGTGAGCCACCCCACCAGCCAACCTGCCAATGGCCTCCATCTTCTGAGCACCGCGCAGCTGATTTTCAATAGTTGCGCGGTGCTGTTCCGCTTGGCTGAGACGCAGGCTCATATCATTGAACTCTTTCACCAAATTGGAATAGGATTTAGATGGCGATTCAACGCGATAGGAAAAGTTGCCGTCACCAATCTGTTGAAAGGCTTGACGCAAATCCTCGACAGCGACCTCTTCCATTGATGACTCCGGCAATCCGCAAAAAAAGGTCCATTCGACGCCCGGGACATGCGTGTGGCAGAATATCCATTTAGTGCCAGCGACATCGATCATCGGCAGCACATCCCCTTCTTTTTCGAGGAGAGTGTCCAATTCAAAATCCGCCCACTGTCCGCCGAGTTCCTTCAAGGAATGCAGAAAAACCTGCCCCTTGGGCTGATCAGCTTCGGCATTCAAGTTATCATGCAACAAAAGCAAGCCTTTTTGATTGACAATAAATTGCATCTGGTCGGGGAAAGGTTTGGTAAAAGCAAAATCTCGATACAGGTAACGAATCGGCAGATCGATGCTCCACAAACCGATAAATACATCGTTGCGCCAGACTGGAATAGAAACGGAAAGGATCAGCCCTTCACCGGCATAATCTACAGTGGGCGTCGTCCATTGAATCTGACGTTCAGGATTGTTTTCAGGACAAACGGAGAGGTAGGTGTGGTAGGTTCTCCAGTCGAAATCGCTGGAAATTGCCGTGCGTTGGTCAATATAAGGGTATTGCAGGGCGGTGTTGCCGGCATCCTGATAATAGATCCAGCCCACATCCCCCAAGCGATCATGTATGTGTTTAAGATGAGGGCCAATGGCGCGATGGCTGTACAGATGCCGACGTGCTTGGGGGTCTGTGCGGAGATCTTGTCCCCAGGAAAAACTGATGGCATCAGAAGGTGCGATCCCCTTCCTGAAAGCGTCAAGCAAGGTTCTACTTTGAAAAAACCCGTCCTCATCGACAGCAAAGACCTCTGCTTGCAGCCATGCGTCTATATTCTCCTCCGGGTCCGGGTTGAGGCTCAGGAGAAACAGCGTGGTTCGCTGCAATTCCTCTAGGGCATTATTGAGACGGTCTATCTGCTGGGCAAGAACAGCTCGATATCGATTCAGATGCCATCTGATAGCTTCAATTTCATTCATATGCCCCTCGTTTTTAGGATAAAAGCTGGATCGAATATTATTATCTGAACCGCTTCTTTAGCTTCTCAGGACTGCTTGACGGTCATGTACAGAATTACCGAATATGTAATTACCTGACAGAAGAGCTGACCTCAATAAAAATTCCGCAAAAGAGGACTAAACAGCTTTTAATTCCGAAAAACAGAACGGAAAGAGTGGCGAGAGGCCCGCAAGCTCGGCGAACAACCTTACCCGTTTGCGTCATCATTTGACATAAAACATCAATCGGTTGATAGTGCTGGAATGATAATATTTTTTTCAAATAAGAGAGGTGCTTAAAAAATATTGTGATTTTTCTGGGTTACTCAAAAAAAATCCCCCATTGTAAGTTTGTGTCTAAACCGTGAAAGTTCGGCATGGTTTGGAGCGTCAGTTACTTATTAAAAGCTCCGTCCGCACCTGCGACCGGCTCCCTTCCTTCTTGCTCATCGAGTACTTCAGCTCGACTTCCTCAATCGTAAACCGCTTGAAGATCTCCCGGATCTCGGGCGTGTCGTTGATGGTCATCAAAAACCGCCCTTTGATGCCGGCCAACACCTCGGCCAAGTCGATAAAATCCTGCTCTACGAAGTTGTGGGCATACCCGTCGATTTTCCAGTACGGCGGGTCCAGGAAAAACAGGGTGTAGTCCCGATCATAGCGCGGGATCAGATCCCGAAAATCGAGGCATTCGATCACCACCTGGCTCAGCCGCATCCAGGATTCCTCCAGCAGCCTTTGCAGGGTGAACAGGTTGAACCGGGGCACGCCAGTGGTCGAAGTGCCAAAGGTTCGGCCCCGGCTGCGGCCGCCAAAACACATCCGCTGCAGATAGAGATACCTGGCAGCCCGCTGGATATCGGTGAGGGTGTCCGGATTGACCTGCATCAGACGGG
>JAQUHN010000236.1 GCA_028683555.1 Geobacteraceae bacterium | reverse complement strand
GGACTTTCCGGACATCATGGAGCGGCTCAGGGGGGTGGGACGCCTGGAAAAACTCGATCTGGAAACACTCCGTACTTATATCACCGGGGAGAATCAGCTTTGATAAGCTCCGTTGCCATCGAGAGGAAAATGAAAGCCCTTTCCGCCACCGGCGATATCGTCGATGCGATGAAAGCCTACGCCGGTGTCGCGATCCGCAAGACGGAGGAGCTGATCACAAACGTCAGGGAATTCGAAGGGAACATCCTCTCGGCCCTGGCCGGAATCATGTCGTGCAATGGCATGCTTGCCAACGGCAGGCCGCAGGGCGAGAGACGGCTGCTGGTGGCCTTCGGGTCGGCCCAGGGCTTCTGCGGTCCCTTCAATGAAAAGATGGCCGATGTCGTAACCGGGATGAAGGGCGAAGGGGACTCGCTGTTCATTGTCGGTCGGAGGTTGCGCTCTTCCCTGTCGTTGCGGGGGGGCGAGGAAACGGGATTCCTCGATTCGGTCGTAAGCGTCGGGGGCATCGCATCGGCACTGCGGGAATGCCTGTCCCAACTTCTCAGGTTATACCGGGATGGCGAATACTATACCCTGACCCTGGTCTATACCTCGTTTTCCGGCAAAAGTGCCGAGATAGCGGTGGAGCAGGTCCTGCCGCCGGACGTGGTTCGGGTACCGGCGGTGCAAGCCGGTAAACCGGAAGTACTGCTCTATCTCGACCAAAAGCTCATCTTTGAAAGGCTTCTGGAACAGTTTCTCGGCATCAGTCTGTACCGCTGTTTCCTGGAGTCCCTCAGGAGTGAAAACCGATACCGCCTGATCAGCATGGACGGTGCTTCGGACACTATCAGGCGGAGCATTGCCGGACTGGATTCATTGGGCAAATATGCCCGCCAGGAAGAGGTTACCGAGGAGATGCTCGAAATACTCGGCAGCGGCGGTTTCTTCGGGTACTGATGCAGCTTGGCCGGTTAAAAAAACGGTGAGGGGAAGATCTGCTTGCCCTGCGGCACAAAATCCCCTCACCCGGCGCATTACGTGCCCTCTTCATGAGGAAGAGGGCACGTAATTTTTTTTTCACCTATCTGGTATTCCCTTTCACATTTCCTTGGCCGTGTTGGACTCGCTCGCCGGCCTGGCCGGCATTCTGCCGGGGTTGGGCAGTTGTCGCCGGTGTCGTACTCCGGTTCGCCGGTACCTGCGTTGTTGTGGGCTGAGGCGTTACCGGCTGCAGCCGACGAATGGTTTGCTGTTCCTGGCGAATTATTTGCTGTTGCTGTTGTCGCGGCTGTGGCGCCGATCGCTGCACCTGGGGGGCTGCCGGAGTCGATTGCCGCAGGATCCTGGGATCCCCGATCGGCACCGCTTGACGGCCCACCGGAGAATTGCTCTTGTGCGGCTGACTGGTCGATGGCGGACTCCAGACCGGTGTCGGTGCTACCGGTTGCGGTGCGATCGGTTGTGGCGCCGCCTTTATGGTAGCCGGCTGCTGCAACTGGCGTGGTGCCGGTACACTCTTTTCACTCCTGGTTTTCGTTCGCGTGGTCGGCGTGATGATGGTGACCGGCTTTTTCACCTTTGCCGGCGCATCCTGCCTCAGCTGTTGTTTCTGCGGTGTTTCCACGGCCTTCGGTTTTACCTGTCTGTCCCGATAGTACTCGGGTGTCTGCTCGCGGAGTATTTTTCTCGGTGTCTCACGAACCGTTGCCGGCATCTCGCGGACCGGACTGCCCGGCGCAAAAACGGAGCCGCGTTTGTCGGGAACCAGTTTTCGCTCCTGTCGCAAGCTGTCTGGACTGAATTTCCTGATCCGTTGCGGAGGCAGTTTGGCCGCCGGGATGGTCTTCAGTGCCGGGGCGTAGGTTGCTTTGTCCGGTTTGAACCGCGGCGGACCGATACCCACGTTCCTTTGTCTGAAGGGATTGTCCCAGGCCGGGGCAGGGGCCTTCTTGCCGTGGAGAAAGGTGTTCCGATGCATGACCCGCACGGCGTTGCGGACATCCCGGTTGACGTAGGTGCGGTTGATGACGATGTTGTTGGTTACGATGGTGTTGATGTTGACGCTACCCGGACCGTAGTAACCGCGGCCGTAATAGATATCGCCGGGTGCCAGCGGTACCCATGCCACATAATTCGGCGTGTAGACCCAACCGACGAAGCCCGGACCCCAGTACACCGCTCCCCGACGGGGCGGCACCCAGCACCAGCCCACGTGCGGCCGGTGAATCCATCTGCCGTAGTGGTAGGGCGCCCATCCCCATGGCTCCTGTGATATCCAGACGTACTGTCCGCCGATCCATACCCATCTGCCGACATGATAGGGAGCCCAGTTTATCGAGATGGCGAAGGTGGGGGTCCAGACATATCCATAGCTGCTGTCGTAGAGCCATCTGCCGTAGTTGTCAAAGTCCTGGCCATAGTCGTACAGTTCTTCGGGCAGATAACGGCCGCTGCTGCCGGAAGTGCCGATCCGTGCATCCAGGTTGCGGTTCCATTCTTCCCACTCATCGGGTGAACTGAGCGGAAACAGTTGCGCGGTGAGGTTTTCTTCGATTCTGAGGGTTTTGCCGGCCGGGATCCGGACCTTGCCGTTCCTGGTTTCAGCGTAGGCATAGCCCTTCAATACGGAGATTTCCGTCGCGCCGTTTTCTGCCACATCGATCATTGTCACTGAGTTGTCGTAACAGCCGATGGAACTGACCGGGGTGTCGATCTGCAGGTGATCGATGCCGTAGGTGCGGTTGTTGATATAGGACCGGCCGCCGTTGAGGTAAAACTGATAAGCGTTGTTGTCGAGAGCGAGGAGGTCGAAGGAGGTGGCGGCATCGAGCCGGATTCGAAGCCCTCCCTGGAACTGGAGCTCGGTTCTTGCTCCCGCGGGTACCCATACCCGGTCACCCTGGCCCAAGGGCGTGTTGATGGAAGCGGGAACCCATGTTCCGGCATCGCCGGCATAAATCTGGACGTCACCTTCAACGATGCCCATTCTTGCCATTCCCAGTTCGGCGGAAAAAGCACGGGAAGAGAGCAGTATCAGGGACATCAGTACCATGGTAAAAATTCTGTTTTTCATACCTTCATACCTCGCTGGGGAAGATGATTCATCATCAGTTGACGAATTTTTCTGCCGGAACCGGGCTGGCCGGAAACTATATGCGCCAAGAGCGGCGTGGATGAACTCATCCGGCATCACCTGTATGTTGATTGTACTCTTGACTGTTTAATCGCACAACCGGGCGACTCGTTGACGCCGGCATGTGACATGATATCCTTGAATCCATGCCACGAACAATTATCGATACATTTTCCGTTACGCGTCTCGACATCCTCGATCCGGAAGGAGTTGCCGACGAAACGCTGCTCCCTCCTCTTTCCCGCGAGGAAATACTGCGCCTCTATGAACTGCTGATCCTTTCCCGGGCCTTCGACACGCGGGCGTTGAACCTCCAGCGCGAAGGGCGGATCGGAACCTATCCCTCCATCCTCGGCCAGGAGGCAGCCCAGGTAGGCAGCGCCTTTGCCCTGGAAAAGAGCGACTGGATATTTCCCTCGTTCCGGGAAACCGGCATGCATGTTGCCATGGGCTACCCGTTGTCGCTGCTGTTCCGCTACTGGGCCGGGGACGAGCGGGGCCTCGTCTGCCCGGACGGGCTGAATATTCTTCCGGTCTGCGTGTCGGTGGGAACCCACCTTCCCCATGCGGTGGGGGCTGCCATGGCGGCCCGCTACCGTGGCGACCCGGTTGCCATGGTTGCCTATTTCGGCGACGGAGCAACCTCAAAGGGCGATTTTCACGAAGCGTTCAATATGGCCGGCGTATTTCGCCTGCCGGTGATCTTCATCTGCCAGAACAACCAGTGGGCCATTTCGGTGCCCCGCAGCCGGCAGACGGCTGCCGCCACTATTGCCCAGAAAGCAGTTGCTTACGGATTCGAGGGGATCCAGGTGGACGGCAACGATGTCTTTGCCGTCTATAGTGCCACCCGCCAGGCCCTGGAGCGGGCGCGGGACGGCGGCGGCCCGACATTCATCGAATGCTTTACCTACCGGCTATCCCACCATACCACGGCTGACGATGCCGGTCGTTACCGGAGCTCCGACGAGGTGGCAGAGTGGAAGAAACGTGACCCGCTGGAGCGCCTGCGCCGTTTTCTTGAAAAACGGGGCGACTGGGACGAGGAATATCAGCGGGAACTGGATCGAAAGATCCGCGAGACGATCGACCAGGCGGTTCGGGAAGCGGAAAGCGCCGCTCCGCCCGAGCGGAGCGATATCTTTCTCTCGGTGTTCGAGCGCTGCACGCTCCGACAGACCAGTCAACTGGAGGTGAAGGCCGATGCCGACGCTTAACATGGTACAGGCCATCAACCTGGCCTTGCGGCAAGAGATGGAGCGGGACGACCGGATCGTCTTGCTCGGCGAAGACGTCGGCAAGGACGGCGGCGTATTCCGGGTCACCGACGGGTTGCTGGAATTGTTCGGCGAACAGCGGATCGTCGACACCCCCCTTGCCGAATCGGGGATTGTCGGCATTGCGATCGGCATGGCGCTGTACGGTTTACGGCCGGTGGCGGAGATCCAGTTCCTCGGATTCATCTATCCGGCCTTCGATCAGATCTTTTCCCATGCGGCCCGCTACCGCAACCGTTCCCGGGGAAAATATTCCTGCCCGCTGGTGATCCGTGCCCCATACGGGGCCGGCATCAAGGCGCCCGAACTGCATGAGGAAAGCTGCGAGGCCTTTTTCTGCCATATGCCGGGGGTCAAGGTGGTGGTCCCGTCCGGGCCCTGGAGCGCCAAAGGGTTGCTGCTTTCGGCGCTCCGCGACCCCGATCCGGTGATCTTTCTCGAACCTACCCGGCTCTATCGCATGATCCGGGAGGAGGTTCCGGAAGAGGAGTATACCGTCCCTCTCGGCACGGCCCGTATCGCCCGGGAAGGGAACGATGTGACGGTCATCGCCTGGGGCAG
>JAQUHN010000235.1 GCA_028683555.1 Geobacteraceae bacterium | reverse complement strand
AGAACAACTTATAGCAGAAATTTGCTCCTGGGAGAAAACGCGCTGGGTGCATGGCCAGGCAGTCAAGGGTGTCGGCACCGACTGCGTACAGTTTCCGGTGGCGGTGGCGAAGTGGGCCGGGTGGCTGCCTGCTGGCTTCAAGACCGTCCCGTATGACGTTGACTATGCGCTCCATAACGAGGAATCGATCCTGGTCAGGGAACTGAAGAAGTATTGCAACCAGGTTCCTCTCGACCAGGTACGCCCCGGCGACCTGCTGGCGTTCTTTTTCGGCAAGTGCGAGTCTCACGCCGGGTTTTATATCGGCAACGGCCAGGTCATGCACGCACACATCCGGCATGGTGTTGTCAGGACAGAACTGAGATCCATCCGAAGCAAGCTGAAATCCGCATGGAGGTTCCGTGGGTAGAATAGGGACGACAATAGTCGGTGCTGTAGTCGGTGCTGTAGTCGGATGGTTTTCGGGCGGCCCAGTCGGTGCCGTCAAGGGTGCGATGTGGGGGGCGACCATCGGCGGCGGGATCGGGTCGGCACTGTTCCCCTCATCGGCGGAAACGAAGCCCCCAGAGATCGGGTCCCTCTCTCTCCAGACCTCGGAATACGGGCAGACCATCCCCTACCTTCAAGGCACCAGGCAGCTTTCCGGAAACTGTATCGGCTACTGGAATTTCATGGCAGTACCCCAAGAGCAGTCCGGAGGAAAAGGCGGCCAGAGCGTTGTCACCGGTTATGCCTATTACGTTTCCCTGGCATTTGGCCTATGCCTCAAGCCGGGC
Organism: Geobacteraceae bacterium; assembly: GCA_028683555.1. GTDB lineage: Bacteria > Desulfobacterota > Desulfuromonadia > Geobacterales > Geobacteraceae > RPRC01. The sequence continues at coordinate 4,215 of JAQUHN010000235.1, read as the reverse complement.
AACGGCTCGGTATTTCTCCAGCGCATGTGGAAAGGGAAGAAGGAGTGCAACCTTTCCATTTGGTTTGAGAATGATTTTATCCGATTTTACGACGGAACACAGACGACGGCCGACACGTATTGGTCGTTCTGGGTTAAGCGCAACCCGGTCTACAAGGGGCTGGCGTATGTCATTTTCCCGAACCTGTATCTCGGCAATTCATCGTATGTGCCGCAGTTCCGGTTTGAAGTAGGGACGGCTACGTACAGCAAGACGGATGTGTTTATTGAAGATGTGACACTGGTTAATGGTGAGGTAACTACACCAGATGGAGAAGTCGGAAAGAGGATGGCAGTTGATTCCGACACAAATAGGATAGTTGTTGCCGAAATGCTCTGGGGGTACAACGATGGATGGGATAACAGTTATGTAGCGACTAGGTTGTCAACTGATTTTGGTGAAACGTGGAGTGATCCGCAAGCTGTAGTTACAGACGCCACTAGTGAGTGGATCATGCCAGACCTGCAATTTGATAACGGTTATTTCTGGTTGGCGGTTTACCGATTTGAAGATTGGATTAAATTATGGAAATCTGAGGACGGAGTTACTTGGACGCTCGTAAATACGATTGACATAGCCGCCCTTATCGGAACGGTTTACTCGTCGTATGGTCCTGATGCAGATGAATTGTCATTTTCGGTTGCAGGTGATCATGTAGTTATTGCGTTTGATGGAACCCCGTTGTCGATTTTTTACAGTTCAGATGGTGGCAGCACTTTTAACCGTACCGATATAGGGGTTCAATACCCAAGTTATCCGCAATATTATTCCTATTCGGTGGTAAAGGCACGATCTGACGGAACCGTGATAGTGATTACTTATTATGAGCCATCGGCGGCGTCTGGTGACAGCAACTATGTTGTACTCAGAAGCACGAATGGCGGAGCGTCCTTTGTAAAGGTTCACGATTTTTCACCGTGGCTGGTAAGTAATTATTTTGACGATAATTTCCAAATAGATAACGATGGCGACACTTGGGTGGCCACCGCGAAATGGCTCTCCGTGAAGCGTTGCGATCACTCTGACACTGGCACAAGTGTAGAAAATGGAGAATCGTTCGCGGTTCTGGTTTCTAAAGACAACGGGGTTACATGGGCAGCGCAGGCAACCCCCGCCAAATATATCTACAATGAGATTTATTATTCCGGCTATTGTACTCCTGCGGTGGCTGTCAGGGATGGATTGATTTTCTATACAATTTATTATTCCCAAGTTTCAACCGTAACCTACCAGACCAAAAGCAAACATCAAGTCATGTGGGTGCTGCAGGATGGCCAATGGTCATTGATTATGGATCATAAGGGCTATTGGAGCTACTACGCCAGCTTAACGGGCGTTTTAAGAGGATACAGGGATTCTAACGGGGATATCCGCGCCGTCTTTTACGGCGGCAAAGTGGCGCAAAAAGACGAGGCAATCACTGATGCCATGGAGTGCTATGCCATTATCTACGCCCCTGACGTCCTCCCGACCACCATCACCGAGGATATCTTGACCAATGACTGGTACGGTATGGGCCTTGATTCATCCGTGCTTGATGCAGCGGCTTACGCCGATACGGCTGCCGATTGCAAGGCCCATGACCGAAAATTATCCGTCCTCATCAACCAGCAGGTGAGCATCCTCGATGTGCTGCAGCATGTAATCGACCATCACAACGGATTTATCACCTATGCTGACGGCAAGATCGCGCATCGGCAACTGAAACAGGAAACGCCGATCGCGGCCCTTACGAATTCTGACCTGGTCCAAAAGGATGCCGAACCTCCGGTCTCGCTCACCAAGGCCGGTGGCCGTGACTACTATAACAAGGTGCAAATCGAGTGGACTAAGCGGGATAAGGACTATGTCAGCGGTATCGCCACGGCAAAGGACGATGTGGATATCGCAGATTACGGGGTGCTGGATACCACTATAAAGCTCGATGCCCTTTGCACGTTCACCAGGGCCTCGCGTATGGCCCACATGATGCTGGTGCGCTCGTTGTCCAACCCGCAGAGCCTGGCTTTTGAGCTTGGCCCGAAAAACTCGGACCTGCGCCCCGGTGACGTGGTGACAATCACCGATGCCCACACTGAGCTGGATGCCCTACCCATCCGGATCGGGTCAGTGAGCGAGGGCGAGGACTATATCATTGAGGTGACAGCCGCCGAGGAAATCACCAGCGACATAGCATACAATGGCATGGTGGACAGTTCCGATACCGACGAGGACAGCGACGACCTTGACGACCTCGATGAAGACGCCGGCAGGGTTTATCAGCCGCTGATACTCGAACCGTGTCCCCTGTTTTCGTCGGTTTCCGGTTTGGTATTTTCCTATTGTTCATCCGGTTTTTTGTCCTGGACCGGAGCCAGTCTTTACCGGGCGTATTCAACGGGTGGGGCTTATACAAAAGTTGCCGATGCGCAGCCAGAGGGTTGCACCGGTAGACTTTATTCTAGGGACGAAACTTCGATCACGGTAAATCTCTACAACGATGTCACGCTGGAATCAGTAACTAACCTCAATGATCTAATTGTTGACCCGACGCGCAATTTGTTCGTGCTGAAATATGATGGTCAGGCCGATCTGTATTGCAAGTTTATGACTGCCGAACTTACGGCTACCAGAACGTGGAAACTCTCGGGACTAATTACCAATATTAATGGTGTGCCGAGGGTCGGCGCTACGTTCAACGGGTCCGGAGGGGCAAAATATGCCATCCCTTATGGTTATGACACGTATTTTAGTAGAGTACTGTTTTATAGCCATCTGCCACATAAATATCTTTGCTCCGAAGACGATAAATTTAAAACACTCTGTTTCAAGTTGGCTTCGGTGAACAACTTGGGTGAAGAGCAGAGCCTGGCCGATTGCTCTGAACTGAGCGAGTATGTCGACGACCTGACAAACAAACCGGTTAAGCCGCAAAACGTCGCGGTCAACGGTATCGGGCTGCCACGTGGCGTTGATAATTACTATCGTGAGGACTATGCCGGCACGATCCCGGCGTCCGCCGACGTGGTGTTTGCATGGGTATCGAGCAATCGCTACGGCACCGGCCGGAGTAACCCAACCAGGTCCGACGCTGTAACGGAAGACGCCGAATTCAGCCAGTTCAAGATCGAGATCTACAAGAACTGGAACACCTACTCACAAAGCGGGACGCTCGTGCGGACCGAAACCACCACCAGCAAGACCTTTACCTATGACACCACCATGCAAACCGCTGATTCGTTCCTGACCGGGCAGCTGGTTGCCAAAATCTACCAGCAGAACACTCTCACGGATAGCGAGGCAATGAAAGTGACGGTGAACCGAGTATGAAACCGATAATTCAATACCTGGAAGAACTTACCGACAGCACCGAAGACGTGGAGATCCCCGAGCGGTTTATCCGTCGATTCGAGCGGATACTGGCTGCAAAAAAAGGCAAGGGCAAATACACCCGTAAGGGCAACGAGATCCGGCTCCCCAGTGGTGCCGTCATAAAAGGAGTAAGGAATGGCATACACAACCGACAACAATCTGCCGGAAATACCGACCGGGGCAGTGGACTGGCCGAGCCTTATAAACGACCTGGTGGCCAAACTTGAAACCGGCCGCACCCTGAAACTTACCGCGGCAGTCAGCCTGGTCAAGGGCGACCCGGTCTATATCAACTCCAGCGGCAAGGCGGCAAAGGCCGACGGAAACGTCAACAAGGCCATAGCCGTATGGCAATCCACCAGCACTGCCGCCGATGCCGAAGGCTACGCCCAGGTTGACGGCAGCATGACAATCGGATCCTGGACCGCAGGTCAATGGATCTACTGCTCTGCCGCCGGTGCTCTCACGGCCACAGCAAACGGCCCGGCCATAGGCATTGCCCGGTCATCAACGCAGATCGCCTTACTGATCCACGCCGGGCTTCCGCAGCAGGCCCACATTGCCGATGCCAAAACCGACTACACCACTGGCGACCTGGACACCGAAGCGGAGATAATCACAGCACTCAACACCACGAATGGAAAAATCAACAGCATCCTGGCCGCCCTCGAGGCGCTACAACTACTGGCCAGTTCATAAATCGAGGAAGCGGCCGAACCATGCTGCAACATGGCTCGGCCGCTCGACACACAGAACACGCCTGTGAGCCAAGCCGAAGGCTTCCCCACCACGTACGCGGCACGGGAAGTCTATCAAACATTCTTT
>JAQUHN010000234.1 GCA_028683555.1 Geobacteraceae bacterium | reverse complement strand
CCGAACACGGAAGTTAAGCCCCTCAGGGCCGATGGTACTGCACGGGCAGCTGTGTGGGAGAGTAGGTCGCCGCCGGGATCTTTTAGAAAAGCCCCCGTCTCATTTCGAGACGGGGGCTTTTTGCATTCTTCAGCCAATGAATTTTCTGTTTGCTGATAGGGCTTTCTCTAGGACTTCCTCGTCGATCTTGCTATTATCCGCTGCCACCTCGAATTGGTTTGATAGTAAATGATCAAGCGGCGCATATGTCTATACGGGGAAGGGCGCAAATGAAAGCTGTGTACAAAGTGTGACAACTGCTTTCGTGGAAATCGACGGAACTGCGTCAGCGAGATCGGCAGTGGTATCGTGCTGCTGCTCGGTATCGAAATGAATGATTCTAAGGATGATGCCTCCCAGCATATCTTTAAAGCTATCAGTCAAAAGCTTAAATATCCTGTGTTTATAAAGTTTTGAGTGAGAACTCAAAACTTTCGTATAAACCGGTTTCTGTTTTGAATGCCTTGACTACATTTTCGCTCACTCCCTCAACTAGTAAATCAAAAAGATTCCTCTTCGGTTTCGGCGGGTAGACAATCTCGGGTTTTTCCTTGATTCCCACGATGTTCGCTGCCTCATCAACTGCATCCTGTAGATTTCCCAATGTGTCTATCAATTTGTTGTCAAGCGCCTGTTCACCGGTATAGATTCTACCGTCTGCCAATACTTTTACTTCTTCTAAGGGCAGTTTTCTGCCTTCGGCAACTGCAGCAATAAACTGTCCATACATACTTTCTATTACACCTTCCAGGATTTTTTTGTCTTGACTGGATAGCGGACGGACGGGTGAACCTGTGTCCTTAAACTCACCACTCTTCAGGACAATTGATTTGATGCCGACTTTAGTCATTAAATCTTGAAAATTTGCAAGTTTCATCAATACACCAATACTTCCGGTAATTGTACCAGGATTGGCAAAGATCTTGTTCGCCGGTGCAGCGATGTAGTAGCCACCCGATGCAGCAACACTTCCCATTGATACAATTACCGGTTTTATCTTCTTTAGTTTTTTTACCTCTTCATATATTTCCTGTGTCGGGCCTACAACCCCTCCTGGTGAATCGATTCGCAGTACTATTGCTTTTATGTTTTCATTATCTTTAACATACTGTATTTGCTTGATTGTTTCTGCAGAATCAATAATAAGACCTTGAACTTCAATAATTCCAATTGATTTGTCTCGTGTAAGAACATTATCACTTTTACTGAATAATTGGACCAGGGCGAGCGAAAGCACGAATAATAAAATAATGCCACTTGGTATAATGATAATCGAGATTATTTTTCGTTTTGACATCAGGATCTACCTCCAGGAAATCATTTGTTCGGTGCAGGTTTTCTTCAGTATGCCATTATTTGTAAAGAAAGAAAGTGATTCAAAATTTAGCCCATCGAAAAATACACTATGGTTTATTACTGGTGAACTGACACCTCCAAGGAGTTTGAGTCCCATAGAAAACTGGATGACAGCTAAAAAGAATTATGGATTCCCTCTATCTTATTGAAAACCTGAATAAATAATACCGTATTTAGACAACAGATTATCATAAAAATAACGATCTTTAAATTAACCTTTCATTACGTTCAAAAAACAATTTCTTTCACAATACCAGGAGATTTCTGCTAGTACCTTGTAGAGAGAAAAGATAAAAATATCAACCGGCTTCACTATAATAAAGGTGAAAAAAATGATTGACTTGGGATCCAGGTTTTGGTATAAAAATGAAGCTTGATTGAGCGGGAATAACTCAGTGGTAGAGTGCAACCTTGCCAAGGTTGAAGTCGCGGGTTCAAATCCCGTTTCCCGCTCCATTTCAAAAATATAGCCCCCGATTCCATGTGTGGAGTCGGGGGCTTTTTGTTTTCCAGGCTTATTAGAGTGATGAGGTAGTAAGTGTATGACACAACCATCCAAGTAGGAACTCTATTGTATGATTTGTTTGTAGACAGGATTCAATAATTGGTTGAGTACATTGAAATGCTGGAAAAGTTTTCAGAAGCTTGATATTTCCTCGGATAAGAGCAAATGAAAACAGTGCACAAGGCCTGGGTCGAAAATGACTTCCTAATTTGCCCTGTAAGCGTTTTTGGGAAGCAGGTTAAGGATGTTGGTAGGCCTAAGTAGGCATCCAATCAAAATTTAAATAAACGCTATAACCAGATATGCAATAAATTAATAGCGCTGGCATAGTTTGAGCGTATAGTGCCACAACCGGTCGATTTTACCACTGTCCCAATAGGCAAAGGGCAAAGGCCTATTTAAGGTTGCCCGGTCATAGGCGAAGGGGTCAAACCGCCAAAAGCGATCAGCCGACCAGGACGAGACGTCAAAGGTTACGACCTTATCACAACCGAAACGGGATTCATTATCGCATTGGCTGAAATATCGACGGAGTGTCGAAAGTTGATGAGGATAAAGCGAGAAAGTGACCTTTACGGGGTGATCAGGATTTTACTGATTTTGATTGGCAGGGCTTTGAGTTTCTTTTTTTGTACTTTGCATAACATATCTCCTTTACGTCCGATAAGATATATTATGTAAAGTACACAATGTGTGAATAGTGAATCAAATCCTAGGAAATATCAAGCTTCTGAAAACTTTTCCAGCATTTCAATGTACTCAATCAATTTTCGAACAACAAGATCATTTATCTGACGACCTTTTTCTAATGTTGCTTTTGTTGGATCTCCCCATACGCCATTCTTCCAGTATTTCCTTTTGTTCCTAACTAAAATCCCTGGTGGGAAATCCGGGAACTCTCTTTCACCAACACCTTTTACAAGATTCGGATATAAATACATTATTCTTGATGTTTCAATTTCGCCGGCATGGGAATCTCCGACTGTTTCAATCATTTCTTTTCCTTCTTTGTAGGCCAGATCATATTCTGTGAGCACTGCAAGATTTATATCTGGAAATTCAACAATTAGTTCTTCACCAGCGTTAATTAGTGCCATTTTGTGCGTGCCACCCGCATGTCCTGTTAAAATGATAAAAACTCTTATCCCGTGGTTATAAAGAGAGCGAACTATATCTTTCAGTAGACTTTGCAATGTCACGGTAGAAATGGAAATTGTTCCTGGATGATTGGAAGTGGATCTGCAGCAACCATAGTGAACAGGTGGTGCAACAAATAGAGGTATCAGCCTTGAAGCAGCCTTCCCGACTTCATAGGCTTGAATCGTGTCAGTCGAAAGTGGCAAATGATATCCATGTTCTTCAACCGACCCAAACGGCAAGAGAACTGTGCGTGTATTCTTGAGGCCGTCTTCGAATTCTCCCATTGTAATTTCTTCCAGTATCATTCGTTCCTCTCACAGTTTATGCTTTTGAAGACTAAAGAAGGTTTAAATACTTATGTGTCTGAGGAATTATCCTAACTTCGTTCACGAGCTCGCTGGCCGCTTCCTGTAACTCGAGCAGTAATAATGACGATATGGCTTCACCGGGTGATGTCGTTGTAACTGGTTGAAGTATTAACGGAACATTCTTGTTAACCGAGGCAATAACGTCACAGGCCTTTTTGATTTCACAAACCGTCGTTTCACTAGAAACAACGGTTTTAACATAAACATTACTTCGATTTGCAATTTCGAGGAACTTTAGGTGCTCCTTCCAGTACTCACGTGATTTAGTTGTTGAAGGGAGTTTGAAGTCCATGGATATATAGTCAATAAAATCAATACATTGAGTCAATTCATGAAAAAGAACCCCATTCGTTTCCAAGTATACTGGCAAGATTGAGCGCAAATCCGGCAAAAGTCTTTGTAATGATTCAACATGAAGCAGCGGTTCTCCTCCGGTTAGGCTTATCGAATGATGAGCCTTTGGTAGGGCTTGCTGCCACTCGTTCAGTAAATCAAGTATGTATTTGAAGGATAAGGGGTTTCTTACAGAGCAGAAGTCTTGCCTGCCCGGCAATTTCTCTACCTGGCAGAATTCAGGTGCTGTGGAACTGTAAGAAGAACGAGTATCGCAATAATAACAATTCATTGTACATCCATGGAAACGAAGGAATGCTTGGCGTAGGCCTACAAGCATCCCCTCTCCCTGGATGGATGAAAATATTTCGATCATGTTTGTAGAAATATTACTCATAGTACGTTGCGCAAGCAACATCAGATTCCCAGACGGTAACCGATTCAACGCTAATATTATCGTTATTCAGTTTAGATGAGAGTTGATGGTAGAGAAAACAAGCAATGTTCTCCGACGAAGGCGAGACTTCTTTAAATGGTTCAAGCTCGTTAAGATATTTGTGATCAAGCGTTTTTAGTAGTATTTTGGTTTCAGCTTTCAATGTCTTGAAATCGATTCCAAGTCCTGCTTTATCAAGCTGTTTTGCCGTGACTGACACCTCAACCTTCCAATTATGCCCATGCAGATTTTCACACTCTCCCTGATAATGAATAAGGTTATGGGCAGAAGCAAAATTACTGCTGATTTTTAATCGATACATTTTTTCCTCTTTTCATGCAAAATAAATTGTCATGAATAGTACCATGGAAGGAAAGCAAAAGTAAATTGTTGAAGAAATCAGTTGATCCACCGATGATTATTCAATAAATTGGATTTACCTTGTTGAAGATTTGTTTTTTTTGGTCTATATTTTGTTCTTGGTTTTTATTAAATGAAAGGGGGGAGAGAACATGCACCGCTTCAGCCAGCAAACCTGGATACTCCTCCTGCTTACCCTCCCCCTCTTGCTTCCAATACCTTCTTCCGCTGATATCTATAAATATGTCGATGAAGAAGGTGTCATGCATTTTACCGATGCTCCTACCGATCGTCGTTTCAAAATCTTCATGCGTGACTTGAAAAAAGACCGGAAACTCAGAACTAACTTCAAATTAGGTACTTGTTTCAGAAATCCTGATGATTTTGAGCCAATAGTCAAATCTCTTGCTGCAGAATACGGTGTCGATAAAAACCTGGTAAAAGCTGTTATACATGCCGAGTCAGGATATAATCCCAATGCGGTATCCGCAAAAGGAGCACAGGGCTTGATGCAATTGA
>JAQUHN010000233.1 GCA_028683555.1 Geobacteraceae bacterium | reverse complement strand
TGTGCCTGACAGAATTGATGGCCGTTTCACCCTGATGCACCTCTATCTGAGGTAGCCAAAACATTCGTAACTATCCTCTTCCTGGCTGCAATTAGTAAAGGGACATCCCTCACGGCATGTCCCTTTGCTGTTTTCACGCTGCTGCATTTCGCACTCAAAAGTGAGGCAAACCTGGAATGCAGTGGCTTATCCATCTTTTAGGGTCAACAAATCCTTCTCTTGTTGATTTCAATAAAAATGCTGCTCCCTTCTTCACTTCTTCAGAATCAGCAAAGCGTATATAACCCGCGAAAACTCCATGCTTCAATAATCCATTGTTTTTTCACCAGTAACAACATGGATACAATGTCTTCTCTCTCCTCATGTTTCAGATAGATTCGGAAACCTTTTGGGGTTCGTTCTTGCTGCAGACAATCCTACTGTCCTTGTCCTCAGTCGCGCCCCTCACCCTTTTGCCCAGCAGAATAGGTGCTGAGCAGCACGGCCATCCGGTCTTGCAGGTCATGTACCCGTTGGTCCGAACCGACAAAGTTCTGCATGATCATGGCAAAGGCCAGTGGCTCTCCGTCAGCGGAAACAGTGTAGCCGGCAAGCGCGGACACACCCTTCATGGTTCCGGTCTTGGCCCGCAGCTTCCCCTTGACCGGCGTTCCTTTCATGCGACGTGCGAGGGTGCCGTCTATCCCGGCAAGCGGCAGGGCTTTCTGAAAAGACGGGAAGATCACCTGATCCTTAGATGCTGCGACCAGGAGACGGGCAATGGTATCGGCGTTGGTAAGATTGTAGCGTGACATTCCCGACCCATCGACAATCTCCATTTGATCGGTGGCTATGCCGTGGGACCGAAGATACTCCTTGATTATTTCCGTCCCCTCGGCAGCGGTGCCTTTTTGCCCTGATTTCGCGTGCGCCAGGTACTTCAGCAGGTTCTCGGCACTCAGATTGTCACTGTTTTTCAGCATTACCGAAACAATCTTGCCGACCGGACGTCGAATAACGCTGAGCACTTGTGCATCAGCCGGGGCAGCTCCCAACGCCAGGGGGTCTGCCGTTATGCCGGACTGCGCCAACTGCTCCGCCAGCAAGGTGAGGAAGTACCGTTCGGGCCGCCAGACGGTCAACCGCTTGGTGACGGATCGACAACCAGGTGCAAGCGAGCCGGCAACGCGGATATGATTGTCACGATCCCCCGCCGGTCTTGTTATGGAAACGGCACACGGCCCGCCGGGCGGCCCGGTTTTTCCGCTGTTTTCTATGACGACATAGCCTGTTGCCGGATCCGTTGCGACCTCCAGAGGCAGCGATGCCGACTTACCGGGCGACGCCGTCACCCTGATTGTGTTGCGGTTCACCGTCAGGGCGGAAAGATACGTCGCATCCGGGTCAGGCTCATCGTCCCACATCCAGCCATTACCCCAATAGGCATCATCAAAACAACCGGTATCACCGACAAGTTTATAGTGTCCGCCGGGAGGTAGTTTTCCGGCAAGATCGCCGACCATCTGCTTTAGATCGGCTTTTTTCAGCAGAGGATCGCCGCAGCCCTTGACGTAAAGGGTATTAGTGGCCGAATGTACGGCAAGGGAGGTTTCGATGAAGTGGTCGGGACCCAGTCGCGAAAGTGCGGCAGCCGCGGTAAAAAGCTTTTGCAGCGAGGCTGCCGGCATAAGCAGGTGAGAATTCGTCTCGTAGAGGGTCGAGCCGCTTGACAGGGAAACAACCTTGATCGAGGCAATAGAGTACGGGAACAGTTCCCGGGCAATCAAGCCGTCCAGTTCCTTCTTCAACGCAGTACGGGAAGAAGCGTTCTCCGCCAGCTCCGGAGATACCGGGCAGCTGTGGCGCAGTCCGTGAGAGGAACAGCCGGCGAGCAGCAGCAGGAAAACTATCTGCGCCGGAATGATGTACGATATCAGCTTCAAGAGTTGTATTCCTTTTCCCAGAAAAAACTGCGTAAAAATCCCGTAGCGACCTGCCCCCCCAGACGAAGCAGGGGGAGTAACTGGCTGATGGGTGACACCATCATTGCTATGGTGCCGACACATCACCTCTTATTTCGTGTAAACCACAGACAACGGAAAGGAGTTTACCGTCGATCTCGATCAGGTAGCCGAGGTCTCTCATACGGTCAAGCAGTTCATCCTCCTCGATCGGCATGCGTTGGCTGGGGATCCGGTACCGTTCGAGCAGAGCGTATGCCGGAGCGTCGATAACCTTCTGCGGCTTACGGGCGCAATCCCGTGAATCTTCAACCAGCCAGTGACCGTCATCAAGCTGCCTGATCTTGAGAGAAGGAGCTGGCAGCTTATGCCAGCGCTCATGCCATCTCCGTAGCTGACAAATCACCGGATCGAGAATTTCGGGCCTGTCCCTACTTTCCGATGGAAACCTGGCAGTAAAAAAATAGGCGATACGCGTTCGGTCAAAAGTGTCCGGAAAGGCCCGTTCATAACCAATAAAAGGCCTCACCTCGGTTACGCCATGCGCATCCTTGTTCTCGAAATAGGGACTGAAACGCTGAATACTCACCGGCATCATTGCCGGTGGCGCAAGGTGTTGCATCAGCGGGATCAGCCGGGACAAATCCGCATAATCTTCGGACCTGTCGCCAGGAATGCCGACCAGCAGATTCCACATGACGTCAATATCCAGGTCTCTGCAATCACGCAACATGCGGATATTGTCGCTCGCCTGGCTCCCTTTGTTCAATAGTCGCAGCAACCGCGTCGACAACGACTCGACTCCCGGACCGATCTTTTTCACGCCGGCGTGCTTCATGACAAGAAGCTGGGAAAAGGAAAGGTTCGACTTGACCCAATAGCAGATCTCCCGGGAAAAGCGGCTGGCGGCAATTTTCGGAAACAGATCGGTAAAATAGCTGAAAGGACAATTCAGATCGGTGGCAAAGTACGTCGTTGCCTGCGGATAGTCTTTTTCCAACGATTCCAGGTCGCTGAGAACTTTCTCCGCGCTTTTGAAACGATACTTCTTCGTCATCCCGTCAAGTCCGCAAAAACTGCACTGGTGTTTCTGGCCCCACCAACAGCCACGCGAACTCTCAAAAAGGACAACTGTTTGCTCCAGGGCCAATGGTTGCGATTGTGCAAAATAATCCGTGTAATCAGGGGTGGGAATCGTATCCAGATCCTCCGGCGGGTCGCATTGTATCAGCATTTCTGATGGCAATGCGCGATGGCACAGATACGCATGACAAAAATCGGCAAAGGTAAAATCCGCCTCGCCTTGAAAGACATGGTCGAAGAATCCCTGTTTTGCCAACTCCTCTCCCATGATTCCATCGCAATTGTTGCCGCCAGTCACGATTACCGTATCCGGCAGCAATTCTTTTACCCCCTTGGCCATGGCTATGGAAGAATTGATCTGCTGTGACGTGCTGGAAAAGCCGATGATTTGCGGCTGCAGAACAGCTATTTCTCGAGCCACCTTGTCGATGAACAACGAGCATTCCGCTTCCAACCGTTCCCATTCTGCCGTGGAAGGACCCTTTTTTGCGGAGATGCCAATCTTTTCGAATAACACAGTGGCGCCATCCTCGGAACAGTTGAAGTCGGGAAAGACCGATTGTTCAAGATCGAAAGCTTTTTTCGAAAAAACACACTCCCCGGCCAGACCGTTGCCTGTCGCAAGTCGGCAGATTTCATGATATTTCTTCAGCCCTATCATTTCGGCGAGAATTATGTTTGCGTATACTATCCGGCACGAAATCCCGCGCCGCGTCAATTCCGCCTTGAGGATAGAAGCGCCGATCGACGGTATTTCACAGGCATGGAATGGGGGTACGACCAGGACTACCGGAACTGTTTCATCAAGCGGTTGTTTCATTTTCACGGCCCTTCTCCCTTACCCGAGCTCTTGAAGCAGGATTAATGATTGCGCAAAATAACGAGAACCTTTACTATTTATAGTGTACATGACCAGAATCGGTTAGGAATCCTGACGAGACTCATTCCTGCTGGTATATGTCTGCGCACAACAGATCAGTTCCTGGGCCATAAAAAAACCATTGACTGTGACATGGCGCTAAACAAGAGGGTAGTCGAACCATATGAGCAATGACAAGACTTTTATTAAGGATGACGTACTGGCGGAGATTCTAAAAAAGGCAAAGCAAGACTCTGAGTTCAAAACGATGTTATTTTCGAATCCCCAACAGGCGATCGCCCAGTTCGATGTTGTCATTCCGGGTGCTTTCGGCAAGAATTACACGGAAACGGTGTATGCAGCGTTTGACAGGGCAGAGTTTTATAGTTGGTTTAACGAAAAAATCCTGAACGAGTTACGGGATGAAACCAGTTCGACAGCCCCGGGGCCTTGTGTAACCGCTTCTGAACATGACGATGTTGATTGGGACTTTGAGGTTACGAAATATAAACCCTAGCTTCTGTTTCGCGTGAACACTTTGGTCAACCTTCCGGAAGCACATCCGGTGCTTTTCGCCTACAATACTGGCATGCGAAGGAGTCCCTCTTAAAAACTTCGAACCATATTTTTTCGTCAGCCCTTTTCGTTTTTTTCATTTTCTTTTCGGGTAACGGCTCAAGCCGCACCGGCGGAGCGGAGCGAAGACCGTGTGTCGGCGCTGGTTGTCTGCTTTATCCAAACCTACTTACCATCAGTCGTTCTGCCGATTTATCAAGCTCACGATTACCTTGACGATAGTGTCCTTCTCATCCGGCTTGCTCTCGGCAATCAAGAGAGTCAATGCCACCAGTGCGTTGTCCGCCAGGCGCTTGCTTCCGTCGAATCGGTACAGGATTCCGTTCATACCCAGATAGTAGAGGAAGATGGCGGCGGCAATCCGTTTGTTGCCGTCGCTGAAAGCGTGGTTTTTGACGACAAAGTACAGAAGGTTGGCCGCCTTCTCTTCTATACTGGGGTAAAGCTCCTTGCCGTCAAAGGTCTGGTTAATCGTCCCGATGGCGCTCTTGAACCCCTGATCCTTCTCAATACCGAAGAGACCGTCGAAATCTCTTTTCATGGAGTTAATTATTCCCATCGCCTCTTCGTATGTGATGACATGCAGCGTTTTACGGGTAGTCT
>JAQUHN010000232.1 GCA_028683555.1 Geobacteraceae bacterium | reverse complement strand
CGTTGCCACGGCTTATCTGGCATATCTCTACTCTCCCGAAGGTCAGGAGATAGCGGCACGAAACTATTATCGGCCAACCCTCAAAACGATTGCCGACCGGTATGCGAAACGTTTTCCGAAAATCAGGCTTTTTACCGTGGATGAGGTGTTCGGCGGGTGGCGGAAGGCGCAGCGGGATCATTTTGCCGATGGCGCTGCCTTCGATCAGATCTACCAAAAGGGTAAGTGATGATAGTCCCGGGTTGCAGGCCTGGTTCTGCCGACCGGCCGGATGACGGACAACGTTCTGACCGGAAATGAAATGAAAAGGAGGTGACGCATGACGGCTCTCATTGTTGGCGGTGATTACATCAAGCAGCTGGAAAAAATCATAACCGACCGCGGTGTGCGACGGATCGAGCACTGGACCGGGCGCAAGACGGGCGACCTGCGAAGGACCGTGCCCAAGGGGACCGGGCTGGTGGTGCTGTTGTGCGACTACCTCAGTCACAGCCTGGCCAGGAAAATCAAGACTGATGCCGAGCGCCTGGGCGTGCCGGTTCTCTACTGCCGTCGTTCTCTTGGCCAGTTCAGCGAAAAGTTCGATGAACTGCTGGAAAGCGGTGCGGTGGTGGTTGGCGGGGGCCCGGAAGGAGCTTGCTGCGGTTTGTGCGAAACCAGCATTGGCCTGAGGAACTGACACCCGAAGGGAGTATGACCTGATGTTCCAAACATCGCGCAGGAAAAATATCATACCCGGTTTTGGCCTGACCTTTGGCTATACCGTTCTCTATCTGAGCATCATTGTTCTGATTCCGCTGTCGGCGATTTTTATCAGTACCGCTTCCCTCAGTTGGCAGGGGTTCTGGACAGCGGTCAGTTCGCCGCGGGTGGTGGCCTCTTACCGGTTGACCTTCGGCGCCTCCCTGGTTGCGGCTCTGGTAAACGCCGTCTTCGGGCTGCTTACGGCCTGGGTGCTGGTGAGGTATCGCCTGCCGGGCAAGCGTATCATCGACGCCCTGGTGGACCTGCCTTTTGCCCTGCCCACTGCGGTGGCGGGCATTACCCTGGCCTCGGTCTATGCCCCGCAGGGCTGGATCGGGCGCTTTCTCGAGCCGGTGGGAATCAAGGTGGCCTATACCCCGCTCGGGGTGGTGGTGGCGATGATCTTTATCGGTCTCCCCTTTGTGGTGCGGACTGTCCAACCGGTACTGGAAGAGCTGGAAAAAGATGTCGAAGAGGCCGCCGCCTGCCTGGGCGCCAATCGTCTGCAGACCTTTACCCGGGTGATTTTTCCGGCGCTGTTTCCTTCGCTGTTGACCGGTTTTGCCCTGGCTTTTGCCCGTGGGGTCGGAGAGTACGGCTCGATCATCTTCATTGCCGGCAACATGCCGATGGTTTCGGAGATAACGCCGCTGCTCATCATCACCAAGCTGGAGCAGTACGACTACGCCGGGGCAACCGCCATCGCCGCGGTAATGCTGGCGGCTTCGTTCCTGGTCCTCCTGACGGTGAATATCATCCAGTGGTGGAGCAGGCAGTATACCGAACGGTAGATCGGAGAAATTCATGCAGATTTCGATACCGGTAACGAAAGAAAAAACCAGCGCTTCGCAGGCACACCTGACCGAACCAGTGGCGGTACGCCTGCTGTTGATCGCGCTGGCACTCGGCTTTCTCAGCCTGTTTCTCTTTGTGCCCCTGGCCGCGGTGTTTGCCCAGGCCTTTGAAAAAGGGGCCGGAGCCTACCTGGCGGCGATCAGCGAACCGGAGGCGCTGGCGGCCATCAAGCTCACCCTGCTGGCAGCGGGCATCAGCGTCCCCCTGAACCTGGTGTTCGGCGTGGCCGCGGCCTGGACGATCGCCAAATTCGATTTCCCCGGCAAGAGCCTGCTGGTGACGCTCAACGACCTGCCTTTTTCGATTTCGCCGGTTATCTCCGGCCTGATCTTCGTCCTGATCTTCGGCCTCCACGGCTGGGTGGGGGAGTGGCTGTTCGAGCATGACATCGAGGTGCTCTTTGCCGTGCCGGCCATCGTGCTGGCCACGGTCTTCGTCACCTTCCCGTTCGTGGCACGGGAGTTGATCCCGCTCATGCAGTCGCAGGGCAAGGATGAGGAGGAAGCGGCCCTGGTGCTGGGGGCTGGAGGATTCACGACCTTTTTCCGCGTCACCCTGCCGAACATCAAGTGGGGTGTCCTCTACGGGGTGATTCTCTGCAATGCAAGGGCCATGGGCGAGTTCGGTGCGGTTTCGGTTGTCTCCGGTCATATTCGCGGCTTGACCAATACCGTCCCGCTCCATGTGGAGATTCTCTACAACGAGTACAACTTTGCCGCAGCCTTTGCCGTGGCCTCCTTGTTGGCCTTGCTGGCGCTACTCACCGTGGGGCTGAAGAGCCTTACGGAATGGCGGATGCGGCAGCAGATGTCGAGTGAGTAGCGGGAAAGCACAGGCGGATCAGGTGATTCGGATTACGGATTACGGGGTAGGGAACCGAAACGGCGAATTTTACAGAAGGTGACTCCATGAGCATAGAAATCAGAAATATCAGCAAAAGCTTCAATGGCTTCCAGGCGCTGGGCAACGTGGATCTTACGGTTCCTTCAGGGGAGCTGGTGGCGCTGCTCGGACCGTCCGGTTCCGGCAAGACCACCTTGCTGCGTATCATTGCCGGCCTCGAATTCGCCGACCAAGGCTCGATCCTCTTCGACGGCCAGGAGGCGACCCGGCACAATGCCAAGGAGCGTCAGGTCGGCTTCGTCTTTCAGCATTACGCCCTGTTTCGTCACATGACGGTGTTTCAGAATGTGGCCTTCGGCCTGGAAGTCAAGCCGAAGAAGGAGCGCCCCTCCAAGGCCGAGATCCGGGACAAGGTCCATGAGCTGCTGCGGCTGGTGCAGCTGGACAATCTCGCCGGTCGCTATCCGGCCCAGTTGTCCGGCGGTCAGCGGCAGCGGGTGGCCCTGGCCCGGGCGTTGGCGGTGGAGCCCTCGGTGCTGCTGCTGGATGAGCCCTTCGGCGCCCTCGATGCAAGGGTCCGCCAGGAGCTGCGGCAATGGCTCCGTGATCTCCATGACGAGATCCATGTCACCAGTGTCTTCGTCACCCATGACCAGGAAGAGGCTCTTGAAGTGGCTGACCGGGTGGTGGTGATGAACCGTGGTCAGATCGAGCAGCAGGGCACGCCGGAAGAGGTCTACGAACATCCGGCCAACCCGTTTGTGTTCAACTTCCTCGGCAAGGTGAACCTCTTTCACGGCCGGGTCCATGACGGCCAGCTGCACAGCGGCGACTCTTCGCACGTGGCCGCCGAACATTCCACGGCAAGCAACGCTCCAGCGGTCGGTTATGTCCGTTCCCACGACATCGAGATTGGCAAAACGGCCTGGGATGACTCTTCGGTGCCGGCCCAGGTGCGGGCCATCACCAAGATCGGGCCGTTGGTCCGGATCGATCTTGCCCATCTGGAAACCGGTGAGGCGATCCAGGCGGAACTGACTCGTGAGGTCGTGCAGGAGCTTTCGCTGGTGAAGGGGGACCATGTATTTCTGCGACCACGGAAAATGAGCGTTTTTGTCGGCGATTACCAGATCTAATGCTGCACCTTTCAAACAGATGCAACCAAACAATAAAGGAGAGAGACAATGGCACGAATCTTTAATAACCTTACGGAACTCATCGGAAAAACCCCTCTTGTCCGGCTGCAGAAGATTGCCGCCGAAAGTCCGGCCCAGCTGGTGGCCAAGGTGGAGTCCTTCAACCCTGGCGGCAGCGTCAAGGACCGGATCGGTTTTGCCATGATCAGCGACGCGGAAGAAAAAGGGCTGTTGCAAGAGGGGGCGGTGATCATCGAGCCGACCAGCGGCAACACCGGCATCGCCTTGGCGTTGGTGGCGGCAGTTCGCGGCTACCGCCTCATCCTGACCATGCCCGAGACCATGAGCGTGGAGCGGCGCAACCTGCTCAAGGCCTACGGCGCCGAGCTGGTTCTTACGCCCGGGGCAAAAGGGATGAAGGGTGCCATAGAAAAGGCCGAGGAACTGGCGGCGGAGATCCCCGGTTCGTTCGTGCCCCAGCAGTTCAAAAACCTGTCGAACCCGGAAGTCCATCGCCGCACCACCGCCCAGGAAATCTGGGCTGACACCGACGGCGCGGTGGATATCCTGGTGGGCGGCGTCGGTACCGGCGGAACCGTCACCGGCGTCGGCGAGGCGCTCAAGGGGCTGAAACCGGGCGTCAAGGTGGTTGCCGTGGAGCCCTTCGATTCGCCGGTCATCTCCGGCGGGCAGCCGGGGCCGCACAAAATCCAGGGGATCGGCGCGGGCTTCATCCCCGACGTTCTCAATACCGGGATCATCGACGAGATTGTCCGGGTCAGGAACGAGGATGCGTTTGCCGCTGCCCGTAGCCTTGCCCGCGAAGAGGGGATTCTCGCCGGTATCTCCAGCGGCGCGGCGCTCTTTGCCGCGCTGGAAGTGGCCGGGCGGCCGGAAAATGCCGGCAAGCTGATCGTGGTGGTGCTGCCGGACACCGGTGAGCGGTATCTGTCCACTACCCTGTTCGGCGAGTAGCCGGGGGCGGTGTGCCGCATCTGGCGGGAGTTGGATTGGTACCGTAAGCCGCAAGCATACAAAACATCAATAAAAAGGGCCATCCCGCAATCTTCGGAAAGCTGCGGGATGGCCCTTTTTTGTCGGGTGCGCCGTCACAAATCCAGCGGGCTTTTCGGCTCTTTTACCGTCCTGACCGGTACGCAGTGGGTGTAAATCATCGTTGTCTTCAGGCTGGCGTGGCCGAGGAGTTTCTGGATCGTGCGGATGTCGTAATTGGCTTGAAGGAGATGGGTTGCAAAGGAGTGGCGGAAGGTGTGGGAAGTGACGCGCTTCGGAATCTTCGCTTTGCGAACGGCTTCATGAAGCGCCTTTTGGAAATCCGATTCATGAAGATGGTAGCGCCGCCGTTCGCCGTTCTCTACCGTTGCGGTCAGATATTTCTGGGGAAAGAACCACTGATTAATGTATTCTTTCGGTGCACCGGGATACTTTCTTTCCACGGCGTCATCCAGGAAAACCCCGTCGTATCCAGCGGCCAGGTCCTGTTCATGTAGTTCCGT
>JAQUHN010000003.1 GCA_028683555.1 Geobacteraceae bacterium | reverse complement strand
GTTCTTTTCTTCAATGCTTTCGAGGTCATCCCTGCCCTTGATGGCGCCTTCGGTAATCAGGTAGCCGACGGCCAGTTCGCGGTGAAGGTCGGGGGTCGTAACGATGCTGGCCAGTTTGGTGCCGTTAACGATAAGCTCGACAGTCTCTTCGACCATGACCGGGTCGATTGCCGGTTCGGCACCTTCTCGCGTAATCTTGGTCGATGAATAGTCCCTGACTGCCTCCACCGGGCCGGTGTGGCGGGGGCTGTTTTCCATGGTCAGGACGTAGTGCTCACCCTTTCTTTCCAGCCCCAGCAGTCGGTGGCCTTCGGCTGTCAGGCTGGGCGGGACGTTCTTTACCGGTTCCCCGTCATCCAGCAGGATTTCCACAATTTCTCCCGGCTCGAACATTTCCAGTGCAAGCTTGATTTTAATGAAATTTGTCGGACAGGAGACGCCGCGTAGATCCAATGTTTGCATAGTACCCCCCCAGGGAACTGGATTGCTACTGAAGAAGCGGGACATACCGCTTGCCGGTGGTTCGTGGTGACTACTCGAGACTGTTCAGGTGACGGTATCATGCGTGGTTGAGGGCTGTCAACCGGATACCTGCGCGGCTTGAGGAGGTAGCGTTCCAAACGGGAAAGGTTGGTTTGCCGGGCAAGTTACTGTAGGTAGTTTGCATCCGGAAAGTGTCGGCCAGGGCCGGTTTGGGACTTCCTCGGAGCCCTTGTCATCGATCACCATTTTTTACCCTGTTTAGACAACGAGCCGGATTCGGACGCTTTCCTTTGAACCGCTTTCCTGCATTAACGCCGGACAAGTGGTTCCATGAAAGCCACAACTTGGCCTGGGTCTGCAATTTTATAGGGCTTCCGCATGGAAACACAGTAGTAATCCTGTCTGCCGGCCGGTTTCTGCCTGCTGTGGTCAACGCCGGGCCTGTGATTGGTAAAAGCGATAGATCCTATTAAATAAATCGCTATTTTCAATTTGACTTACAGTGAATGGGTCTTGTATGTACTGTAGCGGCAACCAGGGTAAAACATTAAAAATTTAACGACATTCATTATAGGCGCGCCAATTGTTATGACAAGCGAAACAGAACGGGACAGAGGGATTGCGAAGCTGGAAGAGTTACTGCGCCATGTGGGAGAAAAGTGTCTTTCCTGCGGGATCTGCGTCGAGTCCTGCCAATTTCTGCAGACCTACGGAACGCCCCGGTCAATTTCCCGATCCTGCTCATATCCTGGCAGCGAAGACCTGGTTATGCCCTTTGAATGCAACCTCTGCGGATTTTGCTCCTCGGTCTGTCCCTCACAGGTCAAGCCCCGGGACCTGTTTCTGGAGATGAGGCGGGAAGCAGTCCGTTGTGGGAAAGGAACCTTTGCCGAACATGCCGCGCTGCTGAACTATGAGAAAAAAGGCGCCTCGCGACAATTCAGCTGGTATGGCCTGCCCCGGGACTGCGACACGGTTTTTTTTCCGGGGTGTGCGCTACCGGGTACTCGGCCGAAGCAGACGAAAAAAGTTTTCGAAATTTTGCGGCAGCGCACGCCAAGCATGGGAATCGTGCTTGATTGCTGCACGAAACCTTCCCATGACCTGGGCCGGCAGAATTACTTTCTGGCCATGTTCGGTGAAATGAAGCAGTACCTGGTGGCACAGGGCATTCGTCGGGTCGTGGTTGCCTGTCCCAATTGTTATGCGGTTTTCCGCGAGTATGCGCCGGAACTGACGACGGTGTCAGTGTACGAAGTGCTGACGGAAGACGATAAAATATCCCCCTGCGAGCTTGCGGCAACCGTCACGATGCATGACCCGTGTTCTATTCGCGATGCGATTCCAGTGCAGGATGCGGTACGAAAACTCGCGGTACGAACTGGGGTGTCCGTGGCTGAAATGCGCCACGGTCGCAGCAGGGCGCTGTGCTGCGGGGAAGGGGGCGGAGCGGCCACCCTGGCGCCCCATTTTGCCGCTGCCTGGGTGGAGACGCGTGTCACGGAGGCTGCCGGGCGCACGATACTGACCAGTTGCGCCGGTTGTGCCCATTCGCTTGGCGCACACACAAAAACCGTTCATGTACTGGACTTGCTGCTTGATCCGGGGGCTGCCCTGTCCGGCACGGCTCCGGTGAGCAGGGCCCCTTTCACCTACCTGAATCGTTTTCTCCTGAAAAGACACTTCCGCAACAGCCTGCCGGTCGATGTAAGCCGGGAGCGAAATTTCAGAATCGAGCAGAAATCGCGTGGTGTGTCCAAAACCCTGGTTCTTTCAGCCGTGCTGATTGCGGCAATTGTATTGAGCCGTATGACCGGGCTCGGCCAATACCTCGATCAGGATACCCTGCGTTCCTTTATCGCCGGCTACGGGGCTTTGGCGCCGGTGATCTACATGCTGCTCTATACCCTGGCGCCGGCCTTCTTCTTGCCGGGACTTCCCATCACTCTTGCCGGCGGTGTGCTGTTCGGTCCTTTTTGGGGCGTCGTCTACACCATCATCGGCGCTACTTCAGGGGCTTGTGTCGCTTTTCTCGTGTCACGCTACCTTGCACGGGGCTGGGTCGAGGCAAAGCTGTCCGGTTCCCGCTGGAGGAAACTGGACAGCGAAGTGGAGAAGCACGGCTGGAAAGTGGTAGCCTTCACCCGCCTCATTCCGCTGTTTCCGTTCAATCTCCTCAATTACGCATTCGGCCTTACCAGGATCCGCTTCATCGACTATACCGTTGCCACCTTTCTCTGCATGCTGCCGGCTTGCATCGCCTTTATCGTGTTTTCCAGCTCTCTCCTTGACCTGCTGCGAGGCAGGATCTCCGCAAGGCTGCTGCTGGGCATTGCCCTTGTTGCCGCTGTCTCCCTGCTTCCCGTTCTGTATCGCCGCATTTCCCGCCGGAAAAAATCCCCTGGCATGAAGGCGGGCGCGGAACAATGATTGACGGCAAGACGGTAGGGCTTATTATCCCGGCCCGCAACGAAGCAGCCTCCCTGCCGAAGGTTTTGAGCAGCATTCCCGTTGAAATCGACAGAATCGTGGTGGTCGACAACGGTTCGACCGATGGCACGGCACTGACTGCGCGGCGCTACGGTGCGCAGGTGATTACGGAGCCGATTGCCGGGTACGGGCGGGCCTGTCTGGCTGGACTTGCGGCGTTGGCGGATTCTTCCCCCGACCTGGTTGCTTTTGTGGATGCCGACGGCAGTGACGACCTCTCCTGTCTGCCTCCTCTCCTTATGATCCTGGTTCATGGTCAGGCGGATCTTGTTCTCAGTTGGCGCCGACCGGTGGAGCCGGGCGCCCTGTCTCCCCAGCAGCGCTGGGGTAATTTTCTCGTTACCTGGCTGATCGGCATCATCTGGCGGCACCAGTACCATGATCTCGGCCCGATGCGAGCGCTTAGCTGGCAGGCCCTGACGGCTCTCGGCATGACAGACCGGGATTTCGGCTGGACAGTGGAGATGCAGATTCGAGCCCTGAAACGGGGACTGCGGGTGATCGAGGTTCCGGTGCCCTACCGGGCACGAACGATGGGCCGATCAAAGATCAGCCGCACGCTGCGGGGCACGCTATTGGCCGGGTCGAAGATGCTCCGGGTGATCGTGCGGGAGGCTTTCGGGAAGTAAGTGTGCAACATTGCTTAGTCGGGCTGATGTGCCATGCGGCGGACCAGGGTGACAGTCAGTAAAGCGGCCAGCGGGGCAAGGCTTATCAGCGCCGGTGTCAGGCCGTCTTCGCGCCATTGACCAAGAATCGTGTAGGGGAGGAGCACCCGGTAGCCGAGCAAAACCGACCAGCAGAATACCAAGCGGGCAGCTCCGGCGGCAAACGGCAGCAAAGCTGTCAGGTAGACGGCGTACCACGGATGAAGTGTCGGTGTCAGGAGCAGGAAATAGCAGGTTACTTCCGAGCAGGCCTGGACGGCGGCCAGCAGTATGGCGTTTTTCCCCGGCAACGAGGTTCGACCCTGCTCGCTGGTCAGGCGGGAATAGCGGTACGCTGCTGCTCCCAGAAAGAGAGTTGCAAGAAGTGCTCGGCTGCTTTCGCCGGAACCGGTTGCCTTGCGCAGCGAGCGAAAAGCGAAGCCGGCAAACTCCCAGTTGACGGCATAGGTCCGCAGCGTGCCAACGGTATTGACCAGGTCGGGGAGAAAGGGCAGCAGGAGAACAGTTCCGCCGCCGACAATTCCGAAGAGAAAAGCTATTCTGCGTCGTTGCAGGGCCAGCAGTAGTCCCGGCAGAAAGATCAAGGGCAACAGCTTTACCAGGACTGCGCAGGAAAAGGCGCACCCTGCCATAGCTGGCCGCAGAAAACCTTTGAACCGGGTTGCAGGGACGGTGCCGGCAGTTAGCGGAACACTACGGTCTGCGGCAGGTTTTCCTCCGGCAAGCAGGCAAAGGGTAGCGAGGAAAAAAAAGATCCCGGCTGTATCGATGTGCCCGGACGCCGCGGTTTCGAGCACCGGCAACGGCTGCCAGGCATAGAGCACTGCCTGCCAGGGCGGCAGCCGGAAAGTCGCAAGCAGTCGAATGATAAGGGCGCAACTGCCAAGATCGAGCAGGACCAGCAGTGCCTTGATGCCGAACACGCTGCCGTCGATCAGCGCCCCGGCGGCAAAAACCAGCTGGGCAGCGGGAGGATAAATCGTTACCAACTCCGGATGGTTTACCAGCTGTTGCAGGCTGGAAAGGGCTTCCGGCAGCGGCTGGATGAAGGCCGGCGCCGCGGTGTAGGGATTCCCGCCTGCCAGAAGCGTCAGTCCGTCCCACAGGTAGCGGAAGATATCGTCGGAGAGTTCCGGCGAACGGAACAGGAACAGCAGACGCACCGCGCCTGCCACAGCCAGGATCGTAGCGGGCGACCAGCTTATGCGGTGCCTGTCGCCGAGAAAGAGTAGCGCGACAAGAAGTGATGCGATCACTGCCGTGATGCCGATCATTTCCGGTACTGCCTGACGCAGGTCCGGCTGCAGAGCGAGCAGGCAATAGGAGAGGAGCACGATGGAAGGAATTCCCCAGGTAATGAGCGTTGCCGGACGAAGTGGAAGATTTTTCAGTTTAATCATGGCAAGTTTCGTGATTCTGCTGCTGATGGATACTGTTGGATTCGGGGCCGATCTGGGAGTGATTGACGCGCGGTCACTCTCCCGTGACGCCGCTGTCTGGGTAGTGCTGGACGGGCGGCCCAAAGCCCAGTGGCAGGCGGGGCACATCCCCGGCTCCCGTTCATTTTCGTGGGAGAACTATACCAGAACCGATGCAAAAGGTGTGCAGTTTAAGGTGCTCGCTCCCCGCGAGCTGGCTGATACCCTGGGTGCACTCGGTATAAGCGAACGAACCCCCGTCGTTGTCTATGGCGATGCGGACAGCAGTTGGGGCGGGGAAGGATGGGTTGTCTGGCTGCTGAAATGGCTGGGACACAAGGGGGACATCAGGCTCCTGAACGGTGGCATCCAGGCGTGGCGTGCCGCCAACCTTCCTTTGCGGAGCGGAGCGGAGAGCTACATTGGCCCGCGGCTGAAGTACCAGGTTGCCCTGCAGCCACAGCTGGATATCTCGACAGGCGAACTGAGGAAGCTGTTGAGAAAGGTAACGGTGGTCGATACCCGTTCCACCTGGGAGCGTCTTCGCGGCAGGATTCCCGGCGCAGTAGCTATTTCCTGGGAAGATTTCTTTTCCGGAACGGAACGGCGGCCCATCTCTCCTGCCGCGGTGAAAAAACTGCTGGCAAAGCATGGCATCGATTCCCGGAAGCAGGTTGTCTACTACTGCACGGGAGGGATCAGGTCGGGTTATGCCTGGATGGTGCACGAGTTGGCCGGTCTGCCGAGCGCGCGCAACTATGAAGGCGGTATGGAGGAGTGGAAAAAGCTCGATTCACCGTGAAATTTCCAGTGACCTCTCATGGCGCCCGAATGCGTCTGCTGGAAATGTTCTGCGCTGCCCTGGCAATCCTGCTTGCGGTGGTGCCGCTTTCGGGTCGGGAGTCGTGCCATGACAATGTGTGGGCCGAAGCTGCCGACCGTTCAAGACTCCTGCTCTATGCCAAACATCCCGCTACCTGGAAAATCGTCGCAGGAGGGGCACGGGCGGAAATTCTGTTCGAACGGAGCAGCGGCTGCTACGCAATCAGGGCTGTCGGCCTTGTCGCAAATACCCGCTATGTCCTTGCCCGCGTCGACTCCGCCAGCCGATCGGGCGAATTGCTCGGCATGGCAACAACGGACCGGCAGGGAAACCTGCATTTTTCCGGGAGATGGCATCATTGGTGTGGCCGATTCTGGCTGGTTACCGACGCGGATATCAGGGCCTTGCCGCTCCCTGCTCCTGTTGGTGCACGGTTACAGTTGAAGGCTTGGCATCCATCCGCATATCTTTTCGAATCTGAGGTACTGCGGTAGGTGTTTGTCTGTGGTGTTGATGAAGTTATTAAAAAATGGAGGTTATGATGATGAGGAGATATTTTGGCTACGGTGCATGGCTGGGCCTGTTTTCGGCCGTTTTGCTCCTGGCCGGGTGTGGGAGCACGACGACGGAGAAATATTCGCTAACCACGACAACGGCAAGTCTGGAGCCGGCTTCCAGCGAGTTTCCGAATGCGAACCTGCTGGTCAGTGCCGATTCGGTGCAGGCGAGCCTTGGCAGCAAGGGGCTGGTGCTGATCGATGCGCGGACGACAGGCTACGAAACCGCGCATATTCCCGGGGCCATCAACGTGAAGTACGGTGATTACTTTACTCGCAAGGTTGGTCTGAAAGACACTGCGACACTGGAAGGACTGCTTGGTAGTGCCGGGCTTACCCGGGAGTCCAAGGTGGTGATTTATGACAATACCACCGCATCCTGGGGTGCCGCGGGTCGCATCTTCTGGATGCTCGAATACCTGGGCTGCAGCGATGTCCACATCATGGACGGCGGCTGGGACAAGTGGTTGGCGGATGGCCGCCCCACCCAGACGAAAAGCGTGACCTTGCCGGCTGCCACGTTTACCGCGGCGGTCAACAGCGGACTCAAGGTAAGCTCCTCCCGCATTGCCCAGCGACTCTACGACTCCGATTTTGCGGTGATCGATTCCCGTACCGATGAGGAGTTTCTCGGCTGGCAACTCTATGGCGAAGCACGCGGCGGACATATTAGCGGCGCCGTGCAGATGCCCTATGCATGGTTTTTCAACACGGACAAGACCACCCTGCGCTACCAGAACCTGAAACCGCTGTTCGAGAGCCGTGGCATAACCCCTGACAAGGAGGTTACCGCATACTGCACGGCGGGTATCCGCAGCGGCTATGTCTACTTTCTGCTGAGATTGATGGGCTATTCCCGTTGTTCAAACTACGATGCATCCATCTGGGAATGGGCCGAGAATGATGAGCTTCCGATGGAGAAGGCCGCCAGGTATGAAACGTCCGTCTATCCTGCCTGGGTCAAGGCGCTCATCGACTACCACGTACCCGGCAGCGGTTCCGCGGCGCCTCCCCAATATCCCTATGATCGCAGTCATAAATACCTGATCTTCGAAACCCACTGGGGAAGCATCGCCGACATGGAGCAGGGCTGGGCGAACAATTCCTATCTGCTCGGGCATATCCCGGGTGCTATTCATTCCAACTCCGATACCTATGAAAACGGCTATCCCCGCTGGTTCCTGCTGCCGGATGACCAGCTGAAAACAGCTGTGGGCAGCATGGGCATCACCGCCGACACCACGGTCGTGGTTTACAGCGACAGCCCCATTTTCGCGGCACGGCTTTGGTGGATCCTCACCTACGCCGGGGTTGCCGATGTCCGCATTCTCAATGGTGGGTTAACGCCATGGGTTGCAGCCGGTTACCCGGTGGAGACAGCCATCAACAATCCGGTGCCGACTACCTATGCCGGTACAACCCGACCCGAAATACTGGCGGCCACGGACTACGTTTTCAACCATTACCTGGATACCGTCAACACGGTACTTGCCGACGTACGGTCCGGGGGCGAATATGCAGGTCTGATCAGCGGTTACAGTTACCTGGTGGCCAAAGGCCGAATCCCCGGCGCCGTCTGGGCCGGCGATGGTGACGACTCATCCCGCGTCTATACCGATGCGGACGGAACTCTGCGCAGTTTTACCGAGGTCAGGGACCACTGGAACAGTCTCGGTATTACCTCCGACCGGGAGCTGATTTTCTATTGCGGCGGCGGCTACCGCTCCAGCCTGACCTTCCTCTACGGGTACCTGATGGGGTACGGAAATATCCGCAACTATTCTGATGGCTGGATGGGCTGGAGCACCACCTATACAGAAGACCCCTCCTACTTGGAACAGCCGACCCCTGGCTGGATTCAGACACCTTCCGGGAGGCCGGTCGAGACAGGAGGGCTCTGATAGGAAGACCGAGACGCGGGTCGTTGTTCAACGACCCGCGTTGTCATGAGGGGGAATCTTCCTCGCACAACCTGCTGCTCGCCTGCCGAAACAGGTCGGCGGCGTCAAACAGGGTAACGGTGAGAAATCCGAGCGGGAACAACAGCAGGAAAGGAATGGCGGCCCACGCCTCGCGCTCCAAGGCAAAACGCACGGGTAACAGTGTGTAGCAGAACAACGCGGCATTCATCAGCAGTTGGCAGGGTGACCGTTGGCGATAGAGCGAGGCGAGGCCGGGTCGGCGTTGCCGCCCCGTTATCCCGTACTTGGGGGTGCGGAGAAAAATGCCGCCCCGCTTGCAAAGTCCGCTCAGGACCGAGAAGGCGATGCTCGGTGCGAGGCCGATGGCCAACACCGGCAGCAAGGGCAGGGTCAGCGGTACCTGGCACTTTTTGGTGCCGGCAACGGCATAGGTGAGGAAGTAGAGAAAAATCGCGCCGCTGGCGGTCAGAAACAGGGGGAGATCGATGCGCAGCATTTCGTGCCAGCCGATGCCGAGGCGGGAAACGATGGTCGGGTACAGGGTCAGGGTGACAAGGGCGCCGGCCACCCAACCGGCGTTGGCCAGCAGGTGGGCCATTGCTTCGATCTTCACCGCGAAGGGAAGCGGCGCCGCAAGGATACCCGGCAACAGCTTCCGGGCCGTCTGGATGGACCCTTTTGCCCAGCGTTGCTGCTGACCCCGGAACGCGGCAAGGGTTATGGGAAGTTCCGAAGGAACCGTCAGTTCATCGTGGTAGACGAACTTCCAGCCGGCCAACTGGGCCCGGTAGCTCAGGTCCAGGTCTTCGGTGACCGTGTCGGCTTGCCAGCCACCGGCTGAAGAGATGGCGGCCCGCCGCCAGACACCGGCGGTTCCGTTGAAGTTAAAGAACAGTCTGCGCCGGAAGCGGACCCAATGCTCGATGCCGAAGTGGGGTGCAAGAAGCAATGACTGAATACGGGTAAGCAGCGATGATTCGGCGTTGACGAACCCCCAGCGGGTTTGAACCATGCCGATATTTTCGGCGCTGAAGAGTGGCATTGTCCGGCGCAGGAAGTCGCGCGGCGGAATGAAATCGGCGTCAAAGATGGCGATGAATTTCCCGCCTGCCAACCGGAGGCCGTTGGCTAGTGCCCCGGCCTTATATCCGGCCCGGGTCTCGCGACGCAGGACAGTGATCAGTTTTCCCCGTGCCGACCAGTATGTTGCGCGTGCATCAACGATACTTCGGGTATCGTCGGTGGAATCGTCCAATACCTGGATTTCCAGCCGGTCTTCTGGCCAATCCAGATCGGCTGCGGCATCCAGCAGTCGAGCGGCGACGAATCTTTCATTGTAGAGCGGCAGCTGAACCGTTACCACCGGGAATGCCGGCGGAGAAAAGGCGGGAACCGCTTGGTCCGGTTTCTTTTTTTCGCGGAACCAGCAGCAGAGAAGCCATATTCTGTGTGTTCCATATAAAGAGAGAATCCCTAAAGCGCTGAAATGGACAATACTGATAAAATATAGGAAGTTTGATTGCATAATATTTGATATACCATACAAGATGATTGCCAGTCCATGCATAATTTGCACACGCAGTGACTTGATCTGATTAATTTATGGTTAAAAAATATACAAATACTATAAGAAACATGGAGAATTACATGTATACGATGATTAGAAGAATTACAGCATTATTTTTTATTACATTTTTAACTATAATATCTTATGCCAGCGTATCTTATGCTGGAGCATGGACTTTAGCTAGTGGGAAAATTTATGATAGATTGTCACTTAATTTCTATTATGCCAATGACACGTTTGACAAAAATGGTGATCGTGTTCGCTTCGATGATAATGGTGACTTCAGTGACATAAATGGTGCCAATTACATCGAATACGGACTCACAGACACCATTACTCTTATCAATTCTATCTATTTCAAATACATTGAAAAAGAAGACGACCTTTCAAAAACCACCACCTATGGGATCGGTGATATCGACCTCGCAATGAAGATAAAACTGCTGGAAGGGCGGGCCGGAATATTTTCCGCCCAAGGTTTGGTGAAGATTCCCGAGGCCTACGACAGGCATGACAGGGTTCCCTTGGGCAACGGCCAGTATGATACGGAATTGAGGTTTCTCTATGGCCTCTCCCTGTACCCGTATCTTCCCGGCTATTGCGGCGTTGAAGCCGGATACCGGTGGCGATTCTCCGATCCGTCCGACGAGTTCAGGTACCTGGTTGAGTTCGGCATGGATCTGACCAAGGATCTCTACGGCCGGGTCAAACTGGATGGTATCTACAGCATCGATAACGGTACCCATAACGACAGCGGTGGCAACCCGACGGCAACCAACAATTTCGACCTGGGAAAGCTCGATCTAACGCTTGGTTACAAGATAAACCCTGCGATGGGGATTGAGGCAAGCTACACACCGGAAATCTACGGTCAGAATACCGCCGCCGGAGCTACCTATACCCTGGCGGTTACCTACCAATTGCAGTAGGAAGGGGTTTCCCGCCAGACAAAAACGTGCTATTTTTACTGCAAAAATGGTGGTTTCCGGGACGAGGTTTCGGATTTTGGTCAGGCACTTTGTTCGGATGAGGTGTCTTTTGCATGGTAACCATTGACCACTGTGCCGGGGCAGAAAATGCATCTCGCACAGTTACCAGGGGTATGATCATGAACCTGAAACAGCTGGAAGTATTCATTGCCGTTGCCGAAAACGGTAGCTTTTCCCGTGCCGCGGAAATCACCTTCCTTACCCAATCGACCGTAAGTCAGCATATCTCCTCGCTGGAAAGCGAGTTCGATCTGAAACTGCTGGATCGGACCGGTAAGGGAGCTCTCCTCACCGAAGCGGGTAAGCTGCTTTTCCACCAGGCCAGACGTGTGATAGCGGAAGCACGGCAAGTACCCCTGGCTCTGAACCGTTTTCGCGGGCTTGAAGAAGTCGAGCTGAAGATCGGCGGAAGCAATATTCCGGCATGTTACATGATTCCGGAGTGCATCCCGCCCTTTCGGCAGCTTTTTCCCGGCGTGATGATCACCCTCTTGCAGGGCGACAGTCGGGAAACTCTCGAAAGGCTCAAGGATGAGGAGGTGGAGTTTGCCTTGGTCGGTAGCCGGTTCAAGGAGAAGGGCTTTGTCTATAGCCCTCTGACCCTTGACAAGATTTCACTGGTGGTGCCTGCGGATCATCCTTGGGCCGCCAGGAAATGGATCCGGCCGGAAAATCTTGTCGGAGAGCCTCTCGTGTTCCGTGAGCCGGGATCGGGTACGGCCAGAACTTTACGGGAGGAGCTTGCCAAAGCAGGCTTTGCTCCGGAAAAGCTGAAGTCAGCCATGTGTCTCGGCAGCAACGAGGCTGTCAAGCAGGCAGTGCTGAACGGTGCCGGAATATCGTTTCTTTCTGAACTTTCTGTCAAGAAGGAGTGTGATCGAGGGGAATTGTTCGTGGTTGACGTCAGAGGTCTGGTGATATTCCGTCATATTTATCTGGTTACCCGTCAGGGTCGTCAGCTTTCGCCGGCTGCCGATGCCTTCCTCGCCAGTATTGTCGAGCGGTTTCACGCCGAATAGCGGAAGCCACACGGAAAACAGGCGCTCCGCGCCGTGGTTTCCGCTGTGGTTTCCCTGGGATTCCTTGCTGCAATATTGACGTACTGCTGCCTATACATCGATCTATAAGTGGTTGCATAATTCCGATCGATCAGATATTATTTCAATCCTTTCAGGAATTGTTCGAATGGAATCTGGTTAGTATCGTTCTGTTGACAAGGATGACGGAGGCTGTCTCCGTATCTTTGCTTGTATATCGCGTATGGAAGCGCGTCGGTCGCTGGTGGGCCGCCCGGTCTTCAAAACCGGTGTGGGGGGTGAGAAACTTCCCGGGTGGGTTCGATTCCCATGCGCTTCCGCCATTACATGTTTCAGAGTGTTTCATGATGTGCCATAACCCGCTAGAAATAGCGGGTTTTTTATTGAATAAAGTCCAGGATAGCATTATAATGTTTGCAGAAATCCGGGGTCTATTGGGGGTATATCTTGGGGTGTTCGACTTAGTACTGGGGGTATCTGTCCCAATAAATGGGGGTATCTTATGGCGCTAAAGGATATTCAGATAAAAACAGCAAAACCAAAAGAGAAGGATTACAAACTCACGGATGGCGGAGGATTGTATCTCTTGGTTACTTCCGGCGGCAGCAAGCTCTGGCGATTCAAGTATCGTTTCGATGGGAAGGAAAAGCTGCTTGCCATCGGGGTCTATCCCGACATTTCCCTGGCGGAAGCACGTGGGCGCCGCCAGGAAGCCCGGAATCTGGTGGCAAACGGCATCGACCCTTCCGCGGAGAGAAAGGCGGCAAAACAGAGGAGAGCCGACCTGAAAGCCAACAGCTTCGAGACTATCGCCGGTGAATGGCATGAACACATGGTGGAGAATAAAGAGTGGTCGAATGAACACGCTGCCACCATCATGAACCGTCTGACCCAGGACATTTTCCCCTGGATCGGGAGCAAGCCGATTACTGAGGTCACCGCGAAAGAAATCAAGGCCATTCTGGATAGAATCCGCTCAAGGGGAGTGATTGAGACGGCACGACGCGCTTTGACGATTATGGGGCAGGTCTACCGGTACGCCATGTCAGTTGACAGGGCAAATTACGACATCTCTGCCGGTTTCCGGGGCTATCTGCCGGCAATAAGCAAAACCAGGAAGCACATGGCAGCGGTTACCGACCCAAAGGAACTTGCCCCGCTCCTGCGCGCCATCGATACCTATCAGGGCGGCCATGTCGCCAAATGCGCCTTGAAGCTGTTGCCGCTTGTCTTCGTCAGGCCCGGCGAGTTGCGGCACATGGAATGGTCGGAGATCGATTTTGACGCGGCGGAATGGAATATTCCAGGCCAGAAGATGAAGATGAAAGAACCCCACCTTGTCCCACTTTCCAAGCAGGCAATCGCTATCTTGAAGGAAATTCAGCCGCTTACAGGCAACAGCAAATACGTCTTTCCCTCCACACGCTCATTTGCCCGGTGCATGAGCGACAACACCATAAACGCCAGCTTCCGGCGAATGGGGTTTGACGGCGATACCATCACCGGCCACGGTTTTCGAGCGACCGCACGGACAATCCTTGACGAAGTCCTGCATCAGCGGATTGACATTATTGAGCACCAGCTTGCCCACGCCGTTCGCGACCCCAACGGTCGCGCCTATAATCGAACCTCTCATTTGACCGAGCGGCGCAGGATGATGCAGCAATGGGCCGACTACCTGGATAAGCTGAAGAGTGGGGCAAAGGTCATGCAGTTGGCAAAGCGTTCAACCCTCTAACGACTTCCCCGCCGTGAGGCAATTGTTAGGCTGTTTCATTGTGTTTCTGGTTGTAACATATTGATTAAACTGCAATTTATCCTCTTTTTTGTATTGACATAGTTGTCTGAAGCAGTATTATGCAGTCCTACATAACTCATTCCGCCAGATTCGGTGGAATTTAGAAGTCAAGGCATGAGACTGGGCAGCCTGATTCGCAACCAGCTATTTTACTGGGGCGAATCTGATGTTTCTCGGATGTTTTGTGCAAAGGCCGTTACCTGAGCAAGGGTAGTGGCCTTTTTTTGTTGAAATGTCGCAATCATCGGCATTCACGATGCCGGCCGATACTCAGCCCGCCCAAAATTCCCTGCCTTGCTTCAACGAGACAACAAGGAGGCAGATCGTATGGAATTCATCACGACCAAAACCATTTTACCGGAAACCGGCTTTCTTCGGCTCACCCAGATTATCGGATCGCCCAAGGCGGATCCGCCCATTCCGGCCCTGATTCCGGTTTCCAAGAGCACCTGGTGGGCGGGGGTCAAGTCCGGGTTCTTCCCGCAGCCGCTGAAGCTCGGCCCGCGTCTGACAGTCTGGAGGGCCGAAGACCTTCGGGCGTTCATAGCGAGCACATCCAATACTGTTGAGAAATAGCCACCCGAATGCCGCCGGATGATGTTAACGGACACCGACACCAAGGGCCGTCCTCTTTTGCGGCAGTGTGACCTGGACCTTATTGCCCGGGCTGAAGAGATTCAGCAGGAGGGCCCACGGGAGAGCGGGAGCATCGGATTCATGACCCGGGCCATGGTCCAGGCCACCATGCCCCACCGCGACCCGGGGCTCAACGAGTTCAGGCGCAGGAATGGCAACTACACCCTGATCATGATGGCGCCGGCCGAAATCGGGCTCCCGTACGGCTCACTACCGCGACTCATCCTGTCCTGGGTCTCCACCGAGGCTGTCCGCACTCAACGACCCGATGTGGTTCTCGGTGACAGCCTGGCCGCCTTCATGCGCGAATTGGGGCTCACTGCCACCGGCGGCAGGAGGGGAACTATTCCCCGGGTTAAGCAGCAGCTGCAGCGGCTGTTTTCCACGTCAATTTCCTGCATCCACAGCGGTGAGAGCCACTGGGCGAGCGTCGGGTTCCGGATAGCGGATGAGACAAGACTCTGGTGGCACCCCAAGGACCCGGACCAGCTCGACTTCTGGCACTCGCAGGTTATCCTGGGAGCCAGTTTCTTCCGGGAGTTGATTGACCATCCGGTGCCGGTCGACACCAGGGCACTCAAGGCGCTCAGAAGGTCGCCCCTGGCGCTGGACATCTACTGCTGGCTGACCTACCGAATGAGCTATCTCAGGAAAGCGACCCTTGTCCCCTGGTCTGCACTGGCCGAGCAGTTCGGCGCCGATTACGGCCGGGAAGACAACTTCAGGGCCGCCTTCGTCGATGCCCTTAGAAAGGTGCTGACTGTCTACTGCCTTGCAAGGGCGCTTCCGACCCCCATTGGGCTGTTGCTGAAACCATCACAGTCCCATGTAGGCCGTGCACAACCCTGTCGACTGCCGGAGTTGTCCACACATAAACGGTAGGGAGAAATAAGAGGAGTGCACGCATAAACGGTAGGAGATTTCGGGGTGAGCTACGCATAAACGGTAGGAGAGGTTGCCGCGTAGCCCGGACAGGGCGGGGCATGGCAGCCTCCTCCTGTAGTTTTAATACCTGTAGTAATACACCTGTAGTAGTAGCCGCTGGGTTGTGGAGAAGTGAAGGGGGGACCCACGTTCACCGTGAAACGTGGGCAAAACCGGCCTACAGAAGGTTTTCCGTACCAACAATAAAAGGAGGTTTGCGTATGAATCAAAAGGAAGCAACTGCAGCATTCGGCATTCCGGAAAACGTCATCGGACGAATGGCAAAGGAAGGACTTATCAGTCTTCCCCTCGATGATGATGGAGTAAGGGCTCTGTCTGTCCTGGGCCAGCTCTGGGACAAGCATTGGTTCATCGCGGCAGCCCTCAAGGCGAAAAGAGCCCGTGAAAGAACCATGCTCCTCCTGTTTCCGGAGTACAGTAAGGTCGACCGGTACCTCCTGAACACCCTCCTCAACGAGGACGGCAGGAGGTATCTGGCCACGAGCCTCCTCCAGTACCGCGTGAGGATGGCCTTTGGCGCGTATGTTGATGCTCAAAGGATTCAAGGCCTGCGCAAGGCTGCGGCCAAAATCAGAGGCAGAAAAATGAAGCTGACAGTGGGGAAGGTTTCGATTAGCTACGCTGACATTCTCGGGTTATGAGCTGTTGCAATGCGGACAGGGCGGTTTGCGCCGCCCGGAGGGGTCCCTGAATAGAATCGGGCATGAGGTTCATGCGCAGATGAGAACAGAAACATGTCCGAAAAAATCACGAATAACTATATGAATATATAGTTATAGTCGCAAATTTACGAGGTCCCCTTCAAGGTTGGAACCGCGACGTGGTAACTATTGAAGAGGAGGGGTGACGGCACCGCGACATGACATGCAGGGAAGGAACAGGGGCACGGGCACCACTTTTTCGGCAAGCAGGGTGTCAGTATGATCTTTACCATCCGAAAAGTGGTCCCAGTTGGCAACGGCGAACAGTCTTGCGCTGTTAAACATGGAGCGAATTAGGTAGGTGATTTTTCATGGTGGTCAATGACCATCGACCACGGCAGCTTCAACTGTCCGGCCGGCAATCTTAAGCGACGCAACTACAGGTAGTCCCTAAATTACAGATGCAAATGAGTATCTCAATGCTGCATTGCATATCCCTTTTTGTTCCATTTTGCCTTCTTTTACCCTCGGCCAGTTATCAATCTCTATTACGACAAAGAAAGTAGCATCATAATGCAGTAATGCGATTGCAGAAATATTTTTCATTTTTTTTATTGACGAAACAACATCCTTGTGTTATTTTTCTCTGCAATTGAGTTTTGGTGATAGGTGAAAAATGAAAGTCGAGTTGCGCAAAATTGCATCCATCCAGATTGGCTATACGTTTCGGGGGCGGCTTGATGTCGTGCCGTCCGGTGCCGTGGCGATTATTCAGATGAAAGATCTTATCGATGATCAGGTCGACCTCAGTGGGCTTTTGCAAATAGACATGGAGCAGCCCAAGGAACACCATTTAGCCATGAGGGGCGACCTTATCTTTCGTTCACGCGGCGTTACAAATACCTGTGCCATCCTTTCGGATAATCCCGGAAATGCTGTTGTGGCGGCACCATTGTTTCGTATTCGGCTGACCGACAGCGGTGTCCTTGCCGAATATCTGAACTGGTATATCAACTCCCCGCCGGCGCAATCTTTTCTGGCGACGCATTCAAAGGGAACAGCGCAAAAGATGATCAGCAAGGATGCGCTGGAAGCCTTGGAGATAGCTGTACCTTCGCTTGAACGGCAAAAGGCGATCGTTGAGTTATCCGTTTTAGTGGAGCGGGAACAGAGCTTGATAAAGAAGTTGGCTGAGAAACGGAAACAATATTTGTCCGCAAAATTACTTAACCTGGCTGAAGGAGAGGCGAACCGATGAGTCCGAAGATTGACCAGAAAGACGTAAACAATGCTGCTTGGGCGGCCTGCGATACCTTCCGGGGGGTGGTGGATCCGGCACAGTACAAAGACTATATCCTCGTCATGCTATTCGTGAAATATATCTCGGATGTCTGGAAGGCTCATTACGAGGAGTTTCGCAAGCAATATGGAGATGACGATGCCCGCATCCGCCGCAAGCTGGAGCGTGAACGGTTTGTCCTTCCCTTTGCGGAGTTGAAGAATCATGAGACCGGTGAAGTTGAAGATCGTTTTCTTGCGGATTACTACAGCCTTTATGAGCGGCGAAACGCGGCAAACATCGGAGACCTCATCAATATCGTCTTGGACGCTATTGAAGAAGCTAACAAGGCCAAGTTGGAAGGCGTGTTCCGCAATATCGATTTCAACAGCGAGGCGAACCTCGGGAAGACCAAGGACCGCAACCGACGTTTGAAGATGCTTCTGGAAGATTTCAACAAGCCTTTACTTGACATGAGCCCCGGCAAGGTTTCCGAGGATGTCATCGGCAACACCTATATTTATCTGATCGAGCGCTTCGCCGCCGATGCGGGGAAAAAGGCGGGGGAATTCTACACGCCGCACAAAATTTCCGAACTGGTTGCAAAAATGGGAGCCCCGAAACCGGGGAACCGCATCTGCGATCCTGCTTGCGGGTCCGGCGGACTCCTCATAGAGGCCGCGAGAGAAGTAGGGGACAGAAACTTCGCTCTTTTCGGCATGGAGTCTAATGGCAGCACTTGGGCGCTGGCCAGGATGAACATGTTCCTGCATGGATTCGACAGCGCCCGCATCGAATGGTGCGATACTCTGACCAGCCCGGCACTGGTGGAGAACGACAGACTGATGAAGTTCGACGTCGTGGTAGCCAATCCACCGTTCTCCCTCGACAAGTGGGGAGCTGAAGAAGCTGAGAGCGATCGTTATAACCGTTTCTGGCGTGGCTTGCCACCTAAAAGCAAGGGGGACTGGGCCTTTATCAGCCACATGGTGGAAGCGGCGATTGAGAAGGAAGGACGGGTTTCAGTGGTGGTTCCTCATGGCGTTTTGTTCCGGGGGGCTGCCGAGGGGCGCATCCGCCAAAAGATGATTGAAGAGAACCTGCTCGACGCCGTTATCGGCCTGCCGGGCAACCTTTTCACGACCACATCCATTCCGGTTGCGATCCTGGTATTCGATCGGAGTCGGGAAAAAGGTGGTGCAAATGAGGGTCGCAAGGATGTGATCTTTGTCGATGCCAGCAGTGACTATCTGCCGGGCAAGAACCAGAATGCCCTTTCCGACGATCATATTCGCAGAATCGTCGAGACCGTTCAGACTCGAAAGGATGTCGAGAAGTATGCCCACGTGACGGAAATTGAGGAAATCAGGGAGAATGATTTCAACCTCAACATTCCCCGCTACGTGGATACCTTCGAGGAAGAGGAGGAAATCGACATCGATGCCGTGCAGGATGAGATTGATCAGCTGGAGAAAGAACTTGCCGAGGTGCGGGCGAAAATGGTGGTCATGCTGAAGGAGATTGAACGATGAGTGACAATCTGCCAGCCATAGGGGAATTTCTAGTTTACGAAGAAGGTGGGCGAATCAAGATCAATGTTCGGCTGGAGGATGAGACTGTCTGGCTAACGCAGCAGATGATGGCGGAGCTTTTCCAGACCAGCAAGCAGAACATAGGTCAGCACCTGAAAAACATCTTTGACGAAGGGGAGTTGCTGCAGGAACCAGTTGTAAAGAAATTCTTTACAACTGCCGCAGACGGCAAAAAATACGAAACAAATTTCTACAACCTTGATGCAATTATTTCGGTCGGATACCGGGTTAAGAGTCATACGGCGACTCGCTTCCGCATCTGGGCAACGCAACGCTTGAAGGAGTACATCATCAAAGGCTTCACCATGGACGACGAGCGGCTAAAGAACCCGCCTATTGCCGGCTCCGGTGTCCCTGATTACTTCGACGAGATGCTGGAACGCATCCGCGATATTCGCGCCAGCGAGCGGCGGATGTACCTGCGTGTGAAGGAGATTTTTGCTATGGCAGGCGATTATGACCCTTCCTGGCCGGAGACCACCAAGTTTTTCAGCATCATCCAGAATAAGCTGCACTTTGCCGCAACCGGCATGACCGCCCCACAACTTATTCTCAAACGGGCTGACCATACCAAAACCAACATGGGTTTGACTAGCTGGAAGGCCGACGAGGTGCGGAAGAACGATGTTGCCATTGCCAAGAACTACCTGAACGAGCAGGAAATCGAGGAACTGAACCGGATCGTTGTCATGTGGCTAGATTATGCCGAAGATCAGGCCCGACGGCGCAAGCAGGTTTTCATGAATGACTGGGAACAGAAGCTGGATGAGTTTCTGCGTTTCAATGACCGTAATGTTCTCCCCAATGCCGGAACGGTCAGCAAAAAGAGCGCGGAAAACCATGCTCATGACGAGTATGATCGCTTTGCCCTACGGCGGAGGGAGCACAAAGAGTCGCTTGGCGAGGAGGAATCCATCAAGGCGTTGGTAGATGCGGCCAAGCTGGTGGGGGCAAGAAATGAATAGACACTTTGCAACACTTGGAACACTAACTGTTTCAAAAGGACTGCAAACTGGGCCATTTGGAAGCCAGCTTAAAGCTGAAGAATATGAAGATGAAGGCATTCCAGTGGTTATGCCTAAAGATATTTCAAATGGTGAAATCGTTTCTAATTCCATTGCCCGCGTACCAGAAGTGAAGGCAAAAAAACTTGCAAAGCACCGAATTATTGAAGGCGATATAATATTTCCACGAAGAGGTAACCTGATTCGCATTGCTGTTGCCAAAAGTGAAAATGCTGGATGGCTTTGTGGAACAGGATGCTTAAGAGCGCGGCTTAGCAAAGAAGTTGACCATAATTATATTCACCAGTATGTACAATTTTCTGAAGTGGGCAAGTGGCTTGAAAGCAATGCTCTTGGCCAAACAATGCTCAACTTGAATACAGAAATTATCTCAAAACTTCCTATCTTCATTGTCCCTCTCTCTGAACAAACTGCTATTGCCTCAATGCTTTCAGCCTGGGATGAGGCAACCGAAAAGACTGAACTGCTGATTGCGGCCAAAGAGAAGCAGTATAAGTGGCTCTCCGTTAATCTCTTATTCGGTAACTCAGCTAATGCTGATGTAACGAAAAAAACAAGGTGGTTCGCAGTGCCAGGGCACTGGGGAATTGTAAAGATCGGTGCGGTCGCAAAAGAAGTTAAGGCTACAAATGATGCAAGTGAGGATATTCCAGTTCTTTCAAGCACAAAGCATGACGGTTTGGTTGATTCATTGTCGTATTTCGGAAAACAGGTGTTCAGCCTTAATACATCGACCTATAAGGTGGTTTCCAAAGGTGAGTTTGCCTACGCCACAAACCACATTGAGGAAGGCTCAATCGGTTATCAGGATTTTTATGAAAATGCTCTTGTCAGTCCAATGTACACGGTATTCAAAACCAGTAATGCTATTGACGATGGCTATCTTTACAAAGTTCTGAAAACGGAAACCTACAGACACATTTTCCAAGTCAATACCAGTGCATCAGTTGACCGTAGAGGAAGTCTACGATGGAATGAGTTTGCCAAACTGCCCATCCCAATGCCACCACTCGAAGAACAACAAAAAATATCAGCAACTCTCAATTTAGCCAGGCAAGAAATCGATCTATTGAAACTGCAGAATGACGCTTTGCGACGGCAAAAGCGCGGGCTAATGCAAAAGTTATTGACCGGAGTGTGGCGGGTAAGGGCTGAAGAGGGAGCCAGGTAATGCCAAACAAGACGTTCAAAATTCTGTCCGTTGATGGCGGAGGGATACGTGGAGTTTTTCCTGCCCATCTCCTTTATTGCATGAAGTATAGACTCGGCATCAATATAGAAGAACATTTCGATATGATTGCCGGTACCAGTACCGGCTCGATTATTGCCGCTGCTGTGGCGTGCAAAATTGATCCGGGAAAAGTTGTCGCCATGTATCGAGAGCATGGACCAAAAATTTTTTCTAGAAAGAAGCCTTGGCTGCCTAAAAAAGTAGCCAAATATCAGCCTGCTCTTGAAAATCTGTATGAGAACGAAGCCCTGCAAACTGCACTTGTAGAAACGTTTGGTGAAATAAAGCTTTGCGAGATTCCAATTCCGCTGTTGATACCTGCTACCGATATCGGAAATGGCGGTGTTCATGTTTTCAAGTCCGCCTATCAAAAGGATTACGACAGAGATGGCAACGTATTGCTGCACCAGGCAGTATTAGCCTCCTGTTCTGCTCCGACATACTTTAATCCGACCAAGGTCGACGAATACCTTCTTGCTGATGGCGGTCTCTGGGCCAATAACCCTTCGCTTGCAGCCGTCATTGATGCTCGGCGTCGACTCAATATCGAATTATCCGACATACGTATCCTGTCATTGGGAACAGGCCACGCAAAAACCTGTTATGGAGTAAAATCAAACCGCAAATGGGGACTCCTGAATGGTTGGAAGGGTAAAGAGTTCATTAGCTTCATGATGTCTCTCCAGGCGCAGACAACCCATAACTATCTGCAGTTGATGCTGAATGAAGATCAAATTATCCGGCTCAACTTTGATTCTGATTGTCCACTCCCCCTCGATGACTGCTCTGCTATTGATGATTTGATTTCCAATGCCGACCGGATGTTTACACATAATAGTGCAAAAATCAAAAGGCTTCTATCTGTTGTTCAAGGAGAATAACATGACAACAAAAGAACAGAAAAGATTATTGCTTGAAAACATGGTCTCATTGCTGGAATTGCCTGTGTCTGCTTATCAAAAAGCTAAGGACCGATATGAAGACATTGGCAGCTGGTTAGGACGCGATGAATCAATCTGCAATAATAATGATCCTCACATATTCCCTCAAGGATCATTTCGGCTCGGTACGGCAATTCGTCCACTCATTGAAGATGAAGCTTACGATTTGGATCTTGCGTGCAAGCTTCGCGCACAGATAACAAAAAAGAGTCATTCTCAGGAATCTCTGAAGGTGCTGGTTGGCCTCGAGATTGAATCCTACCGGATTGCTCGTGGGATAAAGGCCCCCAAAGATGAAAAACATCGCTGTTGGCGACTGGAGTATCAAGATACCCTCAGCTTTCACATGGATATAACTCCATGCATATCAGCGGATGACGCCCGTCAACAACTTATATTTGAAGCACTACGTAAGTCGGGAGAAGACGAGTATTTTTCTCAGGGTACATCACATCTGACCGTATCAATTACTGATAACCGTCATCCTGAATACAGACAAATCAGCGAAAACTGGCATATCAGTAATCCAGAGGGTTACGCCAAATGGTTTGAATCTCGAATGAACTTGTCGCTGCTAACAATCTTGGAAAAAGCACAAGTTGACGAAATTCCAATTTACCAGCGGAAAACGCCTCTTCAACGTGTGGTTCAATTGTTGAAACGGCATCGTGATCTGATGTTCAAAGACGATCCTGAAGTCAAACCAATTTCCATAATCCTCACTACACTGGCAGCTAGAGCATATAACGGTGAAACCGACATCGAGTCAGCGCTGACTTCAATCCTTTCAAGAATGGGTAGTTATGTCAATGCCGCTAAACCTCGTGTGCCAAATCCGGTAGACCCTGCCGAAGATTTTGCAGACAAGTGGTCACGACCGGAGTGTAACCATCTTAAATTGGAGCAAAATTTCTGGTTTTGGTTGCAACAGGCGCAAACTGACATTGAACTCTTGTGTTCATCGGATGATGCGGGATTTATTTCCGAGCAAGCTAGTAAAAAATTCTCAGTACGTATGAATACATCTGAGATTAGCAAAAGCCTTGGCCTAGCATTGGGGCCATCTATTATAGTTCCCAGAACCCATGACATTGAATCGACCCCTCCAAAACCTTGGGGACAGGAGAAATAGGTGGCAGTAAAAGAGTTCTATAATTTAGGACAATTTTTGAAAGACTATCCCGGTATGTCCATAAGGCCATACCGGGGTGATGGTTTCGTGATAAGAGGCACTTTCAATTTTTGCGGAACGCCCCCAAATGGGATACAAATATGTGATTCTTATGAACTGGAAATCATGGTACCAACGCTGTTTCCTAAAGCGATACCAACAGTCAAGGAACTGAGCCGCAAAATTCCAAGAGATGGAAAGCACCACGTATATAATGATGAAACCCTTTGCTTGGGATCTCCGCTTCATCTCATGAAGAAAATTGCAGAACGGCCGACTTTAACTGATTTTGTCGAAACTTGCCTCGTACCTTATTTATATGCAGTCACCAACAAGCTTCAAAATGGTGGTGATTTTGTCTTTAGCGAACTCGCTCACGGTGTAGATGGAATAATTAATGATTACATGGATATGTTTGGGCTGAAATCAAAGGCAAGTGTCCTGAAAGCAATTGAACTTTTAGGTTTTAAAAGACGCGTTGCTAACAAGCTCTCTTGCCCGTGTAACTGCGGGAAGCGTTTGGGAAGTTGTGTTTTTCATAAAAAACTAAATGGTTTCAGAAATATTGCATCCAGGTCTTGGTTTCGGATGCACAGTAATATCATCAGTGTTATGAAATAGGTAATAATTTTTTGAGGAATTGATATGACCGGCTTCCGCTTCAACGAAAAATACCTCTCCCAGATCCCTGCCCTGCAACTCCTCATCAACCTGGGTTTCGAATATCTGACACCTGATCAGGCTCTCAAACAACGTCAGGGCAAAACCGGCAACGTGCTTCTGGAAGGCATCCTTAGCGAACAACTCAAACGCCTCAACCGCATCACTTACAAGGGTCGAGAATACCTTTTCAGCGAAGAAAACATCCAGACCGCCATCCAGAAACTGAAGAATGTTAAGTACGACGGCCTGCTGAAAACGAATGAAGTCATTTATGACCTTATTACCCTAGGAGCTGCGCTGGAACAATCCATTGAAGGCGATTCCAAGAGCTTCAATCTTAATTACATCAACTGGCGCGCATGGGACCGGAACGTTTTTCATGTCACCGCAGAATTCAGTGTTGATCGCGCTCGCAGTACGGAAACCATTCGCCCGGATATCGTCCTGTTCGTCAACGGCATTCCCTTGGCGGTCATCGAGTGTAAATCCCCCAATGTAGAAGTTGAAAAGGCTATCTCTCAGTCCATCCGCAACCAGAGTGATGATTATATACCCAAGTTGTTTATCTACACACAACTGGTCATGGGGATCAACAAGAACTCGGCCTACTATGCAACAGCGGGTACAGCAGCCAAATTCTGGGGAATCTGGAAGGAACTGCTCGACAAAGACACGTCTGTTGCCCGTTACGTCAATACAGTTCTCTCAGAGGAGAGAAAAAACCAACTCTTCAGCGGCGAGTTTGCCGTTGCCCGCAAGTTTTTCGACGCCCATGAGGCGGAAGGGGAACGTCTGGTAACGGAACAGGACAAGGCTCTTTACAGCCTCTGCCGTCCGGAACGCCTTCTGGAGCTGACGTTCAGGTTCACCGTGTTTGATGGTGGGATCAAGAAGATCGCCCGCTATCAACAGTACTTCGTCATCAAGTCAACCTTGGAGCGGATCAAACAGTTGGATGGCGAGGGACGTCGTAAAGGAGGGATTATCTGGCATACGCAAGGGTCTGGGAAGTCCTTGACGATGGTCATGCTGGCCAGAAACCTGGCCCTCGATCCAAGTGTGCCCAATCCGCGCATCGTGCTAGTGACCGACCGCGACGATCTGGACAAGCAGCTAGGAAACACCTTTGCCGCCTGTGGCCTCAGCCCGGACCGGGCCACCTCGGGGAAAAACCTGCTGGAACTGGTGGCGGAACATAAGGCCGCCATCGTTACGACGCTGATTCACAAGTTCGACAAGGCGCTG
Source organism: Geobacteraceae bacterium (assembly GCA_028683555.1). Taxonomy (GTDB): domain Bacteria; phylum Desulfobacterota; class Desulfuromonadia; order Geobacterales; family Geobacteraceae; genus RPRC01. The sequence goes on along the minus strand of JAQUHN010000003.1, from coordinate 47,231 downwards.
AATCTCAGGAAATACCAGGACGACTCCACCGAAATTTTCATGCTGATTGACGAGAGTCACCGGACCAATTTCGGCTCTTTCTCGGCGAGGATGCGGCAGATGTTTCCCAATGCCTGCTACATCGGCTTTACCGGCACTCCGCTGATGAAAAAAGAAAAGAACAACTTTGTAAAGTTCGGCGGTCTGATTGAACCGCACTACTCCATCAACCAGGCAGTGGAAGACGGGGCGGTCGTGCCGCTGCTCTATGAAGGCCGTTACGTGGAGATGGTACAGAACAAGGCGGCCATCGATCTCTGGTTCGAGCGCCACACGCAGGGACTGACCAGGGAACAGCAAGCCGACCTGAAGAGAAAATTTGCCAAGGCCTCCATGCTTAACAAGGCGGAACAGGTAGTTTACATGCGGGCCTTCGACATCAGCGAGCATTTTCGCGCCTCCTGGCAGGGAACCGGTTTCAAAGCCCAACTGGTAGCGCCGAGCAAGGCCGTTGCGCTGAAGTATCATGAGCATCTGGAGAATATCGGATTCGTGTCGTCCGAAGTGGTCATTTCCCCTCCTGACAGCCGTGAAGGTTACGAAGAGACCGATGATGAGCCAACGGACGAGGTGGTCAGATTCTGGCAAAAGATGATGAAACGCTACGGCAGCGAAGAAGAATACACCAAGCAGATAATCAACCAGTTCAAGTTCGGTTCGGAACCGGAGATCCTGATTGTGGTGAGCAAACTGCTGACCGGATTCGATGCGCCGCGCAATATGGTCATGTACCTCTGTAAGGAACTGAAGGAACATACCTTGCTCCAGGCCATCGCCAGAGTCAACCGGCTTCACGAAGACAAGGAATTCGGGTTTGTCGTCGACTATGTTGGTCTTCTCGGGGAATTGGACAAGGCGCTGACCATGTACGGGGCTTTTGAGGGGTTTGATGAGGAGGACCTACAGGGGACTCTGACTTCCATCAACACCGAGATCGAGAAGCTGCCGCAGCGTTATTCGGACCTCTGGGACATCTTCAAGGAAGTCAAGAACATCTATGACGAAGAGGCTTATGAAGTGCTGCTGGCCGATGATGCCTTGCGCGAAGACTTCTACCGGCGACTGGCCGAGTACGGAAAGTCGCTCGGGATTGCCCTTTCCGCGGAAACGTTCATCATGGGGGTCGATGCCGAGAAGCTCAAACGTTACAAGGATGATCTTAAGCGTTTCCAGAACCTGAAAGCTGCGGTGAAGCTGCGTTATGCCGAGGCAATTGACTACCGTGACTACGAGCCGAAGATCAAGAAACTGCTTGACACGCACATCCAGGCAAATGAAGTGATCCAACTGAATGAGCCGGTGAACATTTTCGATGAAAAACTGTTCGATGTAGTGAAGGAAGAACAGGGAGTATATGTCGCAGGCAAGACCACGGCCGCAAAAGCTGATGCTATCGCTTTCGCCACAAAACGGGTCATAACTGAAAAGATGGATGAAGACCCTGCGTTTTATGAGAAGTTTTCCAAATTGATCCAGCAGGCCATTGAGGATTTTCGAGCGAAACGCTTGTCAGATCTGGAGTACCTTAGCAAGGTCTCGGAGATCAGGAAAAAAGTCGTGACCAGGCACCATGACGATATCCCTGACAAGCTTTCCGGAAACGAAGATGCAATGGCTTTCTACGGCGTTCTCAAGCCCTTCTTCGACCGGCATCAACTGGAGCCAGAGGAATGCGACGAGATAGCCACGGATACCAGCCTTGCAGTTCAAGAAATACTCAAGTCCCATTGGAAAGTACAATTTTGGGACGACGATGATGCACAGAAACAGGCAGTTAACGATATTGACGATTATCTTTATGATGAGGTCAAAGGCAAGAGAGGGGTAGAGATCAGCCTCGACCAGATGGATGAAATTATCGAGCGAACCATGCAGGTTGCCAGGCACAGGAGCGGTAGATGAGCTTGTCGTCAGGCTCGATCGTCTATGCGAAAGAAACGATAGAGTTTAAAGTGATATATGTGGACCGGAAAACGATGGAAATCGCTGTCCATCCGGATAGTGCGGTGGTGATAAAAGCACCCGAAGGTTCCAATTTCGCCGAAATTCGAAAGCGGGTTATCAGGCGTGCCGGATGGATCAAAAAGCAGCTGGACTATTTCCGCCAATTCGAGCCGAGAACTCCGGGAAAAAGTTTCGCGGGCGGCGAGACGCACCTCTATCTCGGCAAACAGTATCGACTAAAGATAAGCAGCGGTAATATCAATTCGGTAAAGTTGATTCGTGGACATTTTTACATAGATGTAAAAGATGAATCCACATCGGAAAAGGTGAAGTACTTGCTGGAAGGCTGGTATACACAGAAGGCGGCAGAGAGATTTAAAGAAAGATTTGACCGTAGCTGGCCGCATTTTGAAAAGATTGTTTCAGCGAAACCGAGAATTCAGCTTCGGTGGATGAAGAAGCGCTGGGGAAGTCTTTCAAAGACAGGGACTCTTACCCTCAACCCGGATTTAGTCCGCGCCCCTATTGAATGCATCGATTACGTCATTATCCACGAGTTGTGTCATTTGCAACATCATGATCACAGCCCCGGATTCTACCGACTTCTGGAAAAGGTCATGCCGGACTGGGAAAAGCGAAAACACAGGCTGGAATTGGCCCTATCCTAGTTGATGTTTTTGCCAATAAACAGTCTACGGCTTGAGAAACTTTTGTCGCAGATTTAATAGGATCTGGTTTTGTAGTAGAGGGTTGTTACCTATTTAGACCGAGTAGGCAGCGTTGAGAACTTTAAACTGGACATAAACTGGACAAACAGGACATCAAAGAGGCTATAGTAGGGCAAAAGGGCTATACCAACAACACTCGGTTTCGTTTTGATGTCGAATACCGTAGTGGTAACTATAATAATAAGGATTTTCGGTTTTGGAAGAAGGAAAGAATCCAACTCACGACAACAAAGCCCCGGTCAGCAGAGAACGGCTGTATGAAGAGGTCTGGGCCGAGCCTATGACCAAGGTTGCCCTGAAGTACAACGTATCATCGAGCTTTATGGCGCGCGTCTGCACTTGGCTGAATGTTCCACGACCAGAAAGGGGATATTGGGCAAAGCTTACCGTTGGCAAAACAACCAGGCGTCCACCGTTACCGGAAGCTGAACCTGGTGATGAACTGGAATGGAATCGGTATGGGCATGCACGACGCGCCAAACTTCCATTACCGAAACCGCCCCGGAAAAAGAAATCGAGGCTGCGCGATCGGAGCGAACTGCCCAAATGCCACCCGCTTTTGCAGGGAGCACAGCAATATTTTGACGAAGCTCGAGAAAACAGCGACGGTTACCTTAAACCCAGCAAGCGCCTTATGGTTGATGTTATCGCATCGAAGCAGACGTGCAGTCGCGCCTTGGATGTGGCAAACGAATTGTTCCTGCTGTTTGAAGAGCGTGGCCACGAAGTAGCATTTGAGCGAAAAAATTTGTTTCTGCGACGTTTTGCAGTCGATGAGCGTGAAAAAGGGGGAAGAGATCGCCATTATTCCGATCTGTGGAGTCCCGCCCGCGACACTATCGTCACTATCGGCACGGTCTTAATCGGTTTGACTATCTTTGAAATGAGCGAGAATGTCGAGGTGAAATACCAAGACGGGAAATACACTCGCGTTTCAGAACTTCCAGTTAAGAAGCCAAGACGATATGAAAGCTATTCATGGACCAGCATGCATGATCTGCCGAGTGGAAGATTATGCGTACAGGCATACTCGCCATATCAGAGGGCAGATTGGAGGCGACAGTGGCGGGAAACCAAAGCAGGTGATTTCCCCGGAAAGCTATCAGCAATCGTCAAGGAACTGAAGCGGGAAGCTGCCACCATTGCCCAACTTGTTGAAGAAGGCGAGCGCAAGGCGGAAATTGAGCGCAAGGAATGGGAAGCCCGACAGATAATCTGGCGCCGGGAAGAGGAAGAGCGCCGGCGCCTCAAGGCGGAACAGGATAGCCGTGAAGAACTGCTCGAAATCATCGAGGCCTGGGCGGAAGCAAAAAGGCTTGAGGAATTCTTTGCCGATGCCGAACTACGGGTCGCTGATTTGGGTGACGAAGAGAAGAGAAGGCTCCAGGAACGTTTGAAACTGGCTCGTGAAATGATTGGCGGCACTGATGCCCTGCAGTGGTTTCGGTCGTGGAAATCTCCGGATGAGCGGTACTGATGACCATGGGGAAATTCGGGTGACATATTTTAAATTCTTCCTGGTGGGGCTTGATACCCTGGAGCAGAAGCAAAAACGACGACATCCGCAACGGCATGGCACTCTGCAAGCTCTGCCATTGGGCCTTTGACGAGGGGATGATGGGGGTCTCCGGCAACTATGAGGTTATTACCTCACTCCAGATCGCGGCGGACCCGAATGTCCCTGGATTCCTCTTGACCCTCACCGGCCGCGCAATTATCGGTCCGCAGGAGCGGGAACTCTGACCGGCCCAAAAGTATATCGCCGAACATCGGCGGGATTGGCGGTTGTAATTTCAAGTAACTGATGTTGGATGGCATCTGCGGCTTTCCACAGGAGAACAGAATTGACCACTGATTTGACCCACTACGCCGGTCTTCTTGGCGACATCAAGACCCGGATCCGGCAGGCACAGATTAAAGCCACCCTCTCCGCCAATGCGGAAATGATTCTTATGTACTGGGATATCGGGCGGATGATTCTGGAAAGACAGAAACGGGAAGGATGGGGGGCTGCAGTCATCCCTCGTCTCTCCCGGGATATACGCAATGACCTGCCAGAGCAGAAGGGATTTTCCGAACGAAACATCAAGCGAATGCTTCGATTTTATCGTGAGTATCCGGATACTTTGCCAATAGTGCCACAGCCCGTGGCACAATTTCAGCAAGCTGACAGTAAGGTTCCAGTTAAAGTGCCGCAGCCTGTGGCACAAAGGCCCCCCAACGATCTCTCGACAAATTTGCAGCAACTTGTTGCAAAAATACCCTGGGGCCACAACATCATTCTGATGGAAAAGGTCAAAGAACTGTCTGCTCGACTCTGGTACATGCAGCAGACCATCGAGCAAGGCTGGAGCCGCGATACTCTGGCGCAGATGATCAAAAACAGTTTCCACAAGCGCCAGGGAGCAGCGGTTACCAACTTTCAACAGAGCTTACCCTCGCCACAATCTGACCTGGCCCGTCAACTTCTGAAAGACCCTTACATTTTCGACTTCCTCACCATCGAAGAGCCTTTTCACGAGCGGGAACTGGAAACCGGGCTTGTCCGCCACCTGGAAAGATTTCTGCTGGAGCTCGGCCAGGGTTTTGCCTTCGTTGGGCGCCAATACCATCTTGAAGTCAGCGACAAAGACTTTTATATCGATCTGCTGTTCTATCATCTGGGTCTGAGATGTTTTGTGGTTATCGAGTTGAAAAAAGGCGATTTCAAGCCGGAATATGCCGGCAAGATGAACTTCTACTGTTCCGCGGTGGATGACAAGCTGAAACACGAAACCGATCAACCCACCATCGGCCTGATTCTCTGCCAGACCAAAGACAGAATTCTGGCCGAATATGCCCTGCGTGACATAAACAAACCGATTGGGGTCTCGGACTACGAACTGACTCGCGCCCTGCCGGAAAGACTGCAATCAGCGCTGCCAACCATCGAGGAGATAGAGGCGGAACTGCAAAGTGAAGTCGGAGAGGGGAACGATGAGACTTGAACGTCTTGAAAGCCGGAGGGACTACCAGCGGCTGATGCAAAGCCTTGAGAAGAAGTAGCTGGTGGAATATGGCATTCCGGCGAGGACTGAGACCCTAGGTGCCGGGGAGGTGATAAAATATGGTCAACAGAGGTCTGGTAATAGCAACAGCAAAGGAACCGTTCAGGGAATGGCTGCGTTCGCTGCCGGATCCTACCGACGTGTCTCTCGAAGAGATCAACGAGGACTGCACCGCCTACCTGATCCCGGAATTTGAAGATGACGCTCAGAGAGACAGGGTTCTTAAGAAATTTTTCATATTAATATTCGAAGATCAGCTCGCCGGCTGGTGGACAAGAGAAGAAGACTGGCCCCAGAAAAGGGATCTCCGGACCTTCAGAAAATGGTTTGACCTTCAGTTTCATGCGGTGGTGGAGGATCTTGTGGACGGCGTGCTTTTCGATGAATAACGTCGTGCCTCTACGTGGATTCGATCGTGGAAAACGTCGAATGAGGGGTATCTTTGGGGGTATGCCAAGAAAATCACATTGACAATACTTCAATAATTCAGCATGTTGAAAGCTTAATTAGCTTCCCATGCGCTCCGCCAATCTTTTAACTATCTGATTTAAATAATGTTTTAAGTGGTGGTCTCTTGTGCTACACGTTTTGCTACACAGGAGACATCATGCATTCTACGCCCTATCTTCAAAGCCGCAACGGCAATTGTCACCTTCGTATTCGCATTCCTTCAGACCTCTTAGGAACAATCCGCACCAGAGAACTCGTCAAAAGATTTAAGACCAAGGACAAGATGACAGCCACTGTTGCGTCATGCCCTTCCAAGAAGGCATCTTCAAAACGTTCTCGTTCCTCTGGTCAGGGTTCATCACTGGTGAGCAAGGGAGCTCACACCTTTCCACACTCCTTGGAATCAAACGCAAGACAGTACCTCCTCGACAACCTGAAGAAGCCTTAGAGGTAGCGACCTCCAAACCGGACGAGCAAGAGCGGTCACTTTCCATCGTGGTGAGTCAGTTTTTCCGTGACTGAATTTACCCCAGTTTCATGAGCAGTAAGTTAAACTGCGATGTTAGTTTCTCGAATTTGTTGGGGGATTAATTGCCGAGGGAAGCATGAATCCTTCGGCATTTATAAAAAACGCTCGATGTAATCAAAGACACTTTGTCGTGCCTGAGCGTCGCTTTGATATCGATCTTATAGCACGCAGTAGCTTATGTTTATTGCCAAATCTATCATAACTGGCTATTTTACTTTTTTTGACAGTTACGTTTTATAAGCATATGCCATGAATCATTAATTTTAATGTTGAGTATTTCAGATCCACAAAGGTCTTAACGTGCTTTCGCAATTTTGCCTTTTAATTACAGTTATTTGAAAGACTTACTCGTGAGACTTTCGCAACTCACAGGATAGGTTGCCACCAGGCTTCTTCCCATTTTCACTCATTTGAACCACCTTCCTCTTTGTTCCGCCAGAAACTCAACTTTTAACATGTCTTGTTTAGAAGATGTTTTTAACGCTATCCCTGCTGAAAAGTTGCTTTCGTACGGTGCAAACTTGCTAATGCTAAAATTCCCGTAGATACCTCTATGATTTTTGAGGGAAATACTGTGATTTGTTCGGACTTTTGTTACGTTTTTTGGAGGGTCGGGCGAATTTGCTAAAATATTATTTCTGCTTGTCGATAAGAATCTAGTAATATCACTGTCTCCGAAAAAGAGTTGGCAGGTCATATTTAAGTTGTTCGTTTCCGTTATAATCTCTGCAGGCAAAGGAAAAATCTCCATGTCGAGACTGAATGTTGCCATCACAACGCTCTTCGTTTGCCTCTTCAGCCTTGTCGGGCCGAGCTCCTTAATAGCCGGAATGACCAGTTGTGACAAAGACAAGCCCATTGTCATCGGATATTCCTCGGAGGCATTTTATAACGTTGACCCCAATGACGCCTTGAGTTTGATCACGACTTGGGCTCAGACAGTCGATAGGAAACTGAAGAACGAGGTGGGAACTAGAGTCATAATTATGAAGAATCTGGATGAAATGAAGAAGGTTCTCGCCAATAACGACGTGGATATCATTGCCCTAATGCCTGAAGAGTTCATTTCCTTACGAGAAAGCGTTCGCCTGAAACCGGTATTGTCATCGGTATTGTCATCGGATTATGGAAAAGATTCCTACAACGAACTGTTGATTCTTGTCAGGAACGACAGGGGTATTTCACAGGTGGAACAACTTCGTGGGAAGAACATCAGGGTCGATTCTGGGCAGAAGGGTTCAATACCGATGCTGTGGCTCAATACCCTCCTCAAGAACAAAGTTTCTGGCGATGCCCGGAATTTTTTCTCCAAGATCACTGAATATCCCAAGGCCTCTCAAGTAATTTTGCCGGTATTCTTCGACCAGGCCGACGCCTGTGTGGCAAGTAGGGTGTCGTTTGAGACGATGGTTGAATTGAACCCGCAAATTGGTCGCAATCTTCATATTATAGAAAGGTCACCAGGTTTTTTGACCGGGATTATCGCCGTTCGAGAGGACGTCAGTAACCCCAAGCGTGACGCCATGGTGACGGCCCTTCGAAATATCCACACTGACCCGAAAGGCCGGCAACTCCTTACCCTGTTCCGGATCAACCGATTGGTTGACTTCAAGAATGAACACTTGTCTTCCGTCGAGAAGATGTTGAATGCGTCCAAGTACAGTAATAAAATTGTCTCGCGAAGAAAGCAAGGAAGATAGAATATGCCGAAAAGCATCACCCTAAGTTGCCCGGTGCTATTTCGGCCTGAATGCTCCCAGATTGCTTCGTTTTGTTATGAGAGGTAGCAGGTTGTCGTCCCGTTTCGGATGGATAGGACAATCACTCAGTCCGATCTTTTTTGTTACCTGGAGAGCCGAAGCCAAACCGGTGGTTCCATGGGTATGAAAGGGCACTCTTGCTCTAGCTGAAAACAGCTCTCTTACGCATATGAACTAGGATCTGATCTTCATGATGGCCTGAACGTTGCGAATTAGGCTTCATCTTCCGTTATGTGTCGTCTGTCTCCAGTATCCATCTATCTGAAATCTGATTGTATTATTCTTTGTATGTCGATAAGTTACGATAGATGAGCAATTACCTCGGGTAAAAAGTTCAATGGGGTATCTTACAGGGTGTACAGAGAGTAAGAGGTGCTTCCGCCATAATAAAAAAAGGGACTTAAGTGGTTATCTGCTTAAGTCCCTTTTTTATCCAGTATGGGATGACGCAGGAATTGACGCAGGTGGTGGGATAAGGTTCAAATTACTGGTCGGAGATGACCTGAAGACCCCGTAATCTATATTGCATCAAATCCTCTTATATTGCTATCAGTTGTTAGTCTTATGGCTTTAATAATTAACAAGTCATGATTGCCTTGATGTCCGGATTTTCCAAACCACCCCATCATTTGATCAGCCTGAGTTTTCGCAGTTCTTCCAGAAGCTTTGACTTGTGAATAGGTTTGGCCAGGTAAGCATCACACAGATTGTGATAAGCTCCAATAACATTTTTCGGATCGTCCAAGGCCGTTGTCATTACAACTTTCGCCCAATCTGCGGGTTTCAATCCCTTTGCTTCCTCCTGTGCCCGGATCTCCTTAAGCGCCAGCTGTCCGTCCATTTCCGGCATCATGATGTCTATGCAGATCAGATCGTAGGGTTCATTTGCCTCCAGGGCGAGGCGCACGGCTATAACTGCCTCCTTGCCGTTGACGGCAATATGGGATGGGCCGTAGCTTTTCAGGAATTCCTGCAACAGCAGGCGACTGGTGAAATCGTCCTCAACAATAAGTGTTTTCATGGTGTCCTCCATAAGGTATTGTACGTAGCAGTTTTTTTGTCATTGTTTGTTTCAAGTCGTCGAAATGGGCGTCTAGTTCGGTTATGCTGTCCTTGATAACGTCCAGGTCCACGGCATTTTCGATATCATATGCAATCTGCCGCAGGCATTCCCCTCCTACATTGGCGGCGGCACCCTTGATGGTGTGGGCCCGCAACTTGGCGCCCGCTGTGTCTCCGGCCTCCAGACAGTCACGCAGTGCTTCTATCTGCCGCGGCATATCTTCCAGAAAACCATTTGCGACTAATCTGGCCAGCTCCTTATCATGCTCCAGCCGTACCATCATGCCGGCCATATCGAATACAGGGATCTCCGGATCCAGTGTGCTGACGAAAGCCGTTTCTTGGCTCGACACCGGCGCTGTTTCTTTTGACAGCCATTTGTCCAGTGCTTCCGACAATACTTGGGGATCGATTGGCTTGGTTATGTAGTCATTCATGCCCGCCTCAAGGCAACGTTCTCGGTAGCCTTGCACGGCGTGGGCTGTCATGGCGATGATGGGAACCTCATGATTGGCAACGGCCGATTGCCGGCTGCGGATTTGTTTGGTAGCCTCGAAACCATTCATCTCGGGCATTTGTACGTCCATCAGCACCAGGTCGTAGGGAGTTTTCTCCAGCGCCTTGACCGCTTCCTCGCCGTTAGCCACGGTATCCGCGCGCAACCCCATTTTTCCCAGAATGCCCAGCGCCACCTGTTGATTGGTGATGTTGTCCTCGGCCAGCAGGATTCGTGTCGGTCCTTGGCGCAGTTTGCTGGCCGTCTGCTGCAATACGCTGATCTGAGCCGGGCGAGCCACGGTCGTGTATCCAAGCAGGGTGGTCAGGCAGTCGAACAGTTCCGAGTGACGCGCCGGCTTGTTAATGTAGGCGTCAAACCCGACGCCCTCCATTTTACTGGCATTCCCCCGTTGCCCAAGGGTTGTCAAAAGAATCAGGCGGGTGCCCTTTATCGTTTCGTCCGCCCTGATAATTCGGGCCAGCATCGCCCCGTCCATGTCCGGTAACTGCATGTCGATGAAGGTCATCCGGAAGGGATCGCCGGCATTCCGGGCTTGGTAGAGCAGCTGCAAGGCAGTTGCCCCGTCCGGGGTTGCCTCTGCCCGCAGTCCCCATGCGGTAAACTGGTCGATCAGCACTTCGCGATTGGTTGCGTTATCGTCCACCACCAGGACGCGGGTGCCACGAATGTCGGTCGTCTCGTCAATGGTTCTTCCCTGCACAGGCTGCTTGCCCATGCGTACCGTGAACCAGAACTCCGAGCCTGTCCCTTCTTCACTGATGACGCCTATCTGGCCGCCCATCATTTCTGTCAGTTGTTTGGAGATGGCCAGCCCCAGACCGGTTCCTCCGTAACGGCGTGTGGCCGAGGCGTCAATCTGACTGAATTTCTTGAACAGCAAGTCTTGCTTTTCCGCCGGAATACCAATTCCTGTGTCCTTGATGAAAAAGCGGAGTACCGTATCGCTGTTTGTTTCCTGTTCCAGGCTTGCCCGTACGGCAATTTCGCCCTGGTGGGTGAATTTCACTGCATTACCCGTCAGGTTGGTGAGGATCTGGCGCACCAGGCCGGGGTCGCCCCGCAGATAATCCGGCACGTTCGGAGCGGCTGCACAGATGAACCTGAGCCCCTTTTCGTGGGCGCGCACGGCCATCGTGGCGGCAAAGTCCTCGAGCAGGTCGCGCAGGCTGAAGTCCAGTGTTTCCATCTCCAGCTTGCCTGCTTCGATCTTGGAAAAATCGAGAATGTCGTTGATGATGTCCAGCAGCGATTCACCGCTGGAGCGCACCGTTTCGGCGTATTGACGCTGCTCTTCGTCCAGCTTTGTATCCAGCAAGAGCCTGGTCATGCCGATGACCCCGTTCATGGGCGTCCGGATCTCGTGGCTCATGTTGGCCAGAAACTCGCTTTTGGCTTGGTTGGCAAGTTCCGCCTTCGCTGCCATCTCATTGGCGTGGCTGGTGGCCGCTTCGGCCCGTAACAAGGCCTGGTCCAATTCCTTATTCTTCAATTCCATCTTCTGGGCGAAATCCTGGAGATTCTCCTCTGCCTGCTTGCGCTCAGTTATGTCCCTGATGGCCGCCATGAGTACCCGACGGTCTTTCCAGTAAAAAAAACTATTGAAGGTTTCTACCGGGAAAACGGTCCCGTCTATTTTGCGGTGCAAGCGTATCTCGACAATTTGCTGCCCTTGCTCCATCGCTCCATGGGTTTTGTCCGGTTCGGCGGAAAGCTCATATATTGTTTTCGCCGACAATTCTTGCCTCGTATAACCATAGAGCCTCAAAGCCGAGGCATTGGCCTCAATAATTTTTCCAGTAGTGCCATCAAGCATTAATATTGCATTCGAATGCAGTTCAAAAAGTTTCCGATATTTGATCTCGCTTTCTTCCAATGCTTCATCGGCTCTTCTGCGAAACCTGATCAGCAGAAGGGCAATAAAAGAAAATAGCACCATCAATATTATGGTGAGAATAAAGACTTTTGTCTTCAGCTCTTCATATGTTGCAAAATAGGCACTTTTTTTAACGCCGACATAGAGAGCGCCGATGATTTCGCCGTTTCCATTCCTTATTGGGTCATACGCGGTAAGGTAGGGGATGTTGAGAATGAGGGCTTCACCCCGGTATGGTTTTCCCTGTCGGAAAATTGCATCGTAAGCGGGTCCCTCTAACCGTGTCCCGACGGCACGACTGCCATCAAGTTTGAGGATGGTGGTGGATATGCGTGTGTCCCCCATAAATATTGTGGCGGTGCAGCCAAACATATCACGGAGTTGGTCGGGCAGCTCGTTATTGTCATTTACCACATATTTCCCGACCAGCAGTTTGCCGTCAACTATGCGGATATCCCGGCCTTTGGAAGTGACCAGTTTCCAGAAAGTGTTCAGATTGTTATCCTGTTCCCTTAGGGCCGATTTCTCTGCTTCGTCATGAACCTCCGTGAGAAGGATCAGGCTGGCTACCGCAAGGGCCAGCACTACCAGCAATACGTCTATGTAGAGGAATCTTGTGGTTATTTTCATTTCGGAAGGTATTTTCCCGTCTTTTTGTTAGTGAATTTTCGTTTTTGTGCAGGCGGCAATGCTGCCGGAAAGACTGATAGCCATTTTCCTGGCATGGAAGCGCTTGGCGATAACAACAAAAAACTCGCCAGCTGTCTGGACAGAATAATCCGAAACAGAGATTGTGTATTTATCGGTTTCACAAGGTAAAAATCCAGCATAATTTTAAAAATCCAACAATTTCAGTATATTATTTCATCTGCTGAAAAGTACTTTTTCGCACACGCGACCAACTATTTTCCTGTCTACAGCCTGCTTCGATGTGAGAGTTGGTGCTTCACTGGTAGGCAGGTGTCGCGGATTTGCCGCGAGGAAGGATTCAGTCGGTGCCACAAGAGGACCTGACAGCTGAGCTGTGCCGCCGATAGCTAGTGCGCTCGGTTGCCTCCACTTTGCGCGAATCCTAGCGCAGGGAGCCCGTCGACAACGTACTGGAGAGCATACCCTGCAGGTGACAACATAGCGCCGATCTGGAATACGATGCAACACTCGCCAGTCCGGAAATGTGCAGTTATAACCGGTCCAGTTTGGGGGCGGAGGCCACTGGGTCGAAATTACGAGGTTTGCATCGATTCAGTTTCTGGGAAAAAGGTCACATACGCTCTACAATTAGGATTTACAATGCTGGCAACTTTCGTTAAACTTTCGCAGGGTATTTCCGGAAACGGCCCATAATTTTACATTGTGCAGATGAAGACCAAGCGGGAAATGGAATAACATATCGTAATAACAGTTTGTTATGTTGTTTGCTCTGCGGATTTTTCTACTGCAACCGGGTTTGCTGGTCATGTTTTTTTGCAGACTTTCTGCCCTGATTGCGGTTGTCGCACCATGATTCTCCAAACATGTGCTGAAACAGCGGAGCGGGCTCCATTCACTCGCGGATACTATTTATTGCAGTGCGGCCAGTTCATGCCATCCTTCCGGCTTTCGACTTTATCCAATAAAAACCTTTCCGAAGAATTTTGTCGCTGAATCCTCTACCATTCCACTATCGTAGCAGTGGTGAAAAAGGGCATTCCATGAAACATCTCATTCTTGGTACCGCCGGCCATATTGACCATGGCAAGACCTCTCTGGTCAAGGTTCTGACCGGCATCGATACGGACCGTCTGAAGGAAGAGAAGGAGCGGGGCATCACCATTGAGCTCGGCTTCGCCCACCTGGAGCTTCCGGGAGATATCCAGTTCGGAATTGTCGATGTACCGGGCCATGAGCGGTTTGTCCGGGCTATGGTGGCCGGCGTTGGCGGTATGGACCTGGTCATGCTGGTGATTGCAGCCGACGAGGGGGTCATGCCCCAGACGCGCGAGCATTTGGAAATCTGTCAACTGCTCGGGGTGAAGAAGGGGCTGGTTGCCCTCACCAAGTGCGACATGGTGGACGAGGAATGGTTGGAGTTGGTGAAGGAAGAGGTGCGCGATTATTTAGTCGGCAGTTTCCTGGAAGAGGCGCCGATTATCCCGGTTTCGGCAAAAACGGCTGCCGGACTGGATGAACTCCGCTCTGCCTTGACAGAGTTGGCTTCGCAGGTGGAGGAGAAGTCCGTCGACGGCCCGTTTCGTCTTCCCGTTGACCGGGTGTTTACCGTTGCCGGTTTCGGTACGGTGGTGACCGGTACCCTCCTTTCGGGGGAGATTGCCACCGGAGACGAGGTGGAAATCCTGCCTTCCGGCCTTACGTCGCGCGTGCGCAGTGTGCAGACCCATGGCAAAAAAGCGGAACGCGGTGCGGCCGGACAGCGGGTCGCGGTAAATATCCAGGGGGTCGATCATGCCGACATGGCGCGTGGCGATGTGGTCATTCCGCGCGGCGCGTTCCGCACCACCCGCGCTGTTGATGCCCGGATAACCTACCTGCCGTCGGCCTCCCGGGAGCTGAAGCATCGTGCCACGCTGCGTCTCCATTCGGCCACCTATGAGGTTTCAGCTCAGGTGATCCTGCTCGATCGCGACACCCTGGCGCCGGGTGATTCCGCATTCGTCCAGCTTCGACTGAAAACACCTGTTCTGCTCCTGCCCGGCGATTGTTTCATTGTCCGCAGTTATTCACCCCAGATTACCGTTGGCGGCGGGGTGGTGATCGATCCGGCGCCGCCGCGCCGGCGCCGCCGTTCCGCCCAGGCCCTGGAGCTTCTCAATGCGCTCGGGGAAGGCGAAGACGTTTCCAAGATTCAGCTCCTGGCGCAGGAGAGCCTCCTGTCCGGGGTGACGCTGGAGGAACTCATTACCCGCAGCGGCCTGTCAGCCAAAAAGACCGAGGCCGCCCTGGCTGGTCTTCTTTCCCAGGGGCTCCTGGTTCAGGTGGTGCGGGAGCCGCGCATTTTCCTGGCAAAAGAGGCCTTTGCCGACCTCAAGGCCCTGTTGCTCGCCGGTCTCGAAAACTACTTGCGGGAAAACCCCCTCAAGGAAGGCATCGGCAAGGAGGAACTGAAGGCCCGCATCCCGAAACGCAGCGACAGCCGTTTCTTCGGTCCGCTGCTGGCTTCGCTGGAAAAGGACGGGAAGGCTATTGCTGACCGGGACCTGGTTAAAAAGCCCGGGCATAAGGCTTCTTCCGCAGTTGATCAGTCGGTGCTGCAGGCAAAGCTGGAAAATGCCCTGCAGGCGGGCGGGGCTGAACCGCCCGGCATCAAGGAATTGTGCGATCTTGTCCGTTGCGGCGAGAAGGAAGTGCTTGAGCATCTCAACCTGCTGGCCCGCGAAGGCCGGGCGGTCAAGATAAAGACTGATGTGTTCTACGCACCCGCGCCCCTTCAGGTTCTTCGCGAGAAGCTGGTTGCTCTTCTCCGGGACAAGGGCGAGATTACACCGCCGCAATTCCGGGAAATGACCGGGCTGTCGCGCAAGTTCATGATTCCGCTCCTGGAATATTTCGATCAGGAAAAGGTCACCATCAGGGTGGGTGACAAGAGGGTGCTGCGGAAGGGGTAGCAGGCGTGTGTCCTGACCGAAGGAATAGAAACGAAACAAGGGTTACGGCTGATGCCGTAACCCTTGTTGTATTTGGTGGAAATGGGCGGGAAAAAAGCTGTCGTATCAATTTGTGTGCTGCAAGGTGTGCCAGGAAACAGGCAAAATAAAAGCAGCCAATACGTAATAATAAAATTTATTGTTCTGAGTGGTTTCGGTATTGGTCTGTTTTCAGATTTGCATCCTTATCGTCACGTGGACTGACCCACGCCGAAATATTTATAGCTGAAGGCAGATGCACACTGTATCGGCGTTTCCGCACGTATTACTGTTTCACCACCACGATTTCCACACGCCGGTTCAGTTGGCGTCCTTCGGCAGTTCCGTTGCTGGCAACCGGGTAGCTTTCACCGTAACCTTTTGCCGTAATCCTCTCTGCGCCGATTCCCCTCGCCAGCAGTGCATCGCGGACCGCCTCGGCCCGCCTTTGAGAGAGGTGCATGTTAAACTCCGCAGTTCCGACACTGTCGGTGTGACCTTCAATCAAGGCCCCCCTGTCAGTATTCTTTTTCAGGAAATTCGCAAGTTTGTCGATAGCCTGCAAGCCCCCGGGCATAAGAGTTGCCCTGCCGGTTTCAAAAAAGACATCGCCGAGCGTTAGCACAATTCCACGTTCGGTCTGTTTGCCTTTCAGTTCTGCCAGTTCTGCCTCAAGCTGTTTTGCCTGTTGGCGGACCTGGTCGGCTTCCCTCTTGGCCATCTCAGCCTCCTGCTCACTGGATTTGAGGAGGACTTTGTCCTTTTCCTTCTGCAGCAGTTGGACTTCTTTTTCAGCCATGCTCTTCTCGGCATCGGCGACCGCAATTTGGGCTTTTCTTTCCGCGATGTAGGCCAAGTGCTCCTGTGTTGGGACATCCGTTGCCTGCTCGGCTCGTTGCAATGCCTGACCTGCCTCATAAGAAGCAACCGGGGCATTCGTTGATATGCTGGAGTCAGCCTGAATCTTGGCGTACGCCGAACGCGCTTGAACAAGAGACGCCGTGGCGACAGGCTTTGTGGCACATCCGGCAAGAACGAAAACCACTGGTAGACAGAGCATGAGATACCGCTTGCTGTAGTATGTAAACAAAACGCTCGGTGTCATTTTCAATTCCTCCCTAATGATAGTAGATCTCTTGCGCCTTTTGACCCCTCTCGATCTCCTTGAGCAGAGCTTTTATGCTGTCACGGAACTGTTGTGCTTTTGCCGACTCCGATTTTGCCCTGGCAAGGTCGGCATCAACCTGTGCTTCTTCAAGCAAGGTGCGAGCCTGATCATACTCTTTCTTGTCAGCGGCCGCTTTTGCAGCCCGCAATTTTTCATCGGCCAGCTTCAATTCGAGCGGAGCACTTGTGGAGGCGTTGCCGTCCCTTGCCGCTGCAATCGATTTTTCCGTGTTCGCAATCTGTTCTGTAAGGGCTTTTCCATTTCCAGCGCAACCGCTTACGCCCATCAGGCCGCATAGCGTGATCGCGCAAGCAAGCCGGTATACATGGTTGTTCATCTTCTCCTCCTTTAGATCGAATCTTTCAAAGATGACCATTCCCGAAGCCTTGTACCCAGCTTTTCAATAGAAAGCCTATCGGGGATAGGCTCGGTTTTCAATTACCCGCGACATTGCATTCGGTCCTTCCCTACATCGCGTTCGAGCTGAAGATTGTTTTGTCGCAAAGTCCGCAGGAAGTTATTTTGTCACTTAGTATACCAGAATCGTGGTCGGTACAACTGACGACAAAGTTTTTCCGCAAGAATTTTGCAGATCGCCTTTTCGCTACGCCAATCTTCGGTTTGAAGTGAGATCTTGCATGCGCTTCGCCGAAAACTTCCACGCATGTCATTCGGAGACCGCATTCTGAAATAATATATTTCAATGATTTTTTGAGAGGAAAAACGAGCATGGGGCTTTTCTGTGTGAAAACAGAAAAGCCCCATGAGTGAAGAGCGTAACCCCGTTGACGTTCAACGGACTACGTTATTGTTGGTGGAGATGAACGGGATCGAACCGTCGACCTATGCGTTGCGAACGCATCGCTCTCCCAGCTGAGCTACATCCCCGTGCGAACAGTTCCGGTACGGCCGAATACTATACAGGAATTGGCCGCGCTTGAAAAGAACGAATTTAGGGCCGGGTCGGGATAATTATGCGAAATTCGGTCCCGCTTCCTGCCCGGCTTTCCACCAAAAGCTGTCCGCCGTGATTGGTGACGATCCGGTGCGCGATGGGCAGGCCGAGGCCGGTTCCGCCCTCCTTGGTGGTGAAAAACGGATTGAAAATGTCCGGCAGAATTTCGGGAAATATTCCGCCTCCTGTATCGCGCACCTTGAGCGAAACGGCTTCCTTACCTTCTGCGACAGTGGTCGTGGCCGAAACAAACAGCGTGCCACCCTGTTTCATTGCCTCTCCGGCATTTACGAACAAGTTGATGCAGACCTGTTTGATCTGCTGGAAATCTCCAAGGAACTCAAGCGAGGCATTGGAGATCCGTTTTTTTACCTGGATCCCATTTTCATCGAGAAATTCCGAAACGACGGCCAGTGATTGATCGATTATGTCTCTCATGTTGCACTGGGTGTAGCAGATGGTTGCCCTTTTGGTGAAGAATAGAATTTCGCTCAGCATCTTCTCCAGGCGAGCCGCTTCATGTGCAATGGTGTCGGCGTATTTCCATTCGGTAGAGCCGGGTTCTTCCTTGCGCAGCAGGCGTCGGGCAAGTCCTCCGATGGCAACCAGCGGGGTTTTCAGTTCATGGGCAATCGACGCGGCAGTCTCGCCGAGCGCAGCCAACCGTTCTCCCTGCAGCAGACGTTGGCGGATTTCGCTGAATTCGCGGTTTGCGTCTTCGAGACGGTTGTAGAGCATGGAATTCTCGATTGCCATGCCTGCCTGATTGGCGAACAACTGGAGAAACCGCAGATCATCGGTGGTAATAGTCTTGTCAGAGAAGGGGTTGTCCAGTATCACCACGGCGACGGTTTCATTTTTTGCGATGATCGGTACCGAGGCGAACGATTTCAGGGTGAATTTCTTGATGATATCGTCTTTTGCCGGCGGCTGTTTTGTCGAACCGTCAAACAAGATGAGCTTTTTTTCCAACACTGCCCGGGAAGGTATGTTGAGGGACTTGTCGAGGGGCAGGCGGGTTCCCTTCACCTTGAGGCTGAATACGGAGTTCTGCTGGCGTTCCATGTCCTCATCGGAAATTTCCCACCGGCTATAGAGTGAATCTTCATGGTTGTCCAGGGACTGCAAAATTCCATGGCACTCATCGGTGCTGATGCCGAGCATTCCCTGCAAAACACCGGAACGATTGTTGACCAGAAAAAGCATGGCCCGTTCAAAGAGGTGTGATTCGCCGGAAACGAGTGCCGTGAGGTTCAAGTGGATCAGCCTGTTGATCCGGGTGGTGGCGTGCATGGCGTTGCTGACGCGGTAGAGGAGCGAGAGTTCTTTCAGTTTGTTGCTGTTTTCGGTGACGAGGATGTCCATGCGGCGGCTGTTTTCCGATCGGCCCAAGGCAGGCGCGATCAGGTTTGCCATGCCGGCAAAGAGCTCCCGGTCTTCCTCGTCGAAATTGCGCCGAACCGACTGGCCCGATTTGCCGAAGAATGTCAGGCAGCCAAAGACTTTGCCTTCGTATTGAAGCGGGATAGTCAGGTACGATGGCGGGAGGTCTTCGTCGGCAATGAGGTCGACGGTCAGGTGCGGCGTTTCCGTGTCGAGCATTCTGGTTGCGGACTGAGTTTCGATTTCCTGCAGGGTGGGCAGGTGGGGGCGGAGCTGTTTTCTGCAGGCCTTCAATACTTTCGGGGTAAATTCACCGTAGCTGAAAATGCGCAGAATGGTGCAGGACGAACCGGAATAGCTATGTGCTTTCTTAAGAACATGGGGGAGGATTGCCGTGAACGGAATCGGCTGCTGAAGGGCTTTTCCCAGTTCGTTCAGCGTCATGAGGTTTTGTATGCGTTGATCCGAACGGTGCGCAATCTCTCCTGCGCAGATAATGCCGGCTAGTGTGTGGAGGATGTCTCTGAGAAGCATCGGCAGGGACGTGGCTGGGGGTGATTCGGCTGAAAGCTCCAGTGCAAGGATGCCGGTCACTCTTTTGCCGCTCATGATCGGCAGGAACAGCGAATCCAGTTTTCGAAAAGCATCGGCTGCGTTTTCCGCCCCAGGGTCGTGTTGGGAAAAGATGACTTCTTTTTTGAGGGCGCAGAGCCCTGCCGGATGCTCGCCCAGAGGGATCAGGCAGGAAGCCGTTTTTTTCGGCCCGTCTGCTGCAATCATTCGGGATAGTGATCGCCGGTCAGGATCGAGAAGGTATATGGTCGCAGCATGCAGTCGTAACGACTTCTTGATGAGTCGAACGATTGATTTGATTCTGGCTGGATGGGACAGGTTGGCGGAGTTTGCTATCTGAACCGCTGTGCTCAAGAGAGTGTAGTTGTCCTGAATAGCCATGGGGTTCGCCGTTTCGGTCGATCGGGGGAATGACTCAAAGATATGTTTCGGATTGTTCCTTGGCAGAGCGGGTTATTTAAGCCTTTCCTTCTTTTCCTGTTCGATCTTGCAGTCAATACAGAGGGTCGTTACCGGACGAACCTTGAGCCGTGCCTCGCCAATTTCTTCGCCGCACATCTCGCAGGTGCCGATAGTACCGCTGTCGATCCTTTCCAGTGCTTCCCTGATCTTGTTGAGGAGCTTTCTTTCCCGGTCCCTGATGCGAAGTTCGAAAGTTCGATCCGACTCCTGGGTAGCTCTGTCGGTGGGGTCGGGGAAGTTGGTTGTGTCGGCGGTCATTTCGGACACGGTCTTCTCGGCGTCTTCCAGGAGCGATCTCATTTCTTCCAGCAGAATGCCCCTGTAGTGTTCCCGTTTATCAAAGTCCATACCATTTCTCCTGGGTTGTTAAATCTTTGATATTCTAGGGGAATTGAATCCTTAAGTAAAGAAAAATATTCCATGGCCATCAAGCGGGAAGAAAGAGATTCTCCAAAGTTTCCTCCACCGAAGAAACGCCGATCAGCTCCACATCGCCGCTCCGGACATGCTTCAGGCTGCCGGCGGGAAGAATGCAGCGGGAGAACCCCAGTTTGGCGGCTTCCCTGACCCGGACCTCCGGGTGGCTTATGGCGCGCACTTCACCGGCCAGCCCAACTTCGCCGACCACCATGGTGCGGGGCGTGATGCTCCGATCGAGATGACTCGACGCAACGGCGGCGACAATACCCAGGTCGGCCGCTGGTTCACTCAGTTTTACCCCGCCCACCACGTTGAGGAAGATATCCTGTCCCGCCATGGTAAGCCCGACCTTTTTTTCCAGTACCGCTACCAGCAGCGCCAGGCGATTGTGATCGACCCCGATGGTGGTCCGTCGGGGAACGCCGTAGGAGGACGAGGTGACAAGTGCCTGGAGTTCCACCAGCAGCGGCCGGCTTCCCTCGATGGTGGCCGCCACCACCGAGCCGGAAACACCGAGGGGCCGCTCGGAAAGAAAGAGTTCGGACGGGTTGGTGACCTCGCGCAGGCCCTCTTCGCCCATTTCAAAAACGCCGATTTCGTTGGTGGATCCGTAGCGGTTTTTGATGGCCCGCAGGATCCGGTAGGGGTGGCCGGTATCGCCCTCGAAATAGAGAACTGTATCGACCATATGTTCAAGGACCCGCGGTCCGGCGATGGAGCCGTCCTTGGTTACATGTCCGACGAGAAATACCGGTATGCCGCTGCTCTTGGCAAGCATCATCAGTTTTCCGGCGGTTTCGCGTACCTGGCTGACGGTTCCCGGGGCGGACTCCAGCGAGGAGGTGAACACGGTTTGGATCGAATCCACCACCAGCACCTGCGGGGTAAGCCGGTTCAGGTGGGAAATGATTTTTTCCAGGGAGTTCTCGGCCAGTATGAACAGTTCCCGGGCTGCAACATGGAGCCGTTCACCCCGCATCCTGGTCTGGCGCGCTGACTCCTCCCCCGAGACATACAGCACTTTGCCGCGTCGCTGGGCCAGATGATCCATTGCCTGGAGCATGAGGGTTGATTTGCCGATGCCGGGGTCTCCGCCGATCAAAACGAGCGACCCGGCGACAACACCGCCGCCGAGCACCCGGTCGAATTCGGAAATTCCGCAGGAAAAGCGGTCTTCCGTTTCGCCGGCCACTTCGCCGATCGGGGTCGGTACGGTTGCGGTTCCCGATTCACTGGAACGGGTATCCTTGCGGAACTGGAGTTCTTCGACCAGGGTATTCCAGGAGTTGCAATCGGGACACTTGCCAAGCCACTTGGGGGACTGGTAGCCGCATTTCTGGCAGGTATAGACAGTCTTTTCTTTCACGCATGCTTCCCTTCGCTAGGAGTGTCCGGCGATAGTATTCCTATTCGCAGGGCCTGTCAACCAGGGCGGGAAGGAGGTTGTTGCAGGGGTGGTGTCGAATCAGCGGAGCAGTTTCCTGACGAAAAAGGCGGTTGCGAACAGGAAAAAGTTGATGATGATGATGGTTGCGCCGGTGGGCAGATTGAGGATGAAAGAGGCAAAGATTCCACCGACCACGGAGGTTACTCCGAGGCAGACAGAGAGGATGATGGCGGTCTTGAATCCACGGGCCAGTTGCAGGGCGGAAACGGCAGGCAGAATCAGCAGTGCGGAGATCAGCATGATGCCGACGACCTTCATGGCCAGCACCACCGTGAGGGCGGTCAGCAGGACGAGGATCGCGTTGATGCGATCGACCCGTATGCCGGAGGTTTCGGCCAGTTCCTCATCGAAGGTGATGGCGAAAAGATCGTTGTAAAGAAAGGTCACCGCCAGCAGCACGATTACGAACAGCGCCGCCGTGACCAGCAGTTCCGCAGGACTGATGGAGAGAATGTTGCCGAACAGGTAGCTGAAAAGGTCTACATTGAAGCCGCCGGCCAGGCTTGCCAGCAGAATGCCGGAGGCGATACCCAGGGAAGAGACGATGCCGATCGCTGCATCGCCGTAGATGCGGGCTTTTTCGGCGATTTTTAAAATGCCGAGGGCGGAAAGAAGCACACAAGGGATCGCTGCTATGGCGGTATAGACGGACTGGAAGCGGAACAGCAGGGCCAGGGCAACGCTGCCGAAGGTCACATGGGCGAGCCCGTCGCCGATCAGGGAGAGCCTGCGCAGGACAAGAAAAACGCCGAGCACCGAACAAAGGACCGCAATCAGGGTTCCTGCCAGGATAGCCCGCTGGAGAAAGGCATAGTGGATGATGTCGGTCAGATTCACTCAAGTTCCCTTTCAGTGCCTGCGGCAGATGAGGTGTTGACTGTGGGGTCCGAAAACTTCCGTCATGCTGGAAGACTGGCAGAACTCCTCGAAACTTCCGTAAAAAATCAGCTTCTTGTCCAGGTAGAGGAGTTTTGATGCATAGATGCCCACTGTTGCAGAGTCGTGAGTTACCAGGAGGACGGTCGTGCCGCTGTTGCTGTTCAAGTCCTGCAGGGTTGCGTAAAAGCTTTCGCGGGTTTCGGGATCGAGCGCGGTGGTCGGTTCGTCAAGGATAAGGATGTCGGGTTCGTTGACCAGTGCCCTTGCCAGGAGTGCCCGTTGGCGCAATCCGCCAGAGAGTTCACCTATCAGCTTGTCTCTGATGGAGGATATTCCCATCACTTCCAGCGCTCGGGTTGTGGCGGTGGTGTCGGTGGAATCGAAACGGCGCGGAAAGCGTTTTCTGGACAGACGGCCGAGCCTGACGATCTCTTCGACCGTGGCGGGAAAATTCGGGTTGAACAGCTGCAGTGCCTGCGGCAGAAAGCCGATCCGCTCCCAGGCGGTGAAGGCTGCCTGGGGAGCGCCGAACAGTTCGATGGTGCCCGTATCCACCCGATTGAGTCCCAGCAGGCAGCGCATCAGGGTGCTCTTGCCGGAACCGTTGGGACCCACGACCCCCACATAATCGCCTGCTTTGATGGCACAGGTTATGTCGTGCAGTACTTCATTGCCCTGATACGAGAAGCAGAGGCCTTTTATGGAGATGATGTCTATTTGCATTGCAATCCGATCCGGAGACTTGTCAAGTTCTGCTCCATGAGGGAAAGGAAGATGGCGCCGCCGGCCAGCTCGTCCTTGCTGATATTGTGCGCTCCGTGCAGCTTGAGGATAGTCACGCCGGTTTCCCGGGAAAGGGTTTCGGCAATTCTCGGTTCAACCAGTTCCTCGGTGTAGATATGGTGCAGTCTGTTCGCACGTATCTGGCGGATGAGTCGGGCGATTTTTGTCGGTGACGGTTCGGCATTGGCGCTGACGGCATAGGCTGATTCGTACCTGAGCCCGTACCGGTTGGCCAGGTAGCCGAAGGCGAAGTGTCCGCCGTGGAGAAAAATGCGCTTGGCGCAGTGCGACAACCCGGTGCGGTACCGGTCGTCCAGTTCCCGGAGCTGTTCCTGGTAGGCCTTGGCATTGGCAGTGTAGTAGTCGCGGTGGGCCGGATCTTTGGCAACGAGGCCGGACAGGATATTGTCGATCATGATCCGGGCGTTATCAAAGTCGAGCCAGATGTGCGGATCCATTCCTTCACCGGCATTTGTCTGCCGGCCATGGTTTTCCGCTGCGTGGTTGTGTTCGATGCTGCGCCCCGCTTGGAGGAAATGCACGCCCCGGCTTGCGTCAACTACCAAGGTTTTGCGGGTGTCGAGCCCGTCGATGATGTCCTCGGCCCAAGGCTCCATATAGCGGTTCGTGTAGATGAAGAGATCGGCTTTGTTTGCCCTGATGATGTCGTCGGGTTTCGGCTCGAAGCTGTGTGCTTCCAGGCCGGGAGGGAGCAGCAGGGATACCTCCACCTTGTCGCCGCCGATGGTTCGGGTAAAATCATAGAGGGGGAAAAGGGAGACGACAACCCGTATTTTGCCGGGTGTTCCGGTTTCGACCGCGTCTTTTTTGCAGGAAAGGCACAGAAACAGTATCAGGCAGACAAGCACCCCTGCGGAAATTCTTTTCACAGCACACCCCGTTTTTGGCGATAGTGATCTGCTCGGATCGGACGAGATCCCGGGACCATCGGCAATCGGTTGGATTGGTTTGTTTTCAAAAGCATAGAACCGAATAAGTTCTTGTCAAACGCTGCTGGCGATGGTGCATTGCGCGAGATTCATGAATGCGCCGTGTCTGAACTTTTCTTTAGTACCAAAAAACAACTATCATTACCACACTAATGTAGTTCGGCAGTTGATTCAACAGGAATAAAAGCGTTGTCAGAAGCCCCCCTGAAGTGATACAAAAATGAAGGATAAGTAAAAATACCTTGGGGAGCAGGGCATCTTCCGGTGAAGCTGAAATGCCGGGAGCCGTCCTCGTTGCAAGGGTTTCACCAGGGCTGGATTCGCGCTCCCGCTATTGCCGCCTGTTGAGAAGCTTTACCCGTCAGGCCGGATGCACGGCGCACCACGGCAGACAGCTTTCTGCACCAGTCGTTCCCTGACCTGGCAGTGGCTGGCCATGGAACAATGAAAGAGGGAGGAAAATCGGCATGGGAGCGGTGGTGAAACAGCCGCTGGGGGTTCTTGGGACGCTCCGAACGTTTTTGGAAACGATAAAATTTTCCCATACGGTCTTTGCCCTTCCCTTCGCCTTTACCGGTGCGGTGCTCGCCGCCTCGGGCCTTCCTTCGCTCTATCAGGCATTCTGGATACTGATGGCGATGGTCGGAGCAAGAACCGCGGCAATGGGACTGAATCGCTTGATAGACGCGGAGCTTGACCGGGCTAATCCGCGCACCTGCGGTCGGGCGATCCCGGCCGGACTCCTGGGAAAAAATACGGTCTTCCTCTGCAGTGGCGCAGCCGTGATCCTTTTTTTTGTGGCGGCGTACCGACTGAATCACCTCTGCTTCATCCTTTCGCCTCTGGCCCTCTTTTTACTGGTGGTTTATTCCTATTGCAAGAGATTTACCGCCCTGAGTCACGTGGTACTCGGCCTCTGTCTTGCCGTGGCTCCGGTCGGAGCATGGATAGCTGTCCGGGGCAGTGTGGAACTCTCGCCATTTATCCTTGGGGTGGCAGTGCTGTTTTGGGTTGCCGGGTTCGATATCCTGTATGCCTTGCAGGACCTGGAATTCGACCGCTCAGCCGGTCTCTGCTCCATTCCGGCGCGGTTCGGTGCAAGAGGTGCACTGCTGACGGCCCGCCTGTTCCACGTCGTTACCTGTGTCATGCTGCTTTTTCTTGCTGTTGCTGCCGGGCTCGGAATTGCCTATCTCGCGGGCGTCTGTATTGCCGTACTGCTTTTGTCATATGAGCACTGGCTGGTGAAGGATGGCGACCTGGCGAAACTGGACGCGGCTTTTTTTACGATGAACGGCTATATCAGTATCACGGTTTTTTTCTTTACCCTGGGCGATGTATTGTTCCGGTAACGGCTGAAGTTGACTCACTGGCTTCCCGGTGTTTTTCTCCTCTTTAATTCTACGGAAGAGACGGGGCGAAACCTGGTGGAAGGAGACTATGCGAATCATTCTGGCAATAACCGGCGCCTCCGGAGTCCAGTATGGTCTTCGCCTCTGCGAAGAGCTGCTGGCAGCGAGCCATGACGTCATCCTCCTGGTTAGCCTGGCCGGTTTCAGTGTTCTCGAGGCCGAGGCGGGTCTCCACTGGAGCGGGACCGAACAGGAGGTTGCCGCCCGGCTGCGTGAGCGCTTCCAGGTGCCCGAGAGCCGACTCCGCTATTATGCCGGTGACAACCTGCTTGCCCCTGTTGCCAGCGGTTCATCGGCCGCCGATGCGATGGTCGTGTGCCCCTGCAGCATGGGGACCCTTGCCAGGATAGCCTGCGGCAATTCCGGGAACCTGCTGGAGAGATCCGCCGATGTTATGCTCAAGGAGAAACGCCCGCTGGTGCTGGTGCCGAGGGAGACCCCGCTTTCCGAGATCCATCTGGAAAACATGCTGAAACTGGCTCGTATGGGAACCAGGATAGTGCCGGCCATGCCTGCGTTCTATCATGCTCCCGGTACCGTTGAGCACATGGTTGACTTCGTGGTCGGCAAAGTGCTGGAGGCGCTCCTTATCGAACATCGCCTCTACCGACCGTGGAATCCAACGGTGGACCGATGAGTTCCCTTGCAGCTATTGCTGCCAAAGTTCGGGACGGGGCGCGACTCAGCGATGCCGATGCCCTGTTTCTGTTCGAATCGGAGGATTTGCTTGAGATCGGCGAATTGGCGGCGTATGCAAACGCCAGGAAGAACGGTCGTCGCGTTTTCTATAACGTGAACCGGCATATAAACTATTCCAACATCTGCGCCAACCGCTGTCGTTTCTGTGCCTTTCGCCGTGATTCGGCCGAGGCGGGTGGCTATCTGCTGGGACTCGAGGAAATCCGTTCCCGTGCCGAGGAGGCCCTCCGGCAGGGCGCCACGGAGATCCACATGGTTGGCGGACTCCATCCGGAGCTGCCCTTTCCGTTTTACGGTGAGATGCTCCGGACAGTGAAGGCGCTGTCCACCGATCTTCATCTAAAGGCCTTCACTGCCGTGGAAATCGACCATTTTTCCCGCATCAGCGGTCTTTCGGTGCGGGAGGTACTGCTCAGCCTCAGGGAGTCGGGGCTCGACTCGCTGCCCGGCGGCGGAGCGGAAATCTTTGCGCCATCGGTCAGGACGGAAATCTGCGCAGAAAAAATTTCCGGCGACCGGTGGCTGCAGGTCATGGAAGAGGCGCACGGTTGCGGACTCCGCTCCAATGCGACCATGCTCTATGGTCATCTGGAGAACTTTTCCGACCGGGTCGATCACCTTGCCCGGTTGCGGGATCTGCAGGATCGGACCGGCGGCTTTCAGGCATTCATTCCGCTTTCTTTTCAGCCGGGGAATACGTCGCTGCAGTTTGGTCGGGAACTGCGGTCCGGCGGGGTCGATGACCTTAAGACGATCGCCGTGGCCCGACTCTACCTGGACAATTTCAGCAACATCAAGGCATATTGGGTGCTGCTCGGCGAAAAAATCGCCCAGGTGGCGCTTGCCTTTGGCGCCAATGATCTGGACGGCACGGTGGTGGACGAGCGGATCGGTCACGAGGCCGGGGCCGAATCACCGCGGGGCATGACCCGGGGCGAAATCCTGCGACTGATCAGGCGGGCGGGGCGAGAACCGGTGGAACGGGATTCCCTCTACCGGGAGATCCGGCGTCATTGATCGCTGCGCGGCTGGAGTTCGGCCAGGATTTGCCGGGCGCCGCGCCAATGAAGGTTGCAGGATTCTGTTCGGGAGAGGGGAGACCAGTGCATTCGTTGCTGCAAAAATGCGCGGAGCGCCTTGAAAGCGGAATTCCGCTGGACAGGCAGGACGCCCTCCGGATCCTCGAGGAGGCCGATCTCCTGGCCGTCGGGAAACTTGCCGACCGGATCCGCCGCCGGCTCCATCCGGGCAAGATCGTGACCTTCGTCGTTGACCGGAACGTGAACTACACCAATATCTGCGTCTCCCGGTGCAGGTTTTGCGCGTTCTACCGGGATGAGGGGGCGGCCGGCGCTTTCCTGCTGTCCCGCGAGGAGATCTACCGCAAGGTCGAGGAATTGGCGGCGCAGGGTGGAACTCAGCTGCTGATGCAGGGGGGGCTTCATCCCCGGCTGGGCATAGAGTTTTTCGAGGAGCTGTTTCGCGGAATCAGCGAGCGTTTTCCGGGGATCCGCAACCACTCCCTTTCGCCCGCCGAGATAAGCCACATTGCCGGCATATCCGGCCTGACCCTGGCGGAAACCATTCGCCGTCTCAAGGAGGCCGGGCTCGGTTCGATTCCCGGCGGTGGCGCCGAAATTCTCGTCGACCGGGTTCGCTCGGAGATCTCACCGGACAAGATTGGTTGGGAAGAGTGGGCGGCGGTGATGCGCGAAGCTGCCCGCCAGGGGCTTCCCACCACCGCGACCATGATGTTCGGTAGCCGGGAACGGCCCGAGGACATTGTGGAACATCTCTTTCGCATCAGGGAACTCCAGCAGCAGGGAGGGACGTTTACTGCGTTTATCCCGTGGACGTATCAGCCGGGCAATACCGAATTGGGGGGCGTTGCCGCTACCGGAGCCGAGTACCTGAAAGTGCTTGCCCTGTCAAGAATCGTCCTCGATACGATTCCCAACATTCAGGCAAGCTGGGTTACCCAAGGGGCCAAACTTGCCCAGGTAGCGCTTTTTTTCGGTGCCAACGATCTTGGTGGAACGATGCTGGAGGAGAATGTCGTGGCTGCGGCAGGATGTTCATTTCGCATCACCCGGGAAGAGCTGGTTGCCCTGATCAGGTCTGCCGGGTTTGCGCCGGCCCAGCGTACTACCGGCTATGAAATTGTACAATTCTATTGAAACCGCCGCTGTCGGGTGGGAGCATCACGCTTCCCCACGTGACGATACGGTGTGGCGGGGAAGGACATAATGAAACAGCACCATGTTATTAGACCGAAAATGATAGAGTCGCGGGAAGCTCTGCTGCGACTTGTGGAAAAGCTTGCCGGGGAGACGGTACTTGCTTTCGACCTTGAGGCTGATTCTCTGCACCATTATCGGGAAAAAGTCTGTCTGATACAGATAGCCGCGTCCCGGGAAGTATTCCTGGTCGATCCGCTTGCGGTTCCGGATCTTTCCCCTCTGGCCGTGCTGCTGGAAAATCCTGCAATTCGCAAGGTTTTTCATGGCGCCGATTACGATATCCGCTCTCTTTACCGGGACTTCTCTCTCAGTGTCCATAACCTGTTCGACACCATGATTGCCTGTCAGCTTCTCGGCGAGAAGGAAGTCGGCTTGGCCGCGGTATTGCGAAAGCGCTTTGGTGTCGAGCTGGATAAGCGTTACCAGAAGGCGGACTGGAGCAAAAGGCCGCTGGATTCCGGAATGATAGCCTATGCGGCGGCGGACACCTCGTGCCTTGTTGCGCTCTATCGCCAACTTGAAGAGGAACTGGTGGCGCGAGGCAGGATTTCCTGGGTTGAGGAAGAGTGTGTGCTGCTCTCCGAGGTGCGGGCGGCCGATCGGGAGGGTGAGCCGTTGTATGTCCGTTTCAAGGGAGCCAGCAGGATGGATCGGCGGTCGCTTGCCGTTCTTGATGCGCTGCTTCGTTTTCGGGATGATAAGGCTCGGCTTGCCGACCGTCCGCCATTCAAGGTGCTGTCCAACGAGACCATGCGGGAGTTGGCGGAGAAAAAACCGCTCACCGTCCAGGATTTGAGCGGCATACCGGGGTTGCCGGCCCGCTCCGTTGAGCGCTATGGCAGGGACATTCTGAAAGCGGTGGCGGAAGGGTGTTCGATCCCGGAGGAGCTGCTGCCCTTTATCGCCCGGCCGCTGCGACCCGAAAGGGACGCCGCCAGGGAAGAACGGTTGAAGCGGCTGAAGCGGTGGCGGGAGAAAAAGGCCCTTGCTCTCGGCATTGATGCGGGAATCCTGGTCAACAATGCCTTGCTGGAAACCCTGGCAAAGGAGGTTCCCTGCGATCTGAACGGGCTGGATGCCGTGCCGGTGCTGCGTCGATGGCAGAAAAGCGTGCTTGGTGAGGAACTGTTGGGTATGTTGCGCTGATCGGGATCCGTTAGGTGTTTTTTTCCGATTCTTCAGCGTCCTCAAAGGAAAAGATCATTTCAAACTCTTTGTCGAAATCTTCAACATTCTGTTGCGCCTTCTTTTCGGGAGCTACTGGCGTGTCCGGCTCATTCTCCAGGCCGAAGATATCTTCCGTTGCTGCGCCCGTTGCGAAATCAAAATCGCTGGTGCCGAATTGTCCGATTTCTTCCGCCTCTTGCGGCATGGCTCCCTCGAGCGGCTCACTGCTGCCGAAACTATCCGGTTCCAGGATCCTTTCGTAGTCTTCCAGATCTGATTCAGGTTCGTCGAACTGAAAGTCCCCAATTGCAGATGGCTGCGCTTCGTCCGCGTATTCTCCAAAGGAAAATCCATCATCTGTTGCATCGGTGAGTGTCATGGTGCTTTCCGGTTCCATGTCGGCAGGTTGATCGGAAAAAGAGAATTCGTTAAATGCCTGGTCTCCTGCCTGATCCTGCGCTGAATCGGGGAAGTCGAGATCAAATCCGGCATACGGGTTTTCTT
The DNA here is from genome assembly GCA_028683555.1 of Geobacteraceae bacterium. Lineage (GTDB taxonomy): Bacteria > Desulfobacterota > Desulfuromonadia > Geobacterales > Geobacteraceae > RPRC01. The sequence continues at coordinate 16,617 of JAQUHN010000003.1, read as the reverse complement.
GTTGCGCTGGCGGTGCTGCATCCCGGGTGTCTTGCAGAACGGCATTGTCGGCGTCCTGGGTTGGCGGGGTTGCGGCGAAAAGCTGGTCGGATTCCAGGTTTACGTCAGGGGATGCCGCTTGCCGCGGGGGTTCTGCAGCAACAGTGGCGATGGGCAGCACTATGGGGCTGATGTTGTGAGTTTTTTTAAAAGAGCCGAGTTCCGAGCCGCATTTCTTGCAGGCATTGAGAAACTCGAAGCTGTTGTAACCGCACTTGGGACATTTCATTCAAGATCCTCCTTTGTTACCTTCTTAACCCATGTCACCCCAGCAATACTGCAAAATTGCCAAGAGTGCGATACCTGCCGTTTCGGTTCTGAGTATCCTCGAGCCGAGGGTTACCGGAATAAAACCGGCGCGGGTTGCTGCCGCAACTTCATTTTTCGATAATCCACCCTCAGGCCCCACCATGACGGCAACGGTTTCGGGAAGCGGTACGGATCCGAGGACCGACTTGAGTCGATTTGATTTTTCTTCCTCCCAGAGCAGGAGTTTAACGGTCTGGTCGGCGGCGTCGAGAAGTTCCGGTAACTCCATGACCGGTTTGAGATCCGGGACAGTCGCCCGGTTGGATTGTCGAGCCGCTTCACGGACTATCCGTTGCCAGCGTTCAAGACGCTCGCCTTCCCTGTTGGCTGGAAGCCGGGCAACAGAACGGCCGGCAACAAAAGGAACCAGGGAGTCGACACCCAACTCTGTACACTTCTGCAAGATAAATTCCATCTTGCTTCCCTTTGGCAATCCTTGGTAGAGCGTGATGAGGGGGCCGGTCGGCCTTGTCGGCTCCAAGGAGCTTTCTTCGAGCCGGACGACAAGATTTTCCCTGCCGACTGTGTCGATGACCCCCACGTGACGCCTGCCGATTCCGTCGGAAAGGATGACGCGGGTGCCGATTTTCAGTCGCAGAACCCGCGTCATGTGACAAAAAAGGTTACCGGTGATAACCGCCTGGTCTTCGGTGATGGCGTTTTCATCAATAAAGAATCGTCGCATTTAGCTATTTCGCCGCAGGACAAGGCAACTCCATTCGCCTTCCCGGGCAGCCTCCGTCAGTGTCATGGACGGGTCTGCATAGCCTTCGATGACCAGGGTTTCTTTCTCAATCAGGATTCCTGACAAGATGAGGAATCCGTTCGGATTCAGTCGCGCGATCAGTTCGGGAGCCATGCGAACCAAGTCCTCAGCCAGGATATTGGCCAGCACGATGTCATAGCTGCCGCATATCATGCCGAGAGGCGTGTCGGAAACCGAAACCCTTTCTTCGACCCCGTTCAGGACGCAATTTTCGTGTGCCACCCGCACCGCTTCCGGGTCGATATCAATGGCGGTAATGTGTCCGATGCCGAATTTCGCAGCAGCAATGCTGAGTATACCCGAACCGGTTCCGACATCAAGCGCTGTCATCGCTTTGGCGGCATCCCGGCAATCGGTAAGCAGTTTTTCCAGAACGGTGAGACAGAGCATGGTTGTCGGATGCGTGCCGGTGCCGAAGGCCATGCCAGGGTCGATATCCAGCATGATATCATCGGCGGTGGCAGGAAATTCTTCCCAGGTGGGTTTGATCACCAGGCGCTTTCCAACCCGCAACGGTTTGAAGTGTTCCTTCCAACTGGTGCTCCAATCTTCCTCCTTGATGGTGGAAATCGTAGGTGCCCGGTAGGAAAAACCACTGAAAATCGGGCCGTTTTCGGTAAGGAAGGCTTCGATTTGGCGAATTTTTTCAGCAAGAAACTCGTCGTTCTGGAAATATGCCGTTACCGTCTTGGTTGGCGTATCTTCCAGTGAGTCCAGTGAAAAGGTGTCAAGGGTGCGATTGTCAATCCCGACTCCGTTAGAGGAGAGTTCGATCAGGAACTCCGCAACGGCGTCAACCATTGCATCGGGAACCTCGCATGAAACTTGCGTCCATTCTTTGTGCATCTCCCAACACCTTCCTTGTTTCCATCCGGAAACGGTCCTTTTTCGCCCTGACAGCGTCAATCTGCGGTTTTGTTTGTGCGACGTACAGTAGTACGTCTCCGCACAATCCCCTGATTTCCTTGTCAGGACAAAAAAATCCTCGTTTCTGATTTGGAAACAACTCGTTTCACATCCGGAATTTCCGGATGGAAACTTCCTTGTTTTAATTTTGCCGAAATCATCTCTGTTCTGCCGGGGCAAGCCGGCTATGGCCCTGCAGCGGAGCAGGGAGAGGTCCGGCAGGGGTGAAACGACCGCTTTCTTCTGTGCATGCGTCTCGGCACGACTAATAAAAATAGCAAATGCAGCGAACGCTGACAATTAAAACCTTGACAAATTATACAGGTTGGATGTATTTCTCATTAAAATTATTCCTGAAACAGGTCCTTTTTGCCGCTAATTTCCAGAGAAACGTTACCGGGTTGGAGATGGCTGATAAAAGGATATTTTTTTGGGATATTCTTTATTGCATCTTCTATCTTGTGTGGTATAAGTTTCCTCATGAGATTCTTGTTTTTATTGCGATGATAGGGGCGGGCGGGAAAACCCGCTGTCGGGCAGGTTCTGCATGCCCTATGATGGATGAGTTTTTCTGAAAAATTTCCCCAGGTTTTTTTAATACGTTTGGTCGTTCAGGTATTTCATACGACATGAAGAGGTGATGACATGAAAATTTTAGTGGTTGAAGACGAGAAAAAGGTTGCCAGTTTTATCAAGCGTGGGCTTGAAGAAGAAAAGTATGAAGTGGATGTTGCATACGATGGCGAAGAGGGGTTGTTGAAGATCATGGATGGTGCCTACAGCCTTATCATCCTCGATGTGATGCTGCCGAAAAAGGATGGTTTCGCAGTGGTAAAGGAGATCAGGGCGAAAAAAAACATGACCCCTGTTCTGATGCTGACGGCGAAAGACACGGTGGAGGATATCGTTGCCGGTCTCAACTCGGGATCGGATGATTACCTGACGAAGCCGTTTGCGTTTGCCGAACTCCTTGCGCGCGTCCGTGCTCTCCTTCGCAGGTCTGAGCAGGAGCGGGGTGCCGAAATCCGGTTTGCGGATCTTCGTCTCGACCCGGTCACCCACAAGGTGTGGCGAAAAGACAAAGAGATTGACCTGACGGCAAAAGAGTACTCGCTGCTCGAGTTCTTCATGCGCAACCCCAACCAGGTTTTAACTCGAACCACCATTGCTGAAAACGTCTGGGATTACATCTTCGACAGCTTTACGAATATTATCGATGTCTACGTCAACTACCTGCGCAAGAAAATCGACCGGGATGCAGACAAGAAGCTCATCCATACGGTGCGTGGCGTTGGCTATATTCTGAAAGAAGAAGATTGATAGATAACAGGTAGCACTCTAGAGCAAAACAGCATGTCGGTTGTCACCCCCGATAGGGGCGTTTATCCTGTAGCAGCGGATGGGCGCCCCTTTTTATTTTCAGCAGGCGCCGCACAACAATGGCATAAATTTCCTTTTCCAGCCCCGACCCTCCTTGCCTGTGGTGAGCGACATCCCACTTGGTTGACAAATCAATACCCTATCAATTACATTAAAGAGCAGCAACCATTGACCTTGAAGCGGCAGATGCGCCGGCCAAACAGCCAACTTTTCGGTCGATCGGCACGTGCCCTGTTTGCACGGGAAGCGGTCAACGTGCCTTTCCCTGAAACCGTTTTTGGCGGATTGCACTGTGTCGCGCCAGAGCTGCTTACGAAAAAAGACGGCAATGACGTGTTTATGGCGGTCATTCAAGCCGGAAGAAAGAACAGGGGGTATATCATGCGCACTTCATTCAATCGTTTCCTGATGATCGTACTGGTAACAGGTCTATTCTCCCTTGCCGGGGGAACTGCTTTTGCAACGGCCCTGCCTCCCGACTTCGTGGGGCTGGCCAAGAAACTGACACCGGCAGTCGTTAATATCAGCACGTCAAAAGACGTTTCACCGAAGCAGAGATCCCGCCGTCCGCAGACGAACCCCTTCCAGGGCGACCCCTTCAGCGATTTCTTCGATCGCTTCTTTGAACAGATGCCGCAACGTTCCTACAAGCAAAGAAGTCTCGGTTCGGGGTTCATTATCAATGCCGAAGGGTATATCCTGACCAACAATCATGTCGTTTCGGGCGCCGATGAGATCAAGGTTAAGCTTTCCGACGGTCGGGAGTTTTCCGGCAAGCTAAAGGGTACCGACGAAAAGCTGGATCTGGCGCTGATCAAGATCGAGTCCAATGACCGGTTGCCGGTGGCTGTCCTGGGAGATAGTGACGCCATCGAGGTGGGCGAGTGGGTCATGGCAATCGGCAATCCGTTTGGTCTTGCCCAGACGGTGACGGCCGGGATCGTCAGCGCCAAGGGCCGGGTGATCGGCAGCGGCCCGTATGATGATTTCATCCAGACCGACGCTTCCATTAATCCCGGCAATTCGGGAGGACCGCTGTTCAACGCCAACGGCGAGGTGGTCGGCATCAACACCGCCATTGTTGCCGGTGGACAGGGCATTGGTTTTGCCATTCCGGTGAACATGGCCAAGGCGGTCATTACCCAACTGCGGGAAACAGGTACGGTGACCAGGGGCTGGCTCGGTGTTTCGGTGCAGCCGGTTACCGCCGAATTGGCGAAGTCCTTCGGCATGAAAAATGAGCAGGGGGCTCTCATCGCCGAGGTAATAAAGGACAGCCCGGCGGAAAAGGCCGGACTCAAAGTGGGTGACATCATCCTGGAATTTGACGGCACCGTGATCAAAGACATGCATGAGCTGCCCCGGCTTGCCGCAGTGACTCCGGTCGGCAAAAAAGCCGTGGTCAAGGTCTTGCGAAACGGGAAATCCGTTGAGCAGAGAGTTACCATCGCAAAGATGACGGACGCTGCGTCGCCTGCCAAACAGACCACGGAAGTCCAGGACAAGCTCGGTATCGTTGTCGCGGATCTCACCAAGGATCTGGCAGCGCAGTTGAGGACCAGCGAAACCAAGGGCGTGGTGGTGATGGAGGTCAAGCAGGGAAGTGCCGCCGAAGATGCGGAAGTTGCCCGGGGAGATATCATCAAGCAGATCAATACCACCCCGGTCGGAAATAGCCAGGAGTATGCGAAAGCGGTTTCGGCGCTCAAAAAAGGCACTATCGTGCGCTTACTCCTGCGACGGGGAGATTCCTCTCTGTTTGTGGCGATGAAGGTCGAGTAGTGCCGTTCACGTCGCCACACTCCGGCAATCGGTTCACAGGGAGGCCGCCGCACTATGGCGGCTTCCCTTTTTTTACGTCCAGCAGTCCGCCAATGTCGGGAAATTTTGCTGCTTGCTGGTATACTGATAACGATTGATATCGATCGTTGAAGAACCTCAGGCAGGTACTTTTTTATGGTGACCCTGAAAACAACACCCCTCATGGCCGAGCATACCGGGTTTGACGCCCGCCTCGCACCGTTCGGCGGGTGGCTGATGCCGATCCAGTATGACGGGATCCTGGCCGAGCACCGCTGGTGCAGGGAATCGGCGGCCCTGTTCGATACCTGCCACATGGGCCAGTTTCTGTTGCAGGGAGAGATTGCCGCGGCCGGTATCGAGCGGCTGTTCTCTTTCCGGCTCGATACGATAGCGGTCGGCCGTTGCCGGTACGGGTTTCTCCTCAACGAACAGGGTGGCATCGTCGATGACTTGACCGTCTACCGGCTGGCAGCAGATCAGCTGATGGTGGTGGTCAACGCCGGGCCCGAGGAAAAGGATTTTGCCGCTATCCAGGCCGGATTGCAGGGTGCTGCGCATGGTGAAGACCGTACCGGCCGCAGCGCCAAACTGGACCTGCAGGGCCCCTTGGCCCGGGACGTGCTGGTGCAACTGTTCGGCGCGGAGATCGCAACGATTCCTTTCTTCGGCTTCCGACGGCTGTCGCTGCTCGGAACCGATGCCCTGGTGAGTCGTACCGGCTATACCGGCGAACTGGGTTTCGAGATCTATTGCGACAATGGTGTGGTTGTTCCGTTGTGGCGGCAGCTGCTGGAAGACGGCCGGGTCAGGCCGGCCGGGCTCGGAGCCCGGGACCTGCTGCGCCTTGAAATGGGCTACAGTCTCTACGGCAGCGATCTGGATGAGACGACTACTCCGCTGGAGGCCGGGCTGGAACGGTTCGTGGATTTCAGCAGGGATTTTGTCGGTCGGGAAGCGCTGCTCCGCCAACAGGCGGCAGGACTGCAGAGAGTCAGGGTGGCTTTCCGGGTTGATTCCCGCCGCACGCCGCGCCACGGCTACGGGATTTTTTTGCGTTGCGAACAGGTGGGCATGGTTACCAGCGGGGCATTTTCCCCCATGCTCGGCTGCGGCATTGGCATGGGCTATGTGACGCCTGCAGCGGCGGCAATCGGAACCTCCCTCCAGGTCGGCCAGGAAGGGATCTCCCTGGACGCAACGGTGGTGGAGCTGCCGTTCTATCGGGAGGGGTCGTTGAGGAAATAAAAGTATGAATTATGAAGTGTGAAATTTGAAATCATGAATGGCCTGGACTTAACAACCATCGCCATGGGGATGGTGGCCATAGGCCGGACACGGGTGAAGCAGGGGCAACCCCCTGTGGTTGCCCTACGTTCGGGCAGGCACGGGGGCCTGCCCCTACATAGAATACAGATTTGTACGAGGGGAGACACATGGATTTCTATTTCACCAGGGAACACGAATGGATTCGGATCGACGGCCAAGTCGGCATCATCGGCATAACCGCTCATGCTGTGGAGCAGTTGGGGGACATTACCTTCGTGGAGCTTCCCCTGCCGGGCAGGAAAGTGAAACAGGCGGAGGTGCTGTGCGCCATCGAGTCGGTCAAGGCGGCCAGCGATATCTATGCCCCGCTTTCGGGGAAGGTGATCGAGGTAAACGAGCTGGTGGAAAACAAGCCGGAAATAGTTAACAGCAGCCCCGAAGGGGAAGGGTGGCTGGTGAAGGTGGAAATCGCCGATCCCGGCGAGGTGAAAGGCCTGATGAATCGGGACGAGTATACGCTATACCTCAAGGGCCTTTCATGAGCGGCTCCGGCTACTGTCCCCAGACTCCGGAGCAGATTCGGGAGATGCTCTCTGTGATCGGCGTCGGCAGCATTGCCGACCTGTTTGCCGTCATTCCTGCCGAACTGCGCGCCCGGTCATTCGAACTGCCGGATGGCATGTCCGAATTCGAGATGCTGGCTGGGATGGAGCGGCTGGCCGGGCGGGACCGGCGCAACATCGTCCCGTTTATCGGCGGCGGCAGCTACGATCACCTGATTCCCGCCGTTGTCGACCATCTGGCGGGGCGGACCGAGTTTGCCACTTCCTACACCCCCTACCAACCGGAATGCTCCCAGGGTACTCTTCAAGCCCTCTATGAATACCAGACCGCCATCTGCCGCCTGACCGGCATGGATGCGAGCAATGCTTCCCTCTACGATGGCGGCACCGCTCTGGCCGAAGCGGCCCTGATGGCCCTGCGCATCACCGGCCGCAAAAAAATCCTCATGGACGCTGCGGTCAATCCTTTTTCCCGGCAGATCGTGCGGACCTACCTGGCAAACCTGGCGGTGGAGATCGTCGAGGTCCCAGCGGTAAAGGGTCAGAGCGACCGGCAGGCATTCCTCGCCGCCCTTGACGACGAAACCGCTGCCATCGTCCTGCAGAATCCGAACTTTTTCGGCGGGGTCGACGACTTCAGCGATCTGGCCGCGGCAGCACGTGACCGTGGCGTGCTGTCCATCGTCGCCGTCTACCCGCTCAGCCTGGGCTTGCTCAAGACCCCTGGCGAGATGGGTGCAGACCTGGCTGTCGGCGACGGCCAAAGCCTCGGTAATCCGCTCTGTTTCGGCGGTCCTTCGTTCGGCTTCCTGGTGGTGAAAAAGGAGCATATCCGCAACCTGCCGGGCCGGATCGTCGGCGAAACCGTGGACAAGGATGGCAGGCGCGGCTTCGTCCTCACCCTTCAGGCTCGGGAACAGCACATCCGGCGGCAGAAGGCCACTTCCAACATCTGCAGCAACCAGAGCCTCTGTGCCTTGCGCGGCCTGATCTTCCTCGCCGCTCTCGGCAGGGAAGGATTTGCGGAGCTGGCACGGCTCAATTACGATAAGGCACAGTATGCCAAGGGTCTGCTCGGCAGTGTCCGCGGGGTGTTGCTTGTCACGGCGGGGCCGAGCTTCAATGAATTCACCCTCAGCCTGCCAAAAGATGCGGCCACTGTCAGTGAGCGGCTCCTGGCGGTAGGGATCGCCGCCGGGATACCGCTGGGCCGCTGGTATCCCGGCATGGAGTCTTGCCTGGTGGTAACGGTAACGGAGAAACGGACCCGCGCCGAGATCGACACCCTGGCGACACGGCTGGAGGAGGTCCTATGGAGCTGATCTTCGAAAAATCGGTGCCCGGCCGCCATGGCACCATTCTCCCGCGGAGCGACGTGCCCCGGGCGAACGACCTTCCTGCCGGTCTCCTCAGGGGTGAGTCGGCTGGACTGCCGGAGCTGAGCGAGCTGGAGGTGGTGCGCCATTTCAGCAATCTCGCGCGTCGTAACTTTGCCGTGGACACCAACTTCTATCCGCTCGGCTCCTGCACCATGAAATACAATGCCAAGGCGGTTGATGAGGCCGTGCGACCCTTTGCCGGTGCTCACCCGGTGCTGCCCTATCTCAGCTCCGGCGAGGCTTTTGTCCAGGGCTCACTCGGCGTCATCCACCAGCTGTCCCGGCTACTGGCCGAGATCACCGGCATGCAAGCCTTTTCCTGTCAGCCCCTGGCCGGGGCCCAGGGAGAAATGGCCGGCATCATGATGATCGCTGCCTGGCATCGCTCACACGGTCAGCAACGCCGTTTCGTGGTGGTGCCCGACTCCTCCCACGGCACCAATCCCGCCACTGCCGCCATGGCGGGGTACGAGGTGATCAGCGTCCCGACCGCCCCCTATGGCGACATGGATCTTGACGCCTTCACCAAGACCATGAATAATGAGGTGGCGGCAGTCATGATGACCTGTCCCAATACCCTCGGCCTGTTCAATCCCCATGTGGAGGAGATCTGCGCCATCGCCCACCGGCACGGCGCCCTGGTCTATTGTGACGGCGCGAATCTGAATGCGATTCTCGGCAAGGTCCGGCCGGGCGATATCGGTTTCGATGTCATGCACGTCAACCTGCACAAGACCTTCGGCACCCCCCACGGCGGTGGCGGGCCGGGGAGCGGACCGGTGGGGGTGAGCGAGCAGCTGCTGCCCTTCCTGCCGTCGCCCAGGGTGACGCAGCGGACTGACGGTAGCTATTGTCTTGTGGAAGCCGGGGAGCAAAGCATCGGTCGGCTGGCGAACTTCTACGGCAATTTCGGCGTGCTGGTGCGGGCGCTCGCCTATATCACCATGCTCGGCAGGCACGGCCTGGTGGAAGTGAGCGAGCAGGCGGTGCTGAATGCCAACTATGTCATGAACCGGCTCAAGGGCTGGTACGACCTGCCCTTTGACTCGACCTGCATGCACGAATGCGTCTTTTCTGCCTCCCGGCAGATGAAGCACGGTGTCCATGCCCTCGACATCGCCAAGTATCTCATTGACCGGGGGTTCCATCCGCCCACGGTCTATTTCCCGCTGGTCGTCAAGGAGGCGATGATGATCGAGCCGACCGAGACCGAGAGCCGGGAGACACTCGATGCCTTCATCGCCGTGATGATCGAGGCGGCCGACCTGGCCGAAACGAATCCCGAAGCGTTGTTCCAGGCGCCCCGCACCATGCCGGTCTCGCGGCTGGACGAGACGAAGGCGGCGCGGGAGATCAATGTCTGCTGTCAATGAGGAGTGAGGAGTGAGGAGTGAAGATCGAGGGTCGGGGAGTAAAGGATGGCGGCTGATCGATACCGGGCCGCTCGACGGGCCGAGCAACATGGCGCTTGACGAGGCGCTGCTGACCTGCTTCGACCCCGGAAGTTCGTTGCCGGTGTTGCGTCTGTATGGCTGGAATCCGCCGGCTTTCTCCCTCGGCCGCTTTCAGCAGCCGAATGGGGTCATTGACCTGGAGCGTTGTGCCCGGGCCGGGATTCCGGTGGTACGGCGGGTTACCGGCGGTGGCTGCATCTTTCACGCCGAGGAGCTGACCTACAGCATCGTCTGCACCCCCGGCCAGATCTCGGACATCGTCGGCGTCAAGGAGTCGTTCCGGCGACTCTGCGGTTTTCTGCTCCTTGCCTACCGCAGGCTCGGCCTGTCCCCGTACTTTGCCGTCGATTCCCCGGCCGGACCGGCGCGGCTCGGCGAGCGGACGGCGCTCTGCTTTGCCGGCACCGAGGCGTACGATATTCTGGTGGCCGGGCGCAAACTCGGCGGCAACGCTCAGCGCCGGACCCGCGGTATCATCTTCCAGCACGGCTCCATTCCCTTGTACCCCGCACTTTCCCAGGCCCGTCCCTACCTTCGTTGTGCAGTGCCCGCTGGCGCAACCTCCCTGGCCGAGGAGGGATTTACGATGGCGGCGGAAGTACTGAAGTGAGAGCTCTGTAGCTCGTTCGAGGAAAATCTCGGCATCAGCCTGCAAAGTTCCGTTCCCGACAACAAGGAGCAAGAACAAGCCAGGTTGCTGCGAGAGGCGAAATACTGCGCTGACAGCTGGAACCTAGAGGGGGATACCGCTTGATCCGCTCCCGGCGTCCCGAGTGGCTGCAAAAAAAGATCTCGCCCGCTGGCCACAGCGAGATGGAGCGGCTGCTGGAAGACCTGCGGCTCCATACCGTCTGCCGTGAGGCCCATTGCCCGAACATCTCCGAGTGCTACGGCAACAACCAGGCGACCTTTCTCATGCTCGGCACGGTTTGCACCAGGCTTTGCTCCTTTTGCAATGTCACCAAGAGGGATCCGCTGCCACCCGACCCCGGTGAGCCGCGGCGGGTGGCCGAGGCAATCCGCCGACTGCAGCTCCGCCACGTGGTGATCACCAGCCCAACCCGCGACGACCTCGTGGACGGCGGTGCGGCACTCTATGCCGAAACGGTGCGGGAGATCCGAGCTGTCTCTCCCGATACAACCGTCGAACTGCTGATCCCCGATTTTCAGGGTAACCGGGAGAGTCTGTCAACGGTTGTTGCTGCCCGACCGGACATCCTTGGCCATAATGTGGAAACGGTTCCGCGGCTCTACCATATCCGGCAGGGAGCCGAGTATCGGCGGTCCCTCCAGGTGCTGAAGGTGATCGCCGACATGGACTCTTCCGTTCTGACCAAATCGGGCATCATGCTCGGCATGGGGGAGAGGGAGGACGAGGTTGCCGGGGTCTTTGCCGATCTGCTGGAGGCAGGTTGCCGTTACCTGAGCATCGGCCAGTACCTGGCACCGAGCAAGCGCCACTATCCGGTTCAGGACTATCTGCCTCCCGAGGACTTTGACAGCTACCGGGAAAAGGCCTTGGCCATGGGTTTCCGGCATGTGGAGAGCGGGCCGTATGTGAGGAGTTCCTACCTGGCGGAGCGCTACGGGAAGTGAAAATCTTGGAATCGTAGTAACAGGGATGAAGGGGATAGAACCTTTTTTCTTATCTTCATCGTTTTTGCAGAAAATGACTGGAACCGGTTTTTGGCAAGATATCTTTACGTTGTAAAAGGTAAATCCTTTATCGGTTTTGACGTTATCCCCTATATCCCCTTCATCCCTGTAGAAAACTGCTTTTTTTGGATTGAGAGTAAGCGGCGCAGATGCTTGCAGCTTGACATTCGCCCGGTATTTTATGATAATGCGCGGGCACTGAGGAGAGATGGCCGAGAGGTCGAAGGCGGCAGACTCGAAATCTGTTGAACCGCTTGCGGTTCCTAGGGTTCGAATCCCTATCTCTCCGCCACTAACTATCCAGCGATATCAGCTGGTTATTTGTTTGTGACCCCTGGCTTTCAGCAATACTTTCACTTGAAAGATATTGTGGGAAGGGCAGGGGTTTTCTTTTTGGTCGAAAAATCCTGTTTTTTCCAGAGTCATCCTTCATTATACACGGTACCGATTTTATGACACTTGAGCTACTTCTCGTTTCTTGCAGCGTTGTCGTAACCAGGATCTCCTGCTGTCCTGTATCTGGCCCTGTCAGGATAAATACCCCGAACAGACAAAAGTGTTTGACTGACGGTTCCTTGCAATCAAGCTGGAGTTAAACGCAAAAGAGGCCATGCGCGGGAAGGCGATGACCTCTTTTGTCTTGCGGGGAGTTGGTCCCTGCTTTCTTTCCGTTTATCCGGCTACCCGCATCAAGTACGGGTTACCTGGACTTACCCTGCCATCCCCTGTTGACGCTATCAGGTCTGTTCGGGCGGTAGTTGAATTCATTCCCCTTGTTTCCTTGGCCAGAACTGTTCGTTCTGCTATACACGGTTTTGACAGCTGCAGTCTGTCCGCTGTTATTCGTCCGGGAATAGGCATATTTGCCGTTGGAAGGTTGGACTCTGGCATTTTGCCTGGTGTATGAGGATCTGTTCCCAGCATAGTGGCCGTTGCTGTCCGGACGAGTATAAACGGGTTTGCTTCTGGCAGTTGGTGCGGCGCCGGAAGGGCGTATTTGCGCGGACCTGTTGTCATACCTATGCATGGTGCCGTTCGGCCGGGAGTACGCCGGTCTGGCGGTGTTGATCGGTGTGGTGCCGGATAATCTGCTATAGGCGTTGTTTGCACCATAGTCGCGGTTATGGCCAGTCGGCCCGTTAGTGGTGTATCCCCTTCCCGTGCCTTGAGGGTTGCTGTGCAGAGGTCTGGCATCGGGACTGTTCCGGTAGGTTAGGCCCTGCCGGTACGTTTGGCCCTGATTACGTGGCCTTGCATAGTCATGCCGGCCACGGTCGGACCCGCCCCGGTAACCATCACGATACCCTGGCCTGAAATGAGCGTAGCCATCCCAGGCGCCAGATCTCTGGTACCGCCCGTAATAGGAGTCCCGGTAATGGCGGATTCTCTCAAAGGGGAACCTGTTAAACACGTAGGGTATGTTGGTGTAGTAAATTTGATTCCAGGGACCATTATAGTAGGCGGAGTTGTACCAGATGTTTCCCCGGCAGATCCAGTAGCTGTTGTTATAGAAAAAAAGATCGTAAGGCACGCCTACTGCCACGTAAAAACCCAGTTCCGGGGGGTGTACGAATTCCGGCGCTTCTTCCGTTACCACCTCTTCGTAGCTGTTGACAGGGTAGGCATAGGCCGGTGCGGGAACCGGGGCCGGCACCGGAGCAGAGGCAACCACCCAGGGCAGGCCGATGTTGAGCCCGACTCCACCGGGTCCGACGCTTAATCCGAAACCGGGTAATTGTATCGATACTCCGGCATCGGCGTGGGCCGGAGAGGCGTACGCTACTATCACCGGTGCCAAGAGCACTGCAATCAGCCACACTATTCGTTTTTTCATTTTGATATCCTCCCAGGCAATGCTGTCGCGGGTTCAATTCCCGGATTTCCAGGTAGTGAATCGAGCTGTTGTGCTAGGAAAAACGCGCGGCAGGCACATCGGTTTACAAGAGATCATTTTTCGTAAAAAAGTGGGTGCTGGTGCTGGGGAACTCCGGGAACGAGGTAGCGGCCGGAATGTCGTGCCGCTTCTCTGCCACACCAATCGACCCGATGGTGGTTATACAACATGGTAACAAAATTGAATCACTTATCCCCAGCCGCAATTGATCCTACATGAAACCGATTGTCAATGGACAAACCGGCCGCGATACTGTGCTATCGTTACGAGTCTTCTTATATGTGCCTGATATCATTCATATCTTTGCGTAACTACAAAAAAGGCAATGTGCAACTCTTTCAGCAAAAAATAATACGTTACCTTTTTTCTGTCAGACTTATCCACAATGAATCCACAGCTTCATGTGGAGATACGATCACACCTTTTGACATCTTCGCATGGTAGCTGGTGTGCAATTACTCAGGCTTGCCGCAGGACTATGCAGGCTGGCATTAAACAATCTGATACGAAGCGCTGAGCCGTCTTTCTGCCGCACGCGAGGAAAGATTTTCCCCGTCACTGGCTTCCTTTGGTACTCACAACAAAAAACTTGACAAGACACGACACGGAAAAGTAAAAGGAATGAACGTTCATTCCTTTTTGGAGACATTCCGATGACAAAGCCGGACAAGCGTGAAGAGATAGTAGGTGCTGCACTGGAATTGATTGCCGAACACGGGTTCCACGGCGCACCCATGGCCATGATTGCAGAACGGGCCGGCGTTGGCGCTGGCACGATTTACCGGTACTTCGAGAACAAGGACGAGCTGATAAACCAGCTGTACCGGGAAGTGGAGAAGAAAATGGTAGACGATCTCCTGGTTGGTTATCCGATGGAAAAAACCATACGGGAGCGGTTTCTACATTTTGGTACGGTGCTGCTGCGCTATTTTATCAGCCATCCCCTCGATTTCCGCTATCTGGAACAGTTTCATAATTCGCCGTACGGTGTGGAATATCGCAGAGACAGAATCCTGGGCAAAAAGGAGGAGTTCGATATTTTTCGCGATTTGTTCGAGGAAGGGGTATCCAGCCGGGTCATGAAGGATCTGCCTTTGGTGATCCTGTTCGCATTGTCCTTCGGACCGCTGCTTGCCGTTGCCCGGGATCATATCCTGGGGTTCATAACTCTTGATGATGAGCTGATCGCCAGGACCGGCGAAGCGTGCTGGGACGGCGTGAAACAGTGAGGTAATGCATCGGGGGCTTTGTTCTGCCGTGCGGCAGCCGAAAGTAACTCCATAGTCCTATTTATCATCTAATAAAATTTGCCGAGGTAGTTATGTTGACCAGTTACAGAGCAACGTTGTTTTTTATCATGGGAATCCTTTCCGGAGTACTTGTTTTGGCCGGATGCGGGAAAAAAGACGAAGCAGGCCCGAAACCAGGCGGCTCTCCCGAAGTCGGGGTGATAGTGGTGAAACCGCAAAGGGTGACCCTGACCACGGAACTGCCGGGCCGTACGTCAGCCCACCTGGTTGCCGAAGTTCGTCCCCAGGTAGGGGGGATTATTCAGCAGCGACTGTTTATCGAGGGTAGCGACGTAAAAGCCGGACAGGTGCTCTACCAGATCGATCCGGCAACCTACAAGGCGGCGTTCGCCAGCGCCAGGGCGACCCAGGCCAAGGCCGAGGCCAACCTGATCCCGGCCCGGCTCAAAGAGCAACGTTTCCGGGACCTGGTGAAGATAAAAGCGGTGAGCCAGCAGGATTACGATGACGCAAATGCCGCGCTCAAGCAGGCTGAAGCGGATCTTGCCTCCAGCAAGGCCGCGGTTGAAAGCGCTCGCATCAATCTGGCCTATACCAGGGTGACCGCACCCATTTCGGGCCGCATCGGCCGTTCGACCGTGACCACCGGCGCACTGGTGACCGCCAGCCAGCCCGCTGCACTGGCCACCATCCAGCAGCTTAGTTCCATGTATGTGGATGTCACCCAGTCCAGCGCCGAGATGTTACGGCTGAAACGGCAACTGGCCAGCGGCCTGCTGAAGGACAACGCAGCAGCCCAGGCGCGGGTCAGGCTGTTGCTGGAGGACGGCAGCGCCTACCCCGTGCCGAGCACTCTCAAGTTCTCGGAAGTAACGGTTGAAGAAAGCACCGGCTCCATTACCCTGCGGGCGGTTTTCCCCAATCCCAAACAGGTGCTGCTGCCGGGCATGTTCGTGCGGGCCGTCCTGGAGGAAGGGGTTGACGACCAGGCAATTCTGGTCCCCCAGCGGGGAGTTACCCGTAATCCTGCCGGAAACGCCCTGGTCATGGTTGTCGGGCCTGAGGACAAAGTGGAACAGCGGCTTGTGAAGGTCGCGCGGACCGTCGGTGACAGCTGGCTGGTGAGCGAAGGGCTGAAAGCGGGTGACCGCGTTATCCTCGAGGGAATCCAGAAGGCTAAACCGGGATTGCCGGTGAAGGTAGTGCCGTTCGGCAGTAAAACGGACGCTGCTTCCGCCGCGGATCAGCAGCCGTCGCCGGCAAAAAAATAAAGGAGCCTTTTCATGCCCCGGTTTTTCATCAACCGCCCCATCTTCGCCTGGGTAATCGCCATTATCATAATGCTGGCCGGTCTGCTGGCCATCAAAACGCTGCCGGTTTCCCAGTATCCGCCCATCGCGCCGCCCCAGATAACCATCAACGCCATGTATCCGGGAGCCTCGGCCCAGACCGTGCAGGATACCGTCACCCAGGTCATCGAACAGAAGATGAACGGTATCGACAACCTGATCTACATGTCGTCCACCAGCGACTCGGCCGGGACGGTGGCCATCAACCTGACTTTCAAGGCGGGCACCGATCCCAACATGGCCCAGGTCCAAGTGCAGAACAAGCTGCAGTTGGCTACGCCGCTTCTGCCCGAGGCCGTGCAGCGACAGGGCATAGCCGTTGTCAAGTCGACCAAAAACTTCCTGATCATCATCGGCCTCGTTTCGGAAGACGGCTCCATGGGGCGCTTTGACCTGACCGACTACATGGTGGCCAACATCCAGGACATAATCAGCCGGGTGGAGGGGGTTGGCGAAGTGACGGTGTTCGGTTCCCAGAATGCCATGCGGATCTGGCTGTATCCCGATAAGCTGAACAACTTCCGACTTACCTCCAAGGACGTGGTCGCTGCGCTTCAGGCTCAGAACGCCCAAGTCTCGGCCGGACAGTTCGGCGGCACTCCG
>JAQUHN010000002.1 GCA_028683555.1 Geobacteraceae bacterium | reverse complement strand
CAGGGAAACTGGAACTCCAGCTATCAGACTTCAACCTCCATGAAATGGTAAACGATGTCCGCGAACTGTTCCTGGTCAAGGCACGGAGAAAAGGTATCGATGTCTTCACCAGTATCGAAGAAAACGTACCTGATACGTTGCATGGTGACATGCTCCGTCTTCGCCAGGTACTCATCAACCTACTCGGCAATGCACTGAAATTTACCGACAAAGGAGAAGTCTCCCTCCACGTTAGCCTGGCAAAGCAAGCCGGCACAAAGCTGGCCGTCCGCTTTGAGGTACGCGACACCGGCCAGGGCATGGAAAAGAGCACCCTGCCCCGTATCTTTGAAGCCTTCTCCCAAGCCGATTCATCTATGGCGCGCCGTCACGAGGGAACCGGCCTGGGGTTGGCGATTTCCAAGCAGTTGATTGAAATGATGGCCGGAACAATCGGGGTGGAAAGCAGTCTCGGAGAGGGCTCGCTGTTCTGGTTCACGATACAGCTCCCCCGCGGAACAATGGCTCACGAGCATGAGGGGATCAACGAACCAAGAGAATGTCCGGAGGAAATCCAGCCGGACACCCGTCAACTCCGCGTTCTGCTGGCGGAAGACAATCTGGTTAACCAGGAAGTGGGAAAACTGATTCTGGAAAACCTGAATTGCATCGTGGATGTGGTTGACGATGGGGCCATTGCGGTAGAGACTGCTTTTGAAACTGACTACGACTTGATTTTCATGGATTGCCAGATGCCGGAAGTTGACGGCTATGAGGCTACAAAAATGATCCGGCAGCGGGAAACCCTCGCGGGAGGAAGGGATCACATACCGATCGTTGCATTGACTGCTCACGCCCTGGAAGGTGACCGGGAAATCTGTCTAAAAGCAGGCATGGACGACTATCTCTCGAAACCCTTCAACTCGGCCCAGATCGCCACAATCCTCTATAAATGGGCCTACGCAAGGCCACGTTCACAGGAAAATAGTACAGGATAAACCATTGAGCGGCTGAAAACCGGTCAAGGACGCCAGGAAGACGGGGGTTACGCTTGAAAGACTTGTTTCGAACAAGTTCCACGGTATCAAGCGCGACCTTGAAACTCATTTCCTTGACAAAGCCCCATGTCCTATGGCACAAGAAAACCTAGTTATTATAACTTGTTACTACCCCAGCAAGAAAAACAACCCGCACCAGGAGGCTGCCCATGAAAAGCGTACAGGGAACGAAGACCGAACAGAATCTGCTGAAATCGTTTGCCGGTGAAAGCCAGGCACGCAACCGCTATACTTATTTCTCCTCCGTTGCCCGGAAGGAAGGCTATGTACAGATAGCCGACATTTTCGATGAGACTGCCAACCAGGAAAAGGAGCATGCCAAGCGCTTCTTCAAGTTTCTCGAAGGAGGCGACCTGGAAATAACCGCTTGCTTCCCGGCCGGCAAGATCGGCAGCACCGCGGAGAACCTGCTGGCCGCAGCCACTGGCGAGCATGAAGAACACACGCTACTCTATCCCGAATTTGCTGCGACTGCAGAACAAGAGGGGTTCGCCGAAATCGCCGCTGTCTGGAATGCCATTTCGATTGCCGAAAAGCAGCATGAAAAACGATATCGCGACCTTCTCGCCAACCTGGAGAAGGGCTGCGTCTTCAAACGCAACAGTGAAGTCGTGTGGCGCTGCCGCAACTGCGGTTACCTGCACACGGCAACGACAGCACCGGAACTCTGCCCGGCCTGTATTCATCCGCAGGCACACTTTGAACTGCTGGGTGAGAACTGGTAACCAGGATCCTTTCCTATCAGCCTGCCGCTCCAGCAGCTTCGGCAACAGCAGACAGATGAAGATCAGTCGGCGATTCAAAAGCAGCGAAAAGGGACACCTCCCAGCGGGACGTGTCCCTTTTCCATTATCTCGACCATGGAACGGAACCAGTCTTCCTCGAAAGCGAAGATTTAATGGCGGGTGCACTTTCAGCATTTCCACGGTACAATAGCAGGAAACAAGAAGCGAATTCGACTGGTCGACAGTTACTACACAGTGCAACCGGCCACCATGCCGGATGCACGAGAAAGACGCCTTTGGCTATGATAGATTTTCCCTACATACGCTGCCTGACCCCGGATGACGAAAAAAGAATCCGGTCTATCCCTTTTCTGAATATCGATTCATTGCTTATCCCCTCGCCCTATATCAAGGACAAGACCATAGACATCGATTATCAGCACAGTTATCTCTGGGATGAGGAGGGCGAATACCTCGGCTATTTGCTGGTCTATTCCAACCCGGACAAGACGAAGTTCCATATCTACAAACAAGTAACAAGTCCCTTCGGCAGAGGAAAAGGCATTGGGTCGGCCTTTATGGAAAAACTCGTCTCGGATGTTGCTCCCGAATCCCAGGTTTACCTCTATGTCTGGGAAAAGCTGAGCAGCTCGATTGACTTTTTCATGAGCAAAGGTTTCGTCTACGAAGAAGCCATTGTTTATCGCAAGATGAAGTTTCACCTGATGTCCGCCAATGCGGAAACGATCCAGGCCAGGATAGCCCTGGAAAAGAACAAGGACTATTCCGTAGCAGAGGAACTGGGCAAAGTGCGGCACGATGCCAAGAAGGCGCTGAAAATTCTCCTCGACATGGTTTCCATGCTGTCGGTTGACAACTGCAACAAGGTCATCGAAGACATCAACCGGGAAACAACGGCACTCCTCAATACCCTCAACATGTATGAAGATCAGATCACCGCCTACCATGAAGTTCAAATCAAGGAACTGATAACCGACCGGGTCATACCTTTTATTGAGGTTGCCGAGGTCCCCTGTGAGATACGTTTGCATCTCGAATCGAAGATTCCCGCTGTCATCGGCAACTACGTCAATTTCAGCCGGGCTTTGATCAATGTGGTATCGAATTCGCTTGACGCCATCAGGGAGGCGGACAGAAAAGGCATCATCGAGATAACCCTGAAGGAAACGGATGATACCGTCAGCCTCATAATCCAGGATAACGGTGTCGGCATCGACCAGGAAAGATTGACTATTGGACCTGATGCACTGCCGCTTTTCGTCGGTAAGACCACCAAAAAGGGCAGAACGGGCGAAGGAATTGGTACCCGGCAGATTTTTTCAACCTTCGGCCCCACGAATATTATTGTCGAGAGTTTCGTCGGGCAATTCACCCGATGGACAATACAGCTGAACAAAAGCTCCCAGAAGGGAACCCTCCTCCTGACAGAGCTGAAATCACGCTACGTCATGTTCATCAAATCCACCGAAACGATTACGGTCAACGAGGCGAGCAGTCGCACCAATGTGGCAGCCTTCATCTGGCAATTGCGGCAGATGGAGATATTCAGCTACGATCTGATCTATCATTTCAGCAGATACAACAATGTCAGGGACATCTACCGCAGCATTCTCCTGTACCGTTACGGCGGCAAGGACTTCCAATTCCTGAAGGTGGAACTGAAAAAATGCCGAATCGACAACGAAGTCATCAAGTCATGGCTGCTTGGCATCGTCAAGCGCATCAAACGGAACGAAACCTACCTTCACAACCATTTCCCGTTCGATGAATACAAGGGAATTCTCTTCAAAAGTTACGGACAGGCGGTCGGACGAACAATTATCTTCACCCTCGACCCGGTATCGGGACGTTTTCATGCAACCGACCGGAAACTTGCCGAGCATATGGATTTCGTCCCCTACCTTTCCCTGAACCGGGATGATCTGCTCCGCGGTGAATTTGTCGGCGATGTCAGAAACATTGCCAGCCCGATCCATCTCGGTGTCTGGTCGGTCTCCACCCTGGACGATTTATACGACAAGCTGAAGCTTATCCGGCGAGGAGCACAGCAACTTCTGCAAATGGGCCTGAAAAGCGATAAACATCTTTCCTTTTACACCACTACCTATAATTTGTATTCCCATGAAGTCGACACCATGAGGACAACCACCCTCGGGGAAATGGCAAACACCGCAGATGACAATCTTGATCAGTACGTCATGTCATCGGATGATGAACTGCATGGGATGGTCTTTACCGATTGAGGAATAGCAGAACTCTATGCCTTGGTCTGCTCGTGTTTCGTGCGGTTAGTTCGCCGCATTAATTCCAAAGAGTTTTGGCTCCTGGCAAGGCGGGGCAACGTGGACGCAGCAGGACTCTGTCGAGAAAACATAACGCAGCCAGGGGGCAAAAGAACCGGAATTTTACGGAATGAATTAACAGCACGGGACACGATGAAAAAGTGGAGGACCGATGGAACCATTGAAGGGAATGCCCCTGTTTAGCAGCATAGCTATCGGCACCATGATAGTTTCGCTCCTCTTGCCGGCCGCTGCCCCGTGCCAGCCTGATAACTGCCCACTGCCGCTCAAGACCGGCAAGATGACCGAGCAGCAGATATATCGCCAGTTTCCCGAATGGAAAGACCGTGCCGCCCGCTATACCCCCAAGGACGAAGTGGTGCGGAAACTGCGCCGAGTCGCCACGCCCATCGAGATCGTGCTTTTCTTCGGAACCTGGTGCAAGGATGTCAACGACGATGTGCCCAGGATACTCAAGATATTTTCAGCAGTGGGAAACGCCGCCTTTTCGCTGCAGATTTACGCCGTTGACCGCAGACATCGTGAAAAAAGCGGTTTCGCCGAAAAACTCCGGATAAACCGTGTCCCGACAGTAGTTTTGCTCGAAGGAGGAAAGGAGCTGGGCAGGATCGTCGAGAAACCGCAGCAAAGTTTGGAAGAAGATCTCTACGCTATCGTGGCAGAATCCCGGTAGACTTCTGGATACATATCCTCAGGAATGCGGATCACATGTACTACCCCGCCTTTTTTTCGCAAATCACTCCAACTGCAACAATAAGTATTGACGCCAACTCAAACGGTGTTATATTTTTACCACGATTTTAATTAGTTTCCATCCGTGGTTTCCGGATAAAAACCAATTAATTTCATCGTTCGCCAGCTTGAATCAACCTCAGCAGCAGTCGCCACGTCTACCCGAAAAAATATGAACATACCCGAAAACACTCTATCGGGTTCAGATACTGGACCATCGTCGCAAGCAACATCCGCTGCAAGACACCGTCGTATTCTGGTTGCTGAAGATAACGATATCAACCGCGTACTGGCAACCGACATCCTGGAATTCTTCGGATTTTTGGTACTTGCGGTAGAAAATGGCAAAGAAGCCCTGAACGCCGCGCTGCAGGAATCCTTTGACCTGATTCTGATGGACTGCCAGATGCCAGTCCTCAACGGCTATGAAGCAACCTGGCAAATCCGCGCTGATGAAAAAGAATCAGGCCGAGCCAAAACTCCCATCGTGGCCATTTCCGGACATGACATTGCGGAACGCTGGGAAGAATGTAGTGCCGTCGGGATGGATGACTATCTGCAAAAACCGTTCACTATTGCCGAACTGCAGGAAATTACCAACCGTTGGCTTCCCGCTCCGAAAACATGAAATTCCCTTGAATAGCAACTGATACCGCAAGAGATGCTCTTGTCACCGTAAAACAGCAAAGGGACGCTCCCCGGCCATTGGCGAGCGTCCCTTTGTTTTTACCTGCTGGCGCCGGAATTGTTTCCGTTAGCGCATCATCTCGAAATGCCGATCGTCGCAGGTTTCGTCGGTGATATCAATGAACTTGTTGCAGATCGTGGTGACCATGTTGATGACGCCCTGGTAACCGATCAGCGGGGAGCGGTGCAGGTTGACCCTATCAAAGATCGGGAAACCGAATCGGAACAGCGGAATCTTGGCATCGTGGGCAATGAATTTGCCATGAGTATCGCCAATGATCGCATCAACCGGATCGGTCATCACCAAACTACGCAGATGCCAGAGGTCCTTGTTGATATAGATTTTGCCGTCCTTGCCGTAAGGAGAGGAATCAAGCAGAGCCTGGATATCTTTGCTCAGTTTCTTGCTGCCCCTGCTGCAGAGGATGTGGTACGGCCTGGCACCCATTTCCAGCAGGAAGGACACGTAGCCCAACAGGTAGTCCGGATCGCCGTACACGGCGAACTTCTTGTTGTGAATGTACTGGTGAGAGTCGGTCATGGCGTCAACGGCGCGGCCCCGCTCCTGCTTGATTGATTCCGGAACCGGCTTGCCGAACAGTTCTGCCAGTTTCATGACAAAGGCGTCGGTCTTCTCGATACCGAACGGTGTCGGCATGGAAACATGCTTGCCCGAATAGTTATCCTTGATCCAGCTAAAGGTCTTGGGTGTGGCATAGGAACCCAAAGTCATGGTTGCCTTGCCGTTGATGGAATCGGCGGCTTCCTCAAGTTTCGTTCCTCCCGGGTAGATCCGGTAGGTGCCGTCCAGCGGAGAATCGAACACATCGGAAATATCGGCCAACATGGTGTACGGAATGCCGAAGGCTTCCAGGATCCGCTTGTACTCACGATAGTTGCCGGTATTGCAGTCGAAACCGGGGATAAGATTGAGTTTGCCGGTGCAACGCTCCTCCACTTGCTTTCCTTCGGTCAGGTACTGGAGAATAGCGAGCAGCATGGCATCGTAGCCGTGAATGTGGCTGCCGTTAAAGCTTGGGGTATTGGCAAAGGGAAGGGGAAAGTCTTTAGGAACAATTCCCTTGTTTTTTGCGTTCTTGATGAAGGCGGTGAGGTCGTCACCGATGATCTCCGGCATGCAGGAGGTAAAAATCGCCATCATCTTCGGCTTGTAGAGTGCATAGGCATTTTCCAGCGCCTCATGCAGGTTGTTCTGGCCGCCGAACACGGCGCCGTCTTCGGTCATGGCATCGGAAACCGCAGGTGCGGGCTCCCTGAAGTGCCGGTTCAGGGTACTGCGATAGTACGATGCACACCCCTGGGAACCATGCACAAAGGGGAGGCAGCCTTCGAAGGAATGAGCCACTAACTCGGCCCCAAGA
This sequence comes from Geobacteraceae bacterium, assembly GCA_028683555.1. Classification (GTDB taxonomy): domain Bacteria; phylum Desulfobacterota; class Desulfuromonadia; order Geobacterales; family Geobacteraceae; genus RPRC01. The sequence goes on along the minus strand of JAQUHN010000002.1, from coordinate 65,800 downwards.
GGCTGGCAGGTGTGTGCGGGATTGATGACAAGGGCCTCGCGAGCGAAGTTTTTTTCCTTATACTCTTCAGTGTTTATCCACTCGGCAACCCTTTTTTCGTCTTCTTCGGTTATTTCGCTAACATATTTTACGGCAGTATCTGCGCTCATAATTATCTCCTTGTACGGCCGGGGACCAATCCGTCCCACGGTCCGGAAATGCCTTCATGTGAGGGAAAAGGAGTGAGTGATGAGGAGTGAATCAGGTATGATTTTGCTCCTCACTCCTCACACGTCACTCTTCACCGCCTTTAGAACGGGCTCTTCACAAATTTCCAGGTCGGGCTATTGATCGCCATGTCTATGTCCCGAGCAAAAACCGCAAAACCCTCATAACCCTCATAGGGACCGGAATAATCCCAGCTGTGCATCTGGCGGAATGGTACACCCATCTTCTGTAACAGGTATTTCTCCTTGATACCGCTGCCCACCAGGTCCGGACGGAGCTTGTGAACGAATTCCTCCAGCTCGTACTCGGAAACGTCATCATAAATGACCGTTGCTTCAGGCATTTCAGCACTGGTACGCTCATAGTCGTCACCGTGAGCAAATTCGTAGCCTGAGCCGACCACTGCCATACCGAGTTCCTCATAGGCATTCACCGTGTGGCGGGGACGAAGCCCACCGACGTACAGCATGACCTTCTTTCCTTCCAGACGGGGGCGGTACTCGTCGATTACGGCCTGCATCATCGGATCGTACTTGGCGATGACCTTTTCCACGTTCTCCTTGATGGTATCGTCGAACAGGGCGGCAATTTTGCGCAGACTCTGCTTGATTTTGGTGGGACCGAAAAAATTGATCTCCAACCAGGGGATGCCATATTTTTCTTCCATGACCTTGCACATATAGTTCATGGAGCGGTAGCAGTGGATCAGGTTCAGCTTGACTTTGTGGGTAGCTGCGATGTGCTCCAGTTGGCCGTCGCCGGTCCAGACCGCCTTGACGTTGAGACCGATTTCCTCCAGCATCGGCTTGACCGACCAGGCATCACCGCCGATGTTGTATTCCCCGATCAGAGCGATGTCATACGGTGTCTCCGGTTCGGCAAATTCGCGGGTGCCAATGATGTGGTCACGAATGGTATCGTTGGATATGTGATGCCCCAGCGATTGGGAAACACCGCGAAAACCTTCACAGTTGCAGGGAATGATGGGAAGATCCAGCTCCTCGGCCGACTTTCTTGCCACCGAATTGATATCGTCGCCAATGAGACCCACCGGGCATTCGGAAAGGACCGAAATTCCTTTGGCCAGCGGAAACAGTTCCGTCACCTCACCCAACAGCTGTTTCAGTTTCTTATCGCCGCCATAAACGATGTCTTTTTCCTGAAAGTCGGAGGTAAATTGCATGGCAAAGTTGCTGACACCACAGATACCGGTCATCATGTTGCGCCTGGTTCCCCATGAATACCAGCCACAACCGACCGGACCGTGGGATACGTGCACCATGTCACGAATGGGGCCCCAGACCACCCCCTTGGCGCCGGCATAGGCGCAGCCGCGGGCACTCATGACACCGGGCACCGTCTTACGGTTGGACTTGACGCAGGCGGAACCGCTGTTCGGTTCGTTGGGAGCCAGATGCGGCGCCCTCTTTTTCTTGCCCTTTTCTGGATATGCTTCCAGGGCCTTATCGATCATCTCCTGGGTCGACTCTTTCGTGATTCCCTCTATTTTTTTCGCAGTACTTGACATTGATAACTCCTTTTGCGTAAGGGCCAAGGCCGCAGAATCAGAAGACATCTCTCACCTTGCGCCTTGCACCGCTTATTTATTGGAAAAAAGGGTATAAAAAGGGCGCGGACTTATTGTCGTACTTTTCAAGACCCGCGCCCATGTTTTTGAATGGCTTACTTAGCTGCGGCTTCCGCAACGCCGATGATCGTTTCGTCATCAGCCTCCATGACCCCGAACTCCATCAGCAATTCTTCCAGTTCATCCATGGTAAGCGGGGTCGGCACCACAAGCATCTTGTTTTCGGCGATTTTCCTGGCCAGTTCACGGTACTCCTGAGCCTGAGGATGCTCCGGTGAGTATTCGATAACGGTCATCCGGCGCATCTCCGCCCGCTGTACCTGGTTGTCGCGGGGGACAAAGTGGATCATCTGGGTGCTCAGCTTATCGGCAAGGGCCGAGACCAGCTCGAATTCTTTGTCGGTTTTCCTGGCATTGCAAATCAAGCCAGCCAAACGAACCTTGCCGGAAGAAGCATATTTCAAGATACCTTTGGCAATATTGTTGGCAGCATACATGGCCATCATCTCGCCGGAACAAACGATATAGATCTCTTCCGCCTTGCCTTCCCGGATCGGCATGGCAAACCCACCGCAAACAACGTCACCGAGGACATCATAAAAGACGAAGTCGAGATCGGGGGTATAGGCGCCGTTCTCCTCAAGGAAGTTGATGGCGGTAATAACGCCGCGGCCGGCACAACCGACACCCGGCTCGGGGCCACCGGACTCAACGCACTTCACATCGCCGTAACCGACCTTAAGGACATCTTCGAGTTCCAGATCCTCAACCGTGCCGAGTTCCCTGACCAGATCCATAACCGTTGACTGCGCCTTTGCGTGAAGGATCAAACGGGTTGAGTCCGCCTTCGGGTCACAACCAACTATCATCACCTTTTTGCCGAGAGAGGCAAGTCCTGCCACCGTGTTCTGGGTTGTCGTGGATTTGCCGATTCCGCCTTTGCCGTAAATAGCGATCTGTCTCATTGTACTACTCCTTTCGTCCACTAATCTGTGGAACGTCCGTTAATTTTCGGGGCAACAAAAAAGGCACCCCATTCTTGTTAATGGCGGCGCCTTTGCCTGACTTCTCTCGAATACTGCAACGTATTCATATTTTCTGTTTTAAAATTCTGATCAACGATTTTGATTTATTGAATGCATTCGCTGTGCCAAAGTGACAACTGCCTTATTTCATAGGTTTTTTATTGTTTTACCACTCCGTATACGCCGAAGAAACGGGCAACTGATTATTATTTAGTCAGCAAAAAAGCACAGCCGGAAGGAACTGGTTCAAGATAAGGCAACAACGCGGTTCCTTCCGGAACCCTTTGCTGCATAGAGGGCATCATCAGCCCTTTTGAGGAGAACGTCGGAAGAGGGGAACTGGCCGCTCAGTCCGGAAACGCCCAAACTGATCGTTACAATAATTTCGGTCTTCTGATAGCAGTGCACCATCCCGGCAATGGTTTGCCGGAAGCGCTCCGCAAGAACTGTCGCGGCAGCGATATCCGTTTCCGGCAGCAAACAACAGAATTCTTCACCGCCGTAGCGCGCCAGAAAATCGGTTTTTCTGATCATTGCGGCGATCTTTCCGGACACACCCTTCAGAATAAAATCTCCGCACTGGTGACCATGGGTGTCATTTACCTTCTTGAAAAAGTCGATATCGAACATGATGACACTGAAATTCCTTGCATACCGGACATGCCTGTCGAATTCCTCCGCCAAGCGCTTTTCCAGGAATCTCCTGTTATAAACGCCGGTAAGTCCATCACGCATATTCATTTCCAGCAACCGATGCTCATAGGAGGCAAGCTCTGTCACATCCTGAACTGTCAGGTAGAGCGCGGTAATGGTGTTCGACTCGTCCCGCAAAGGACCCAAAGCACAACTCTGTTGCATAAACTCGAAGCGCGACTCGAAAGAACTGTCAGATCTGAAAGGAAAAAGATAGTGATGAAGTTTCTGGGAGAAGAAGGAAAAATTGCCAAAAGTGAGGACAGATTTACAGTTGCGAAGAAATTTTCTTGTATTCAGGCTGGGAAAGTGCGCAAACAGGGAGGCGCCAATGATACGTTCCGCGGCAATACCGCTGTGATATTCCATCCAACGGTTCCAGTACTTTACTTTCAGGTCCCTGTCGAGGATAACCAGGCCGATATTGACCGTATCGAATAGTTGCGAAAGCTCACTCATATTGCTCGAGGAACCGGGCAAGGGACTGCTGCAGCCACGCTACAGAGTCATGGGTTGTCACAAGAAACAGAAACCCGCTGATATTCCTGTCATCGAATTGGAAAAGCGTCTTCATTACAATTGCGGTATATTCCGGGTTAAAGAGATTGTTGGGAATGATTTCGTTAGGATGATTTTCAACCACCACTTTCGGCGGAGAATAGGTCACCACATCGCCGAGAAGTTCCGACATCTTGCCGACACACGCCCCTATGAGAATATTCCCCACTTCCATGAGGCTTTCCTTTTCCAGCAGATCGATTGTTCCCGACTCAAAAGTCTCTTCATGATCCGCATCAAGCATGGCAACCAGCTCTTTCCCGGCTCCGGAGGGAAAAACCAGAAAAGCACTACCCCGGAATTTGCCCCTGAAGTTCTGCTCAATGATGCTGAGATCACTGAAATCGCTGATTTCTTCACGAAGATATCCGGAAAGCTCGGCTCCCTTTAAAACCTGGATCCGCGGCACGTTCAATACCACAAAGATATTGATCACTTCGGCAAGATCTGCAGCCGCCTTGCCAAAGGCGATATTCATTATCTCCTGAAGAATATCCTTTTCATCTTCCGTGACATGACAGACTTGTTGTTCCATGTTACCTTCTCCGGTATTCATCCACTTTCTGGAGTATCTCCCTGACACTGTCTTTCGTAGGAGGTTTCTTCAGCACATGGAATGCACCCAAAGCCATAACCTTTTCAATAGATTTTGCCTGAATGTCCGCTGTTGCAACGATAATCACGGCATCCGGATCATGCTTTTTCATCTCTTCCAAAGCCTGTACACCGTCCATCACCGGCATGGTGAGGTCGAGAAAAGTAATGTCCGGCGATGCTTCCTTGAAGACGTTCAACCCTTTCAGACCATCTCCCGCCTCGAGGAATTCCGCCACGCCTTCGACGGGAATACAGCTTTTCAGCATCTTGCGGGAAATGGGAGAGTCATCGACCAACAGAAATTTTTTTGCCATGAAAATGTACCTTCCGGATTGTTAGGTAAAAGATTGCATCACAGTGCCTGATTACACCGTTTCAAGGTACCAAAAACACTACTCGCCAGTCAATCAGTATGACAGCAGTAAAATGAATTATTTATTAATAATTTTCTAACTATTTTCCATGGATAAAAATCGCTAAATAGCTTTTCGGTATCCGTCATGCCCTCACATGCATTTTGCATTGTCCGAAGGGGGCAGGTTCTGATATTCTGTACCGTTAGCACCGAAATTTTCCGGAACCACGAGCACTAGAGAAGAGAAAACCTTCCTCTGCAAGGAAACTTATCACCCAATGAAAGCAATTGAAGAGAACGATCAAAGGGAAAAGATCAGGGCTGCCAGGATTTCTGTCCTATCCAATTCCCTGCTGGTCAGCATAAAACTTGTTGTCGGCATCCTGATGGGCTCGGTCGCGGTCCTCTCTGAAGCAATCCACAGCGGTCTTGACCTGCTTGCCTCAATCATCGCCTACTATGCGGTAGGTAAATCCGGAATGCCCGCCGATGAACGTCACCCGTACGGACACGGCAAATGGGAAAATGTCTCCGGAGTCGTGGAAGCGCTTCTGATCCTGGCTGCCGCCGTTTACATCATCTATGAAGCGGTAAGCCGTCTCATACAGGGTTCGGAAATCGAGCACCTGGGGCTGGGAACAGCGGTAATGGCGGTATCGGCACTGGTCAACTGGTTCGTTGCGCGCTATCTCTTTTCGGTTGCCAGAAAAACCAGTTCGGTTGCCTTGGAGGCCGATGCCTGGCACCTGCGGGCCGATGTCTACACCTCGCTCGGGGTACTGGTCGGTTTGGGCCTGATTGCCGTCACAAAAATAACGATTCTCGACTCCGTCGCAGCAATCGCCGTTGCCCTGCTGATTATCAAGTCTTCCATTCAACTGACCATCAAAGCCATGGGCGACATCTTCGATGTGAGACTACCGGCGGAAGATGAAGCTAAAATACGCGAGGTACTCTCCGGCCATGAGGGGAGTTGCATCAATTTTCATCGACTAAGAAGCAGAAAATCGGGCTCCATCAGGTTCATTGATATGCACCTCGTGGTACCCAGAAAGTGGTCAATCGAAGAAGCGCATAAGGTGAGCGACACCATCGAACAGGAGATTAGGCAGGCACTGCCGAACACCCAGGTCATCATCCATGTGGACCCCTGCAGCAAAGCCCTGGAACCGTGTCTATCCTGTTCACGCGACAACGAAGATGCCAAAAGGACCCGATGAGCACAAAAACCAGAACAATAACCATCCCGGTGCAGGGCATTGACTGTGCGCAATGCGCCCGTTCCCTCCACAACTCGATCCAGAAACTTGCCGGAATAGGGTCAGTCGAGGTTCTGACCGCGGCAGGCAGAATAAACGTCCGCTTTGATTCATCCCTGATTACAGCCGATGCCATTCGCAAGGCCGTTGAAGCATCCGGCCATGCCGTTTCCGGCAAAACGACACACAATGAGTCAGGACTGCAGCATCTCCGCTCGATGAGCCGCCGACTTGTTACCCTGTTCGGCTTTGTTTGCGGCATTGTTCTCACCGTCGTGCTGGTCGGCGAATGGCTGGGACTTTTCTCCAGACTTACTCACGGCCTGCCCTGGTATATTTGGCTGACGATCATTCTGTTCGTCGGTTGGCCGGTCCTGCAGAATGTGCTCCGGGCTGCACGTCATGGCCGGATAATCTCCCACACCCTTATGACCGTCGGCATGCTCGCGGCGATTGCCGTTAGCGAATGGTCAGCGGCAATGATCGTGGTATTTTTCATGAGGGTAGGGGACATGGTGGAAAAGTTCACGGCCGAGCACGCCCGCCGTGCAGTCAGCGGTCTTTCAGCAATGGTGCCTGCCATGGCCCGTGTGGAACGGAACGGCAAAGAGCTTGAGGTACCTGCGTCACAGGTGGAGATCGGTGAAACTGTCGTGGTCCGCCCTGGAGAGAGCATACCGGTCGACGGTGAGGTAATCTCCGGCCTGGCAACCATCAATCAGGCGACCATCACCGGCGAGTCACTACCGGTGGAAGCCGGACCCGGCGCCCGAGTCTACGCAGCCACCCTTGCGACCCTCGGCAGTTGCCGCATCAGGGCCACGCACACGGGAGAAACAACCGTCTTCGGCCGGGTGGTCCGCCTGGTGGAAGAGGCCGAAGCCCGCAAGGGATCCATGCAGCAGTTCGCCGATCGATTCTCAGCGCGCCTGCTGCCGGTCATCGTTCTCGTTGCCGCCGGCACCTATCTATACAGCCGTGATCCGCTTGCCGCAGCCGCCGTCCTCGTAGTGGTCTGTTCATGCTCGATCGCCCTTGCCACGCCGATGGCAATGATCGCATCCATTGGTGCGGCAGCCCGAAACGGAATCCTCATCAAAGGGGGGAAATATCTTGAAACCCTTGCCCGGACCGATATTCTCCTCATCGACAAGACCGGAACCCTTACGTTAGGCCGCCCCTCCATCACCGATATCGTTCCGCTGGACAACCTGTCCGTAGCAGAACTTCTGACCTTAGCAGCCTCTGCCGAAAGGTATTCGGAACACCCGCTCGGTGAAGCGGTGCGCGAAGCGGCACATGCGCGGCAATACCCGCTGCAGGTTCCCGCGTCCTTCGAAGCCCTGCCCGGAAGGGGAATCCGAGCAACAATTTCCGGTGCCATGATTGAGATCGGCGCCCCCCGCATGTTCCCCGGTCTGTTTCCCGCGGAAACCATCCGCGCCTTTGAGCAACAAGGCAAGACCGTGCTCTGCATCCTCCGGGAAGGGCACCCCTGCGGCATCCTGGCTGCCACCGACACGCTCCGCCCCGAAGTACCGGAAGCAATCGCCCAGCTCCGCAGAGGAAAAACAAAGCGAATCGAACTGTTGACCGGAGATAACGAAGCTGCTGCCGCAGCTGTTGCCGGGCACTTGACAATTGCCTATCGGGCAAATCTCCTGCCCGAGGACAAGATCGCTATCGTTCGGGACTACCAATCCCGAGGACACACGGTTACCATGATCGGCGACGGCGTGAACGATGCTCCGGCCCTGGCCCAGGCCGACACGGGAATTGCCATGGGAGCAGCCGGCAGCGATGTGGCAATCGATGCCGCTCATATCGCGTTGCTGAAAGAAGACTGGCTGCTCGTTCCCGGGCTCTTTCGCCAGGCAGAACGAACCCTTGGTGTCGTAAAACTGAACCTGGTTTTTACCGGGATATATAATACTGTTGGTATTTTACTCGCTGCCGCAGGCCTCCTTCCCCTACCCTTGGCGGCCGCACTCCAGTCCCTGCCCGACATCGGGATACTGGCGAACTCATCCAGGCTGCTGCGCAGGGAAAGAACCTGAGTTACCAGCGGAAAGTTTGTACCGTCCAACCTTTAAAGCCATACCCCGAAAATGCCTGGGGTATTTTGGCATAACAAATGAGTTTAACCAGGTTGCACCTGGAAAGTTATCATCAACCTGTGAGCATGGCGATGTGCTGCAGCAGGCAAATAACGAAAGGAGTTTTCATGATCAAATCGGTAATCCTGGTTCTAAGTGTACTGCTCTGTCTTTCGCCCCTTGGCTGTCAGAAAAAAGAAGGCCCGGCCGAACGCCTCGGCAAGGAAATCGACAATACCGTGGATGAAGTAGACTCCAAATTGAAAGATGCCGTTTCGGAAACGGAGAAAAAGTTCAAAAAATCAGCAGAAAACCTGAAGGAATCTGTTAATTCTTTCGGCACCAGAATAAAGAAATCCACCGGGATACACGACAGCGAGCCGGATGACTCCGACGATAAGGACTCAAACACGGAAGACAAATAGCGGTCACCACCATCCTCGCGACCGGAAAGTTCATGACTAAGCCAGGTCACTGCCCTCACTGCTACTGCCCCTAAGCCACATTGCCGATCACGTGCAAAACGGGTGATGGCACCGACCAAAAACTTTTTACTTGCCTTTCGCAGTATAATGTACTATATAGCGTATAGATAATCTTTCCATTCCTTTTCCGCCCCGTGGTTCTGCCGCCACGGGGCAACTCCTTCCCCACAGCAAAGAAGTCTCTCAGCTTTCAGCGGACCACCCTCGCCTCGCTTGACTTTTCTTCAGTCCGTGCAAACATACAAAGAAATTCCGCAAATCCCGTCGAACAAAACTCGGCATTATAGATCGTGCCTGATTTCAGTATTTTCCGGAGGTGCCATAATGCGCGGTATTATTATCCTGCTGCTAGCAATCTCCTTACTGGGCGGATGCGCACATGTTATCAGCAAGGAATCATTAGCTCTTGTCGATCCGGCGATACCATTCACGATGCTCAAGGAACAACCGGGAAAATATATGGGGAAATTTGTGCTGCTTGGAGGGGTCATTGCAGCAGTGCGCAACAACAACGATGGAGGGGAACTGGAAATTGTCCAGTACCAATTGGACTCCCGGGGAAGACCGGTGAATGCCACCATGTCGGCAGGCAGGTTTCTGGCTCTAAGTGATAAATTTCTCGACCCGATGGTTTTCTTGCCCGGGCTTTGCGTCTCCCTGGTTGGACGGATAGACGGTGAGAAAACGTTGCCGCTCGACGGAATCGCCTATCGCTACCCTGTCATTTCCGTTAAGGAGATACGGTTGTTGAAGCCGGATCAGGACTCATCGTATCCGGGTTTTCCCTATCCGGTCTTTCATTTCGGTATCGGCATCGGTCACGTCTTCTGACACACCGGCAAACGACTTTCGTTACGGTAACTGGGGAAGATTCTGTAACAGGGAAACATAGCGCTCCTCCTGGAAAGGCCTTCCTTCCGAAACAACGGAGCGCATTTCAACAACAACAACAGAACCGATGAGGTGCTTGGCATCCTCCTCGCTGAAGCCCTGTCCAACCAAGCGGTCAAGGGTTGCCTGCGTCTGAACGGGAGAGCCGGAGGCTAACTGCCTCTCCACCACCTCCAATATAAGCTTGTTTACCCGCACCTTCTTGTCACTCATGCTCAACTACTCCTTTATGGTGTGTGTCCCGGAACGGGAAGAAGCTCTCCCGGGTATTTCCAGAATGAACATCGCAGTACTTCCTTACTCCGAAGTGACAGTTCTGTCAAGACTCCTGCCAAAACTCGACAACTGCGGCTACCGGGCTTTTCAGTATGACGGCATGTTACGCATGACACGGTAAAACGCCCTGATCCACGAGACGATCGAACCACCTGCCTCTGTCATAATTTCCCACCGCAGAACTTGCAATGTACGGCATCGGCATCATGGCCCTCTGCTCCGCAAACCGGACAGGATTGGGTGGTAACCTCCTTTTTGAAACCATGGGCCATTTCGACGGTGACAATTCCGGTGGGAACGGCAATGATGCCATAGCCGAGGATCATGACAATGGAAGCCAGAAATTGTCCAAGCCCGGTTTTTGGTGAAATATCGCCATAGCCGACCGTAGTCAGGGTAACAATCGTCCAGTAGATACTGCGGGGAATGCTGATAAAACCGTTTTCCTCACCTTCGACCATATAGATGAGAGAACCGAAAATGACGATCAGGGTCAGCACGGTAAAGAGAAAAACAGCGATCTTGCGCGAACTCGCCCGCAATGCCTGGGTAATCATGCGTGCCTCGTTCAGGTATTGCACCAGCTTGAAAAGTCGGAAAATCCGCAAAATTCTCAGCAACCGGATCACCAGGAAGTAGTGGGAACCGGGTATCAACAGGCTTACATAGGTAGGAATGATCGCCAACAGGTCAACAATACCAAAAAAACTTCCGGCATACTTGAGCGGTTTTCCGACACTGAGAAGCCGCAAGACATATTCCACAGTAAAAAGAAGGGTAAATACCCACTCTGCAACACTCAGCGCTGCGCCATAGTGCATTCGCACCGATGCGATGCTTTCCAGCATGACAGCAGCGACGCTCAGCAGAATGCAGAGGATCAACGCGACATCAAATGCTTTTCCCGCCGGTGTATCGGCTTCGAAAATGATTTCATGCGCACGAGCACGCCATCCTTCGTGTCCGGAATTGTCGTCTTTCATCTTTTGCTGCATAACCATCCCGTTGCAATGATAATCTTCACCGCGAGTCAGGCGAAAAACATTCTCCCAGAGGGTCACATATGAGGTTTTTCTGTATGGCCTGCAACTGTTGCACCACTCACGGTGTGCTTCCCTTCCCGCACATTATCGAAAAAACGGCGGGTCGGGTAAGCGAAATCAATAGCGTCGCACTCGGCAAAACGATCAAGAACCTCTTCCCAGATCTCGCCGGTGCTGTCGCGACGCCGGCGCGGGTCACACAGATATCGCATCGTCAACAGAACCCCGCTGTCAAGCACCGCAGTGAACACCGATGGAGCAAGGTTGGGAGAAAATATCATGAACTGGCGGGAAGACTCCTTCATTTTGAACTGAGCAGGTGTAACGAGATGACCGGCATGCCTCTCCACGATTTCCGCGAGAATTTCCTTGGCTTTTTTCCAGTTGCTCTCGAACGTTACGAGAACCGGGATCTCATTCCAGATGTAGTCAAACCAACCTTCCGTATAGTTGATCTGGGGTTCCGTAAAGACTTTGCTGTTGGGAACATGGACAATCCTTCCGGTACTTTGATCCGCGTCAACCCAGCCACCTATTTCCATGAGGGTAAACTGGAAAATCCTGGTATCGATGACATCTCCGGCATGAGTGCCGATCTGAATCCGGTCTCCGACACTGAACGGCCTCCGCCAGAGGATGAAGATCCATCCGGCCAGATTCACCAAGGGATCTCTCAGCGCTATTGCCAGACCTGCCGACAACAGGCCCAAAAAGGTTGCCACCGATTGAAATTCTTCGAACCAAACCCTGCCAAGAAAGAGCAGTGCCAGAAAGAAAGCCACATAGTTCGAAAACTTGCGCCAGCGGTAGCGAATTTGAAATGCTTCAGTCCTGCGCCAAACGGCCTTGAGGACAAGCGTGCGAAGAAGCATCAGAAGTAGTATCACGGCAAGTGAGCTCATCAGCTTGCCGGAGAACTTTCCAGGGATATTCATTGCAGCAGAAAGCAACTCGCTGATTTGTTGCGTCATTGTATCCCTCGTCCGTAAAAGAACATTGAATTAAAAAATGCTGACACATGTTTCCGCTATGGTCCGTTTGCTGTACAAATCACCCTGGTTCGAATCTCCTGACAAGGCGTCCTGAGAGGTCCTTTACCAAGAAAACACGGCAAAACCAACAGTGAAAGACACCTGACAGGGTAAAAATGTTTACCGCCAGGCATGATGCGGACTTTCAGAACAACTCTTGCCAGGTTCTGAAAAGTATACCTGCTATTGCCTGGAAGCGATACTCCTCAAAAGAAATGCTAAAATCAGGATACCACACAAAGAGCACAAGAAAAAACTCCAGAGCTCTTTCCCCCTTGAGGGAAAAGAGCTCTGGAGTCTTGTCTGTCTGGCGGTACGATTACAGAGCTTGTCAGTTGGATGCAGGTGCCTTGCAATACTCTGCCGAAAAACAACGTGCGTAATGCCGAATGCGTCGCACAGCATCGACACTAAACGACTCTCCGCAGATATTACTCACAACCTGCTAGTCAAGATGAGGCAGGTTCTCGATAATCTGGCGGGTAACAATCTGTTTCAGTGAATGGTACGCTGGATCGGGCGCAATAAACCCAAGCACAAAGAAATCGGCATTTTCCGATGGTGTTACAAAAGCGGCAACCCTGCGTTTATCATAATCCAGATCCACCCAAAGTAGCTTGCCGGCATCAGGCTCAACTCTTTCCAACTGCTCCACGGAACAGACCAGTTCCGCACCGGTACCTTCGAAACCGTGGCTGGGAACCCGGCCCCGACTGGCAATGATAAAACCTTGCGAGTCAACCACAAAAGCAGCATCAGCGCGCAGTATGCTCATACACCAGGCAATGCAGCTTTCCCAACTGGTGAATTTCTGCGGTTGAAGATTTTCTTTCTCAGCAGCGGTATCCATGGAATCTTCGAGGGACGGCACTGCTGCGCGCGAAACTTTCTGCGGCAGAAATTCTTTCGACAGGCGTAGATATCCTGGTGTTGATGCAGAAACCGATTTTTCCTGGGACGCCGTTCCCGTCGATGGAGCAAGGGAAGTGAGGATCTTTTGCGCTTCAGTCAGATCATATGAGTTCACGCTGCGGTCTTTCATCAAGCTCTCCTGTCACACCACCCATACCTTGAATGATGTCTTTAATCTCCGTAGCCAGCAACTCGAACCTGATTGCTTCAGGAGGATATTTACCCGGCAAGAACGATACGGGCAACCCCTTCTCACTTGCAACATGGAAGACATCTGCCCGGGGGACGTATGTTTCAAGCACCCCGTCCAAAGACGCCCAGACGGTATTCATGATATTGAACGATACGTCTTTATTCAACTGCACCATGGTGGCAAGAATGCCGAGCAGATGCAGATCGCTATTCTCATTTTCCTTGATATGCTGCAGAACCCTCAGGGTCTGCGAAATTGCCCGCAAGGCAAGTGGTTCCGCCTGCAAGGGAATGAGGGCAAAAGTGCTAACGGCAAGGGCAGCTCTGGTTACAAGCCCCAAACCGGAAGGAGTATCAATGATGACGTAGCGGAAATCATCTTCCACCGCGGCGATGATGTCGGCCAGTGCCGCCGTGGCATTAAGCATTTCCTCGTAAATCCCCACATCCAAAGGATCCAGACGTCCCCGCGGCAAAATCGACAAGAAAGGAAGCTTCGTCTGGATGAGCGTTTCATCGAGCTCAGCCCTCTTCATCAGGTACTCCGCAAGGCCTGTCCACTCGGTATCACCTTGACCAAGCGAAAAACCGATTGCGCCAAGCGGATCCGCATCAATCAACAGGGTGCGATCGCCGGCTTCGGCCAGTGCGACGGCAAGGTTGAGGGCAACCGTGGTCTTTCCGGTACCTCCTTTGGAACTAACAATGGAAACAATATTAGCCATTTCGTCTCCCCAATCCGTGTTACTGCATTTCCGTCAGTTTCCGGACTTCAGGTATTATTTCCGACATCTTATGCCTGACAACTCCAAGTTTTGCCTTCTCATCACAGGCAACGGCAAGGAAGTGACGGCTCTCCGTGCCGACCATATGAATAAATAAAGAACCCTTCTCACTCTGAATGAATTCGAACAAAACCATCCCCATTCCCATATCGACAGAACCGAGGGATGATGCCTCGAGCCATTCAAGAAGCACCGGGAGCACCTGCCGTATCTCGACAGCCTCACCATCTGCAACATGGGAAGCAATCGCATTGCCGTCGCTGCTTGCAACCAGTGAGTAGAGGTAGCCGGGAAGTGCCGCGAGGTCCAGCAGGAAATCAGGTTCCGCCGGCGATGCCTCCTCTTTTTGCACTACCATGTCCAATCCATCCACGACACCTAGCGGAATTTCCGCGGAATTCTCTTCGGGAGAAGCAGGATACACTTCTCCCAGAAGAAATATCAGGCTCGAATCCACAATCATCTCGCCGCCCTTTGCCTGGAGGATGATTCCAGTATCACCCATCATGGATGAAAGCGCCGCGCTGACATGGGCCTTAAGACAGTCACGTAACGTAGCATGAGAAATCAGGCCGGTCTCTTCCAGCAGGGTCCCAAGTTTTTTCGACTTTCCCAGTGAACGATACTTGTGCACGACTTCATTGAGCTTATCCTTGGGCACCATACCGATGCGCTCCAGAAAGGAAGCAAAATTTTCGGTCTGGTTGTTGCTGACCGCCCAGGCAATGTGACCATCCTGCAAGACGACCACGCCAACCTGCTGCGGACCCTGCATAGCGTTCAGAATGCCGCTCCACCTGACCTCAACGGCATTTCGCAAGGCAACCTCAAAGGAATGCCCGTCTATAAGTCCAACGACATGATCGACCACTAAAAACTCCGTAGATATCGACTCAGCTGCCTGAAAATGATTCGTACCGTGGCTTTCGTTACTTCTTCACCACGATAAATTCGCCGTAGGGATCGCCCGCTTCAATACCCTTTGTCTGATGGCACACAAAGGTATCCATGCCGTCCGGATACGGATCCGCATAGGCAAGGTCGAAGAAAGCCTGACTCAATCCGCGGAGCATGAAACCGCGCAGGCCGTCACCGCCACTGTCCGCCTCATAGTAATCAAAGGCACGAATAACCATCTTTTCCGCTTCTTTCAGCTGTACGATTCCCGATTTAGCCCACCCCCATGCGGTAAAAGCGGCATATGCGCCACGCAGGATGTCCTTTTCTCCTTCGGTAACCATCGGCAGAACCACTTCATTGAAAATATCCGAGGTAATAATGCCGCAGCCGGTATGATAGCCGCATTCATACGCCGCCCGGACCAGCCCCGCTTCCACCTCGGCCTTCCTTTCAGGAGGAGCAGCCGCCATGATTCTCTCCATGAAGGTATTCAGCAGTGCAACGGGAAGCAGGTTAACCAGCACCTCGTATTCAGGTATCAAACCGTTTTCATCAGCCTGGACGGTAACCCTGGCAAGTGACTTCACAACGGTATCACGCATTACGGTCATGAAAAAACTCCTCCTCTATCAGGATGTCTTGACAATAAACTTTCCTTCCGAATCTCCCGCCGCAATGCTGGCAACCTCGGTAACCACGTAACTCCGTGCAGGCTTGTTGAATGCCGCTCCGAACATGGCCGCAACATAGCCGCAGGTAAAGTGGTTAATCGGTTTATTATGTACGCCCCATTTCTTAACCCAACCCTCATCAACATGGGAGCGGAGCAACCGAATCTCGCCGCCATTCTCATCCCCGGTAATCACCATTTTACCGAGGCCGAATACGGAAAAATATTCCCTGCCAACGTTGCATCTGTCCTGGGCTGAAGTAAGACCGTTTTTCGCGATATAATCATCGAAAACCGCCCGCATGGTATCTTCCACGGCATCGCGGAGAATCTCGGGCGCGCTCATATCAGCCAAGTCTTCCACTAGCTTTGTTATCAGTGCAAGATAATGGTGCGAATGCATGACAACTGGTTGACCGTTCAGAAAATTACGATGTGTTTCATCATCGTGACTGTATTCTAATCTCAACGCCATTGAACACTCCCCCTAGAATGAGTGGCCGAGCTCTTCAAAGAGCTTTCTGGTCTTGTGCCTGATAATCCCGAGCTTGGAGGCATCCGGAGTAATGATAGCCGCAACTGCGTCGCCAACCGGCCGGCACATGATAACCGCCCTTCCGTACTCAATGAACATGTCCTGAAACCGGTTGACATTCAGTTCGCTGCCCATTTCCTCAATACCGTTGATTGAATGGGCCAGGGATGCTCCCAGTTCGTCAATATTCACCCGTGCACTGCTCCCGGCGGATTCGATGACGAAACCGTCTCGTCCGACGACCACGACCGCATCAATACCGGGAATTTCCAGCAAATCGTTCATTACCTCGGTGGAACTTCTTTCGGCCTCTTGCATATCAAAGCTCCTTTCATCTGATCTCAAAGTCTCATTCACCGTAGTACTGGCCTGTTTATCCAAAAGCACGACCGCTTCCATAATTGCATGTTGTACCGATAGTCCGATGTTTGTCTTTTGGGCAGCCACCCCGGGAAGAAAATGAAAGGTACCCTGATCCCAGGACAACAAATCGGCAAGCCCCTCCAGCCCAGACAGGTTTTTGGACACCACCGAGACCAGTTCCCCGCCCACAAAGTGAATCTTCCCTTCCTCGCCGCCGGGATGGCTTTGCAAACGGATCACACCGCTTTTTGCACTGGAGGAAAGGAACTGCAGCAAGTCGGTAATATTGGTGAGCGATAGATTTCCTTTCAGCCCACCGTCCTTGTTCATCAAGTCGATACTTTCTTCATAGTGAACAGGCATTGCAGTACCCTCGTGTGGAACTAACGAAAAAACCCTTGCGCCAAGGCACTCATCTCGATAACCGCACATCATCCGCCAAAACAGTTTGCGGTTTACAAGTCAAAAGCGAGCTGTTTTCTCCCGGCAAGAAATCAGCAAACTGACGCAGGCATCCATGAGCAAACCTGACATGAGAACCTGTCGATTGACGCTGCCATGAAGCAAAGATCTGATTCCGGGCAACAAGTACTCTGCTATTCATCCGAAAACATCGACAAGGGGTTGGACGGCGAGTGCCCCGAAACCCTGTGCAACCGGCCACCATCCTTTACATTGATCCGACAAGGTTCCGGTTTCAGGCGTTTTCCCCTCAAGCACTTTCCGGCATCGCGGCACCGAATAAGACGCCATGAAAGCCAAAAACCAGCCCGGAACACCATTTTTCCGGGTTTCCGGGGAGGTCCTATTTGAATACCAGCATAGTAGCGGTCTGATTGATATGACCGATGTACTCTTCACCATAGGAACTGAAACCGACAGTAGGAATATTCGCAAACAGTTCGCCGTACGCCTGCTCGAGATTATTCTGGCGCAGTTCCAGCGTCCTGAGGATACAGTTGAAGGCAACCAGGCCGGATATGCTGCCGAGCTCCGATTTCGCCAGCTCGAGTGCCTGCCGGGTATCGCCGATCATGTCGGTGCCTTCCAGCAGGGACAGCTCCATTCCCTCCATCACGCTGCAGTAAAACAACATGCTGTCACCCTTGATCTGCTGCGGGCTGCGAACATACGGCTCGTCCTCGATAAACAGGCCAACAGGGTTATGCATGAAATGCTTGGCAGCTTCTTCGACGCTGGTCCCGACAGCTTCGGCATAGGCAACCGCAGCCGGCTTGCCGTTGAATTCGACAACCTCACGCTGCGCTTCAATCGCCTTCGTCACTTCCAGGCTTTTTCCCAGGTCACGGAAACTCTGCGTCTTGATAAAGCTGAACTCTACGCCCGGTTTCAGCATTGCCAAAACCGCCGCATTGGAATAGCTTTTGCCCTGCGCATAAACCTTTGTAGAGGCAAACTTCAGATCATCACCTGCCGAACCGCCGATAAAGGTAACATTGGTCAGGTCGCCAATGGTTTCCATCAGACCTTCCTCGGCACCGCTCAAGCCATCGACAAGAATGATCCCCACATAGGTTGCCGGATCCATATCCGCCACAGGCTCGTTAAAGTAGGACCCGAAAGATTCAAGTGCTGCCCTGACGGCATTTTCGTCATGAAGATTTTCAATAACCTCGATCTTTGCATCCTTGATCGCCTGGCCGTTGAAGGCCATGGCCACAATCGAGTTCTCCAACATTTTCCCGGAAGCGATTTCTCCTGCCGTAGTACAACCAAATACCTGAGCCATGGGGAAGGCATTTTGCATCAGGCTACTGATACTTTCCGGCGCATATTTCGTCGAGGAGAAGAACAGAACCATTTCAGTATCGAACATCTCGAATTGTCGGGCAATATCATTGACGCTCCGTTCAGCGGTTTCTTGTACGGAAAAAGCAGTTTTTATGTTCATTATCAGCCTCCTACCGATAGGTATTTTCCAGGTCTATTTGAGTTCTGCAATCATCTTTTCAAGCTTGCCGAGCACAACGGGATCATCATCGGACTGAAGAGTATATTTGTTCGGATTAATACCCTTGAGAATCAACTTCGTTTTGATGACACGTTCGAGCATGGGATTGTCTTTCGCTCTTTGGTTAATTACGGAATCTATCATCTGCCTGATCTTTCCCGCCATCCGAACACCTCCTAAGTAATTTTTCACACAGACAAGAGCCGGGGAAAAGGAATAACTTTGACGGATTATTGCCAGAACAACCGCCGCTTTCCCATCAAATGAAATATCTGCAAAGGAACTTCCGCACTGACACAAGCACCAATTCTAATTATTTGCAGCACATTTAAAGTAGTATAAGTTTTAATTTTATACATATAAAGCATATTTCATGTCAACATATTTATTATTACAAAAAAACTGTTTACCTACCAATAAACTTATGTTTTCTAACAGAAACCGGATTACGCCGAACCGACAAACACATGGCGAGCACTTGAGCGAGAAGACGTAGAGCAAGACAGGGGAATGAAAAGTTTCGGAATGCCCCGACATGAGAAAGGCAAGCGAAAGGTTTGAAATGGATTATGGAATATCCGTATTGGCAAAGCAGAAGGAAAGATCGGCAGGAAATACAGTGCAAAAACCTTTTGCGGACAACGCTCAAGCAAAGAGGATCTGGCCAACCGGCAAGCAAAAGAAGAAAGATGGCAAAAGGAATGGGTTTTCAGAAAGATTTTTATCAGGAAAAACGAGCAGCGGCGAGATATCGATAAAAAGCCGGCCTGTTTTTTCCGGCCAGGCAGAGGCTGCCGGCGGAAGGACCACCCGCTCCGCTACCGGTTGCCGCCGGCCTTCTCAGCCTTCTTTTCCGCCCAGTGTCGGACGCCCCCCTCACGCTGCTTTTCGAAACGCATGATAGGGACACTGAGTCCGCAGCTGTTTTCGACTGCCTGAACAGAAAGCCTGAAGACCTGGCGAACAATGGCCGGATCACCGCCAGGGAAGCGCTTTACAACGGAGGCAAAGTCCGGACTTTCTTTTCCGATAACCTCGCCGCGGCAGAAAATCCTGAGGACCCGAGAATCGTCGTCAAAGGAACAGAACATGATGGTCAGGGAACCACCGGCAGCAAGGTCGCGACCCGTACGATTGCTGCTTCCAGGGTAGTCGAGCAGCAGCAGGTTTTCAGGATCGATAAAAAGGAGACAGTTTTCCCCCTTGGGCGCAAGATTCACCTCTTCTCCAGAGGCACTGGCAAGAAAGAAAACCTTCTGTTGCGCAATAAACTGCCGATCCTTTTCACTTAATGCCGGATACTGCTTCCCCATATGCTCTCCAATTTATTTACTCAAACAAAGACTGGTGCCGGCCACCGGTTATCGCCGCCCCTGCTCCCACTTCACCACCTGCGAAGCAAGCCGGGACGAATAGGACACTCCCTTGCCACTGCCATCCTGACGCAAGACCAGGACCCCAAGCTCATCGCCTTCAACCCAGCGGCGCCCCTTCCTGTTCAGATCCTGGAAATCGATTACCTTGCAATGGATTTTGCGCCCGGCCAGGTCCAGATCCTCGTCCTTTACCCAGTGATACTTTCTGCTGACGATTACCAGGTTTTCCAGGTCGAGAATCCGCAGGATCTTTTCCTTCTCATCCGGCCCCATCGTCAATTCTGGACAATCCAGCGTAGTATAGTCGTATTTTTCGCGAGGGATGATCAGGGTGCGGGTAGCGCCATCCTCATCAATAACGAACCGGAATGCACCGGTTTCCATTTTTCCCGAAACATGAATTAACTTACCGTTTTCCTGCATGCTCCGCCGATAGCTGTACGCCCCCTCACCACCTATCATCGCCTCCTCTTTCTTTTCCAGTCGATAGGAATAAAAGAGAAAATGAACATCAATACTGGTGGATGATTCGAAGTGAAAGGTCTTTTTACTGTCGCGCACCACCGGTCCGCAGACAGTTTTCACTTGGCCAATTTTCATGCCATGACTGAAAACCTCGTAGAGAGACTCCCGCACCTCATTTTCCCTCGACGCTGATGCCTGTGCAGCCAGACACAGCACCGCAACGATAATCAACCCGGCAAGGGCAACAAATCCTCTTTTCTCACCTGAAACCATATCTCTATTCCTGTCGTAGACACCAGCGGTAGCAGTAGATACATAGTAGTCTTCAAGTGCTTTCCCGTCAAGAACGTGTAGCGCAAATACGTGCCACAGCCACCGCGAACCGCCGAAAGCAACGGCCCAACAAGTCTCCAGCCAGAGGATGAAAACGTTTTCTTGCTGGCAACTGGCATCGAATTCCTCCGGTCAGTTTGCCAAGCCGCACAATTATTCTGTTTTCTTACCACCCGGGATATGGTACATTTTTGCGGGAACACTTCCATGTCCGACGATGTTGCCGAGGCAAGCGGAAGTGTATAAAAATCATGCCGCAAAACCCTTCTGCCGCAAAACTCCCAGAAACATTCTACCAAAAAAACAAGTACGTACCGCCCAGCTTCGGCGACTTCGGCGTCACGGTTCCCGCGGGCACTAACGTTTGATGACTATGTCGGACACTAAGATGAAAAAATTCGTATCCAAAGCGCTTGAAGTGAACCTGGCCGTCACCCGGCGAAAAATTGAAATTCCGCCCGAGCATCAATGGTTTCTTTCCCTGTCCCGCAGCCACTTCGGGATCCATAAGCGGGCGGAAGAACTGATAACGGAATATCACCACCCCTACTCCAATCCGGAACTGGTGGTTGATCTGTTACGCAAAATGGCTCTGGACGACCTCTGGTTTTATCTATCGCTGCCGGAAAACGAAAAACCGTTGACAATGCTCCTGGAGATTTTCGGGTCTCTGTTACGGCTCCCGCTCCCGGACCAACAACAGGAAAGAGCATTTCAGACGCTGCTGGAATTCGCCGACCTGCTGCACCGGCAGAAAAAAGCGCCCCACCAGCTCACGGAAGAAGTCGTAGCCCTGCTCCACGACACCTTTGCCATAAACCGCTATGTCATGGTGCGCTCTTCCGGATTCATGAAGGAGCGGATGAAGCATTTGGCCGATGATCCCCGTTATGCCGATACCGCGCTCGGCATGCTTCGCCTGGCCCTGAAGGAAAACATCGACTTCTGGGAAAAGAGCAGTTCCATCGAATCCTGGCTGTCCAACAAGAAATCCCTGTTCCGCTCCGACATGACGCCGCGCATCACCCATATCGGAAAACCCTTCTTCGCCGAACTGCGAAGACAGCTAGCCAAAGCGGCAACCTGGGCGGAACTCCAGCAGGTAGCCGATTTCTCCGGCATCGCCAACCGCTTCCGCAGCTGTATGGACGAAGAGGAGCCCGCTCTCGACCGCATCTACTACCTGTTCTACCTGCTGAGCCTGCCCGGCATGGCCCATCTGAAAGACCATTTGCTCTGGGATCTCAACCGGATGCTTCGCATTGTAAAGAGCGCCTGCACCGAAAAAGAGCTGAAAACCTTCCTCGAAAGGATTTTTCATCTCTTCGAATCCCAGAAGGGCGATCACATGGGGACGCTTCTGGACTGTGTCCTGACCCTCGGCAAAGAAGTCATCGAACTGGGAAACCCAGCCATCATCAACAGTTTCATCGACCGGCTCATCTCTTTCGGCTTCGTACCGGGGAACGTCTTCGGCATCAACCAGGACTGGCAGGTCTGTATCGACAAAAACCACATCAAGAGCATCAGGGTCTGGATGGAGCTGATCGAATGCAACCCGCAGAAAATGCTCAAGCTGCTCTCCGCCCTGATCGTGAACCTCCGCGTCCGGGGGATCTTCATTTCCGATACCGATCTGTTCCAGCGCGACATTACCAAACTGCTGAACTCGGATATTGCCCTCACCTTCAAGATGATAAAGCAACTGGCCCGCATCTTCCCGGTTTACTATAACGAGATCGGCGCCGAAGGCGAGTTGCGCGATATCACCACGAAAATAGACGAAATTTCATTCCGCCAGGACCGGCTGATTCATTTTCTCCGCAAGCAGGTGCACACCGAGAGCAACAACACCCATATCGAACTGACCAGAAGAATCATCCGCTTCTGGTACGATGGCGAGGTAGCGGCACTGGAAGACCTGGTTCCCCGAGATGTGTTTACTACGCTGCAAAACTCCGGTGAATGGTTCGACCCGGTCCATAAAATTGTCTCGTCCCTGTGCGAGAACTACTCTATAGCGCCGGAAGAACTCCTCGACAGGGAAGACCTGAACCTGTCGAAGCACCTGAAAGGACATCCGAAACGCGACCAGGTCCGCTTCAAGGGACTGGTCGAGCTCCACCGGCTGCTGAAAACAAAATACACCCTGGATTACCACAACATTATTCCGGTAATGAACCAGCTGCACCTGTTCCCCGACGAAGAAATTGAAGAGTTCGGCAAGCATCTCGAGGAGAACAACACCGAAGCCGCGCTCCGGCGGGTATACTATTTCATGGATCGGCTGCGCGAGATAATCCTGAATCCCGACAAATCGGAAGCATGCGAGGATATCTACCACAAGCGGCATATTGCCGCGGGCATCCCCTCCATGTATGGCAAATACCACGAGGCTAAATTCGAGGCCATGGGCCTCACCTTCCGACTGGAAAGACTGGCGGTGGCGCTGATGACGAAACTCATCAGCCAGATCAACATGAACTACATCACCGCCAAGTCGCTACGCCGGATCGCGAGGATAATCGAGCTGTTCCGCCATGGGCTGATGCTGGACGGCATCACCAATCAGGGATTCGACGCGAACCTGAAGATGTTCCAGTACAGCCTCACCTCAGCAAGCTTCAGCCTCGATCAGTTTGTCAATCTGTTCCAGTTCATGGCCCAGAACATCCGTGAGATCATCTACGAGTATTTTCTCCGCAATTTCGACATGCCGCTCAAGGTGGTAGCCCTCCAGCAATCCGGCCATGCACGCATAACCGGGCCGCAGGATCAGCAGGAAGTTCACCGGATTTCGGAAAAGTTCTACCGGGAAGTGCTTTCGTCCGCCTTTCTCGTGCAACAACTGGACAACTTCATCTCCGATGTGCTCAATACCTTGCGGACCATGGTGGGAAGCCTGACCCCCGAGGTTCTGCACAACATCATGAGTTTCGACCCCGACCTGATCATCAGTCCCATCTACCGAAGCACCCCGGAGATGGACAACCAGATTTTTCTCGGCGCCAAGGCATATTTTCTGAAACGGCTCTATGCCAAAGAATTCCCCATCCCGCCCGGTTTTGTTCTGACCACCGAACTCTTCCGGCACCGTCGGGCAATTCTGCAGAACCCGGAACTGACCGCAGAAATCGAGGAGCTGGTCCGGCAAAAGATCACCGAACTGGAAGAGATCACCGGCAAAGGGCTGGGAAACCCGGAGAACCCGCTGCTTTTTTCGGTCCGCTCCGGAACCGCCATTTCCATGCCGGGCGCCATGGACACCTATCTCAACGTCGGCATGAACGACAAGGTTGCCGAAGGACTGAGCCGCAAACAGAATATGGGCTGGACTGCATGGGACTGCTACCGGCGTTTTCTCCAAGGTTGGGGAATGGCCCACGGTATCCCGCGCGACGAGTTCGACCGAAAAATGTCCCACTTCAAGCACCTTTATCAGGTAGCGCGCAAGGTGCAGTTCACCGAAAGCCAGATACGGGAGATAGCCCTCGCCTACCGGGACCTGCTCAAGGAACACCGGGTACACGTGGAACAGGATCCGTTCCGACAAATTATCCAGGCCATTCTCTCGACCATGGATTCGTGGTACACGGACCGGGCCAAGACCTACCGCCGTCACCTGCAGATCGCTGAAGAATGGGGCACCGCCGTCATGGTGCAGGAAATGGTCCTCGGCAATCTCGGCTCCGACTCCGGCACCGGCGTGGTCTTTACCCGCGATCCGCTGGAGGAAAAGCCGGGCGTCCACCTCTATGGCGACTTCACCCTCTTCAGCCAGGGAGAAGACGTGGTAGCCGGCCTGGTTCACACTCTGCCTATTTCGGAAAAGCAGCGCAAAAACACCCCGGGCAACCTGAAGATATCGCTGGAAAAGGACTTCCCCGAGGTGTACCAGGAGCTCTTCTACCGCGCAAAACTGCTGGTGGACTCATACGGTTTCAACCACCAGGAAATCGAGTTTACCTTCGAGTCGCCGCGCAAGGAGGACCTGTTCTTCCTCCAGACCAGGGACTACACCACCAGTCAGCCGGAAAAACTCTGCGTTTTTGCTGCGGAACAGAAGTCCATGCAGTTCCTCGGCTCCGGCATCGGCATCGGCGGCGGGGCCATGAACGGTATGATTGTATTTGATCGGGAAGATCTGCGGGAAGCCACGGTAAAATTTCCCGATGCCAAGAAAATCCTGGTGCGGCCGGACACCGTTCCCGACGATATCGACATGATTTTCGATTGCGACGGGCTGCTGACGGCACGGGGCGGCGCCACCTCGCACGCGGCGGTAACCGCTGCCCGTCTCGGCAAAATCTGCATCGTCAACTGCAAGGTACTGCAAGTGATCGAAACGGAGAAAAAATGTCTCATCAATGGCGTGGAACTGCGTCTGGGCGACAAAATCGCCATTGATGGCAGGCTGGGCAATATCTATCAAGGAAATTATCCGGTAGAATACACGGAAAGCTACTAACGGATTTCGGCAACAAACCGAATCCGGACAGACATATCATAAGGAGGGTAACAATGAGTGCAGGCGACAAGTCATCACAACCGTTGGGCATCAACGGGCTGGGACGCATCGGGAAGCTGACCCTGTGGAATCACCTTCTCACCAGAGACTTCGACACGATCATCGTAAACACGGGAAGGGAAGTAGGCAAGAGCCTTGACGACATTGTCCAGGTAATCGAAACCGATTCCACCTATGGCAGCCTGAGCAGATTTCTCTATGGTCATTCCCGCAAATGCGAAATCAGCGTTGTTGATGCCGACCAGGCAATACTCGATGTTGATGGAATTACGGTAAAGATTCTTCGCGAAGCAAGAAACCCGAAAGACATCGCCTGGAGAAAAGAAGGGGTTCGTTTCGTGGTGGAAACCACCGGCCAGTTCCTTGACCCAACCCTGCCTGCCGACCATAAATCGGGCAGTCTCCGCGGCCATTTGGAAGCTGGCGCGGAAAAAGTCCTGGCATCAGCCCCCTTCAAAATCAAGGACAAAACCAAATCGCTGCCCGACGACAGCATTCTGTTGGTGCAGGGGATCAACCACACCGACTTCGACCCCAGCCGGCACCATATCATTTCCGCCGCCTCCTGCACCACCACCGGACTGGCCCACATGATCAAACCGCTGCTGGACAACAAAGAAACATCCAATATCCTGACTGCGTCCATGTCCACCATCCATGCAGCGACCAACACCCAGAGCGTCCTTGACGGGGTACCGAAGACCGGGGTCTCCGACCTGCGCAAAAACCGCTCGGTCATGAACAACATCATCCTGTCCACCACCGGTTCCGCCAAGGCCCTTGAAAAGGTCATGCCGGAGATCAAGCGGGTCGGGTTCATGGCGGATTCAGTCCGCATCCCCACCAACACCGTGTCGCTGATCATTCTCAACCTGACCTTCCACACTCCGCTGGACGAGGCGGGCGAGCCGGTCATCACCCATGACCTGCTGAACGAAATTTACCGCAAAGCAGGCGAGGGATCGCAAAAAGATCTGCTCGTTTACAGCAAGCGCCAGAATGTATCATCCGACTTGATCGGCATGCCAGCCGCGGTGGTCATCGAGGGACACGAAACCCACACCCGGACCGGTTTCATCAACCTGCCGCAGGAAACTCTCCAGAGCCTCGGCGTGTCGACTGACGCAGAAGTTCAAATACCGGTAACCCATGCGAAGCTGTTCGGCTGGTACGACAATGAATACGGCAGCTATGTAAACTGCCTCGGCCAGTTGACCAGCTATCTGGTCAAAAACATGAGCTGACGATCATCCCGCAACGGGACAGTAAAAAAGGCCTTGCGACGTATTCGCAAGGCCTTTTTTGCGGGGCGTGGCCAGTATCGAGCCATGCCCTCCATGCAATGGAGCCGACGTCCTCAAGCAACGTGGCAACTCACCTGCTCCGCAGTTGGTCCTCCAGCTCCTCAATCCGGTCAAGAAGTTCCATCACCAGCGCCAAAGCATTCAGGTTCAGCCCAAGGTCCTGCTTCAGCCGCAGCGCACGGGCAACCCGGGAAACCGCGTTATCGGGAAAGCGGGGAGGATCGGCATACCCCGGCACCGGGTCAACCAGGCCGAAACTCACCAGGCGTCTCAGCACGTCAACCCGACAGCCGCACCGCCCGGCCAGTTCCGCCAGGGAAACCGTCACCATCGTGCCCAAAGGACCGCCATCCTCAACCGTCAGCTCATATCGTGATCGAACCATAATCCGCTGTTTCACCATTTTCCCCATCCTTTTTCACCCCCGCGGCCGAAAACGTGATTCCTTCGCCAACTCCTCGAACAACTGCTTTTCCCGTTCCGTCGGGTGTGGCGGAACAACTACCCGGACCGTTATCAGCAAGTCGCCCGGATCCCCGGTTCTCCGGGGAATTCCCTTCCCCCGGAGACGGAACACTTGACCCGCCTGGGTTCCCGGCGGCAGAGTCATGTTCACCGCGCCACCAACCGTAGGGACGGTAACCTTTGCGCCGAGGGCCGCCTCCCAGGGAGCAACGTCTAGGATGCTCAGCAGATCATGGTGCTCTACTTGGAAGCGCGGATCTTTTTTCAGGTGTACTTTCAGGTACAGGTCTCCGTCCTCGCCTCCGCCGACGCCCTTGCCGCCCTGGCCGCGCAACCGTATTCTCGAACCTTCGGTAACGCCCTGGGGAATTTTCACGTCCAAGCTCTGGCGGCTCCTCACCGGCCGACCATCCGCACCCGGAACCACCGTCTCGAGGTCGATAACCTTGCTGACGCCGTTGCAGGCATCCTCCAGCGAGATCTCGATATGGCTGTCGTAATCGCGCCCCCTACCCCGCCGCTGGCCGCCGCCCGGCATCCCTCCGCTGGAGAATCCGCCGAGGTCGCCGAAAATAGACCGGAAGAAGTCACTGTAATCGGCCCCCTCATCACCTTCATGGTAAAACCGGACATTCTCCCATCCCGGCGGGACCGAAAATTCTTCGCCGCCTTTGAAGCCGGTTCCGATGGAATCGTACTTCTGCCGGGACTCCGGGTCCTTGAGCACCTCGTAGGCCTCGTTGATCTGCTTGAACTTCTCCTCGGCAGCCGGGTCCTTGTTGATATCCGGATGATACTTACGCGCCAGCTTGCGATAGGCGCGCTGGATATCCTCCTGGGTCGCCGTACGTTCCACGCCGAGGATCTGATAGTAATCCTGAAAGGTAACCGCCATGATATCTGGTAACTCCCCACGGGAAGGGGCCGAATCTTGCGCCCCTGTTCCCAGAATGTACTATGCTCAATTGTACTTCATCCGCCAGGCGCCGGCAATGTTATGCCACCTGGACTTCGATCCTTCTCGGTTTTGCCGCCTCAGCCTTGCACAGCCGTAAGGTCAATACACCGTTGATGAACTCTGCCCTGACCTTTTCCTGGTCGATCGCTTCCGGCAACTGAAACTGACGGTAATAGCTCATCAACTGGAATTCCCGGTACACTTCGTTACCCTGTACTGCCGGCTTCACCTGCCCCTGGATCGTCAGGATACCCTTGTCGATACCGATCTCCAGGTTCTCCTTCCCGACGCCGGGAAGATCGGCAATGATTATCAGGCAATCTTCCTTTTCTATGATATCCACGGCAGGACGCAGGTAGCGCTCGTTGGAACGGGTTTCCTCCCGGGTTTCCGGCGCATTTTGTTCGGTGGTATTGGTTATGCTTTTATCCGACATGGCTTCAAGCCTCCTTTAAAAATCTTGTTCCACGAAAGGTTGATATCTTTCCCGGTCAGGAAACTCCGACCGTAATTTTCTTCGGCTTTGCCGCTTCCACTTTCGGCAGGGTTATTCTGAGCACACCGTCACTGCACTGAGCCGAGACCTTACCGCTGTCTATCTCTGCCGGCAACTCGATGGTTCTGCTGAATTTTCCGACACCCCGCTCATTGCGATGCCAAACTGCGTTCTTGTCCGTGTCAGCCGGGTTGCGTTCGCCCGCAAGGGTCAGGGTATTACGCAGCACGGAAACCTCCACACGGGACGGATCAACCCCGGGAAGCAACGCCTCCAGATAAATATCCGTTCCATCCTCGCTGATATTGACGAGTGGAAAACGCCGCGTCCCGCCACCGGTCAGAAAATGGGGTGTCAGAACCCTTCGCATGCCGACGCCCCGAAAAGCATCATCAATCTCGCGCCGCAGGCTGTCCAACTCCCTGAACATATCCCAATATGCCATGATATCCGCCTCCTTCTGGTTATTTCAAACTTCCTGACTTCAAGATAATAATGATTTTTCTGGTGTCAACCCCGGCGAAAACAAGGTTCTTTATGCCGACACCTGCTCTCCACCAATCAAATCCCGTGGCGAGACGATACGGAAACAATCATGCTTTGCGCTGGAGATTCGCAAGAAAATTTTTAACCGAATGGGGCCAACTGTCATACTTTGCTCCGGTAAATTTGACAACCAAGAGCTATCCGGTGTATGTGTGGTAAACACAACACATCGAAAATTCAACGCCAGCTATTCCCTACGTCGCAAAGATGCCTAAGGAGGCACTCATGCCCGGAAGAAAAACCGTGCTCATCTCACTCGCCGCACTCTTTCTGATCCTTCCCTTCCTGGTTTCACTCCTGAACCTTTACACGGACTGGAATTTCTTTGTCGAAACCGGCTACACATCGGTACTGACGACAACACTGCTGGTAAAAATCGGCAGCGGCCTGCTGTTCGGCAGTCTGCTGCTGGCATTTCTGCTGCTCAACCTGATCCCGGCGCTCCGCTCGAAATTCCCCCGTGCCGCCGTAACCATCATGGAAGGAACCATCTATCAACTGAAAACCGACGAGGCTGAGCGGTTTGTAAAGCCCCTGGCCCTGGTGTTTGCCTTTGTCCTGGCCCTTTTTGCCGGCCAATGGGGTGCCCTGCAGTGGGAAAAGCTCCTGCTGTTCCGGAACATGCTGCCGGTCGGCACCGCGGATCCCATTCTAGGCAAAGACATCGGCTTCTATTTCTTCAGCCTGCCACTCCTGGAAATCCTCGCGGCATTTTCCCGGGTAACGGTGCTCGTCGCCACCGTGCTGGTCGGCGTTGCCTACTACGTGAAAGGCGGCATCTCCCTGACGCCGAGCGGTGCGCACGTTGACGGCCAGGTCAGAAAGCATCTGGCCTTGCTGGCGGGGTTATTTCTGCTTACCATGGCCGCCGGTTTCTACCTGGACTGCTTCCGGCTGCTCTTTTCCGAAACAGGAGCGGTCTATGGCGCCGGGTATACCGACGTAACCGCCCGGCTGCGGGTGTTCCGCCTTCTCGCCGTAATTACTCCGATGACGGCTATTTTCTTCGCAGCGGCTGTCTGGAAAGCCCGCTGGCGCCAGGCACTGCTGGCACCTGTCATACTGTTTGCCATTTACGGCATAGGAATCAAGGTATATCCCGGCTTGTTGCAGAAATTCAAGGTTGCTCCCACTGAACTGGCCCTGGAGATGCCCTATATCGAGCACGGCATCAAATTTACCCGTTTCGGTTATGATCTGGACAAGATAGAAACTATTCCCTTTGACGTAGACGACAAACTGAACGCCACGGACATTGCCAACAACGACCTGACAATCAAGAACATCAGGCTCTGGGATCACGCCCCGCTGCTCAGGACCTACAGCCAGTTGCAGCAGATCAGGACCTACTACAAGTTCCATGACGTGGACAACGACCGCTACCTGGTCAACGGCCAGTATACCCAGGTCATGCTTTCGCCCCGCGAACTCTCGTACAACGATCTTCCCAGCAGGAACTGGATAAACGAACGACTGATTTTTACCCACGGCAACGGTATCACTTTCGGCCCGGTAAGCCGGATCAGTAAAGAAGGTTTGCCGGAATTCTTCATCAAGGACATCCCGGCAGTCAGCCTGGCCGATATCACGCTAACCAAGCCGGAGATCTACTACGGTGAACTGTCCAACGATTACGTCATCGTCAAAACCAGGGTCCCGGAGTTCAGCTATCCCACCGCCACCGGCAACATCAACACCACCTATGAAGGGAAGGGCGGAGTCCCCCTCGACTCGCTGGTAAAAAAAGCACTCTTCGCCGCCCGCTTCAGGACCGAAAAGATCCTTCTTTCATCGGACATCGGCAAGGAAAGCCGCATCCTCTACTACCGGAACATTACCGAGCGGGTAAAGACCGTGACCCCGTTCCTGCTGCTTGACTCGGATCCGTACATGGTGGTGACCAAAGAAGGTCGGCTGGCGTGGATAATCGACGCCTACACGGCCTCGAACAGTCTCCCTTACTCGAAACCGGTCTCGAAAGAGATCAATTACATGAGGAACTCGGTCAAGGTAGTGATAGATGCCTACGACGGCACCATCGACTATTACATCAGCGACCCGCAGGACCCACTGGTGAAAGTCTATGCAAGGATCTTCCCGAAACTGTTCAAGCCGATGGCAGCCATGCCGGAAGATCTGCGCGCCCATATCCGCTATCCCCATCAGTTCATGCGGATCCAGGCATCCATATTTGCCGCCTACCATATGACCGACCCGAAGGTGTTTTACAACAAGGAAAACCTCTGGGAAATACCGGCGCTCGGCGATAATCCCATGGAACCCTACTACACCATCATGAAGCTGCCGGGTGAAAAAAAGGAGGAATACATCCTCCTGCTGCCCTTTACCCCGGCGAAAAGGGACAACCTGGCAGCCTGGCTGACCGCCCGCTGCGACGGCTCGAACTATGGCAAACTGCTGGCCTATACCTTCCCCCGCGATCGGCTCATCTATGGGCCGAAACAGATAGACGCGCGCATCAACCAGGACTCGGTCATCTCGCAGCAACTGACCCTCTGGGGACAGCGGGGCTCCGAAGTTATCCGCGGCAGCATGCTGGTTATTCCGATAGAAAAATCGCTGCTGTATGTGCAGCCGCTGTATCTTGCGGCAACCGACAAGATCGGTCTCCCCGAACTCCAGCGGGTAATCGTCGCCTACCGGGATGAAGTTGTCATGGAAGAGACCCTGGAACTGGCCCTGCAGAAGCTTTTCGGCGGTACTCTGCCAACTCCGGAAACAGCCGAAAAAACCGGTCCCGTCCCGACCTACACCCAGCCGGAACTGGCCGCTGAGGCAATGAAAACCTATGAACGGGCAATAGAGCTGCAACGCCAGGGAAATTGGGCTGGATACGGCAAAGAACTGCAGAAGCTCAAGGAAATCCTGCAGCATATGGCACGAAAGCAATAAGAGCCGCTGCCGGTGAATTTCAGCGCAGAGCCTGTTTCCTGTCAGACGCAAAAACAAACCATGGAAATGTTGACATAACGGTACTTTGTAGTAATAGGAATACTACGTAGCTTCCATCCGGGTTTCCGGATGGAAGCTACGTAAACTTTCCCGGAAGTTCGTAAAATGATTGTTATTATGCAGTACTGCGTGCCGCTGGAGTACCATGAATCGGAAAGGAACCGCTTCCGTTGGCAGGACGCTCACGAAAGCGGTTTTTTGTGGGCAAAATCAAGGAAAGGGCTTTTTTTTACCGACTGTAATGAAAAAACTCACTTCGCAGAGGGTACAGAATACATGAAAAAAATCGTCATGATCGACCCATCGGAAACCTTTGCAAAATTTGTCAGTCGCGTTCTGGTGAGGATGGGATACGAAGTGCATCGAGCCGGAGACATGGAATCCGGACTTGCGGTCATTGCCGAAGTACAACCGAACCTGGTGCTCGCGGAGCTCAATGTGCCGCACTGCAAGGGAGTTGAGGTCTGCGAAAAACTGCACCGCGACCCTCGCTCGGCAACCATACCTGTGGTGATCGTTACCACGGACGGAAACGCGGCAAGCATCGCACAGGCAAAACAGAACGGGTGTGTTGATTACCTGACCAAGCCGTTGACCGTCAGGGACATCCACCTGATGCTGCAGCGCAACCTGCCCTTTGTCGTCAAACGGCAGATGCTCCGCCTTGATATTGGGGTTGATGCCATCATCCGGTCAAAAGATCAGCAGATCGAAGCCAGGACCAAAACCCTCGGTGAAGGAGGAATGCTGGTGCAATCCGATCACCAGGCGTTCCAGAAAGGGTCGCAGGTAAAAATTTCCTTCAACCTGCCGCCTTCGCTTGGACCCGTTGAACTGACCGGAGAGGTCATCTACATTCTGGACCCTGCTGCACCCCACTCACTTCCCGGGGTAGGTATCAGGTTCAACGATATCGGACAGGACAACGAAGAAAAGCTGCGGCTGTTTATTGAGCAGTCCGTCTCAGGAAACGCAGAAATGCCGTCTGCTGTCCGGGAGCATTGAGTATGGCGGAGCACCACTCCGCCCCCGCCACAGCTCTTCCCTGACGGAATAAAATTCACTCCGCGGCAAGAATGTTACCACACGTCCGACGAATCCTCTTTCAAGGCAACCGTTGCTTTTTCCGAACCTACTTCAGTATCGCCTTTATTTTCCGCACCAGCTCTTCTGGAGAGACAGGTTTTCCGATAATCTCGACAGCACCCTCCGGCAAATCCCCGGCCAGGTCAATTTTTTCCTGGTAGCCACTCAGGAAGAGGACCGGGATTTCCGGTCTTTCCTCGTGGATTTTTTGAAACGCCTCCATGCCGTTCATCCTCGGCATGACAATATCAAACAGCAGCAGATCCGGGGCATTTTTCATATCCCGGAATTTCCTCACCGCATCGGCGCCATCAACCGCCTCGACAACCGAAAAACCTGATTTTTCGAGAATTTCCCGGCTGACCGCTCTGACCAGGGTATCATCATCTGCCAGCAAAATGACAGGATGCTCGGAGTGTTTGCCGGCAGGTCGTTCAGCCACCTCCGGCAAGGCCTCAAGCTTTGCACAGGGCAGATAAATGGTAAACGTGCTGCCTGACCCCAGAGCCGAGTGAACGGTTATATAGCCACCAAGCTGCTTCACGGTTCCATAGACACTGGGAAGGCCGAGCCCCGTTCCCTGGCCCACTTCCTTGGTCGTGAAAAAAGGTACAAAGATATTTTTCTGGACCTCCGGAGCCATGCCTACCCCGGCATCGGTAACCGTCAGGCACGCATAGCGCCCAACCTTACCGAACCCGTTTGCCTCAATAAAATCGGGGCCAATCTCGGCAAGGGTTGTGGCGATGACAAGACGCCCGCCATCCGGCATGGCGTCCAGCGAGTTCATGCTGAGACTCACCAGGATCTGCTCCAGGCAGTGGCAATCGGCTACTACCTGCAGATCCGGAATCTCGTGCCGGATTTGCAGCTGGATTTTGTTGCCCAGGTCAGGGGCAATTTTTTCCATTATCTGGTTTACGCACTCCACCAGGTCGATCCGGCGGACGAAAATCATCTGTTTCCGGCTGAAGGCAAGCAGCGATTGTGTCAAACCGGCGGCTTTCTCCGCAGCTTTAAGAATACTGTCCTGGTAATGGTGCACGGGGTCGTTCGCGTCGGTCTTCATCTTCGACAAGGTGCAGAAACCGATGATCGCCGTGAGAATATTATTGAAATCATGGGCAATTCCGCCCGCAAGCCGACCGACAGTCTCCAGTTTCTGGGTCAGCCGGGCTTGTTCCTCAAGCTTTACTTGATCGGTAATGTCCTGCCCGATACCGATATTTGTTCCGTCCGAAAGCTTCACGTTCGCCCAGCGGGTTTCAAGCATCCGGCCATCCCGCACCCTGGTACGAAAGTTCTGCCAGACACCTTCCGCCCGTACGATAAACTCCCTGACCTGACGCCGGTATTCAGCATCAGGATACAACTCTTCCAGCAGGTCCCGTTCCTGCAAATCCTCCAGCTTCCAGCCGGTACTCTGTTCCCACGCCAGATTTCCGTAAGCAACCCGCTGCTGGGGATCGAAATAGACTATCATCGCCGGGATTGTGTCGAGAATTTTCTGCAGCATTTCCTTCTGCCGGAGAAGGTTGTGCTCTGCATTCTTCCGGTCGGTCACATCAAGCAACAAGCCCTGGTACGCCAGAGGTTTCGCATCCTTGTCCCGCAGAATAACGGTTCGATCGTCCAGCCATCGCACCCTGCCCTGACCGTCAACGATCCGGTACTCATGGGAAAATTCGTCAACACCCTCCCGGGAAAATCTGGCAACCTCTTCACGAACCTGCTGCAGGTCATCAGGATGGACAATATCGGCAAAACACAATCCGTTCGAGAGAAATTCCTCGGCACGGAACCCGAACTGCCGGATATTGTCCGACACAAACTGGACCGACCATCTTTCATCGGCATTCCAGCGGAAGGCAACCGCGGGACTCTGGTTGATAATGGTCTCGAGCTCCAGCAGTTTTTGGCTATGTGTCTGTTCATTGCCGGCATCACTCATAGCATAATCCTTTGCATGACTACGGAAAATATCGTGACCGACCGTGTGCCCAACATCCCTGAGCTTTGCTGCTCCGCCCAGTAAAACAGTACACTCTACTCCTGTCCGGCAATCGTATTTCGCCTTGCTGGGCGATACCTGGCCAGCTCCGGCACATGTACCCACCATCACACACTTCGGTTGTAAAAAAGGGCGAAATTGCAGCAAACTGGTTCAGTTGTGCAAAGTATACACGACCATTACACCCTGGCAACAGTTCATCATTTCATATTTGTGTTCCATTTGGATGTAAAATTATGACGCAAAATGGAGGAAGACAGGGTTAACAGACTTTCGGGCATGTAGCTCTGGCAAATCCCGGAATACGGTGACGAGTAGCATGCCACGCGCGACAAAAAAGGCTGAAACCTCACGCGAGGTTTCAGCCTTGTATTCTTTGCCTCTCCGAAGAGAAGGATATGATGAACTGTCCTACCTTCGGACAAATATCTCGCGCGCCATGTTGGTATCGATGGCAAATTCGGAAAAACCGACACTGAATATGTAGGAAGGGAACGACTGGATTAGCCGGATTCTGTTGCCGGGGAGAACCCCCATGGCCATCAGCTTCTGCATCTTCTTATTGTCCTCGGTCTGGATGTAGGCAATCTCCCCTTCCTCATTGGGTTTCAGTTCGGTAAGCGGAACCACTCCCAGATTGCCGCTGCGCTGCGCCTCCAGGCAACACTCGCCGGGCGGGATTGCCTTGCCGTGTGGACTGGTGGAAGGATGGTTGAGCAGGGTACAGACCTTGGTGTCCACCCCCTCGTTCAGCAGGTGCTCGAACTGGCAGGCCTTTTCCTTGGCTGCTTCACCGCGGATATTAAAGACATCCATCATGAGCCGCTCAGCGAGCCGGAAGCGGCGGACAATCTTTCGTCCTTCATCTTTTCCTTCCGGCCGGAGGTAGACCCGGCCATCCTTCACCTCGACCAGGGCAAGATCGATCAGTTCCTGATAGACGGGATCTTCAATGGTAAGAGGGACCTGCTCCATGTCGGTAAAGACATTGCCCTCTTCTTCAACCTCTATCCAGAGTTTCTCCAGGATCTCTTCTGCTTTTTCGGACAGTTTCATGTCAGCTCCCCGACTTCTTGAACAGTTTTCTAAGTCTCCTTACCAGTGAAGGCTCCGGAGGGTTTTCATAGTTGCAGCGAGGGCACTTAAGTTTGTTGCAGGCCGAGGTCATCGGACAGCTGCGGCACCCGCTATTTGCGTCTTCTTCACGGAACTCGTATCCGCAAAATCCGCACTTCATCAGAGAATCCCGGTAATGAGCAGGAATTCGTTCAGGACATAGCCACAGGAGAAAGCCAGGATACTTACAAACAGGGCAATGGCGACGGATACCTTGGTTCCCCGTTCTCGCTGCATGACCAGAAACTGGGCAATACACGGCACAAACAGGGTCAGGGTAACAGCTGCCACCGTCAACTGTCGGGCATCGAGGATACCCTGGGTCTGCAAGTCGTAGAGCCCGGCAGCGCCATAATCGCGGCGGAAGAATCCGAAAATAAAGGCGATCGCTGTCTCCTGCGGCAGACCGATAAGGGCCATGACCGGCTTCATCCAGCCAATGAGAGTCTGGAAGAAATTGGTTATTTTACCGAGCCAGAGCAGGAACGATGCCAGAATGAACAACGGCAGAATCTCCAGCAAATACCACTGCATGCGGGAATAGGTCTTGGTAAGCACGTTGGACAGTTGCGGCAGGCGCATGGGTGGCAACTCCATGTAGAACATGGGAGATTCGCCCGGCACGACCCGCGACGCCAGCAGCCCTACCAGCAGAAAGATGAGAACCATGCAGACGCTCCAGACGGCAAGCGCCCCCGGAAACTTCGAAAGCAAGGCAAGAATAACACCAAGCTGGGCGGAACAGGGTATGGCAAGGGCCAGCAGGACAGTGGCGATGATACGCTCCCGGACCGTTTCCAGGGTCCGGGTAACCATGGTGGCCATGGTGTCGCAACCGAAGCCGAGCACCATCGGGATGACCGCCCGGCCGGTGAGGCCGATCTTCTTGAACAATCGGTCAACGAGCAGCGCCAGGCGCGGGAAATAGCCGCTATCTTCCAGAACGGAGAAAAACAGGAAAAAGGTCGTAACGATGGGCAGAATGATTCCGACCGCGTAGCGGAGACCAAGGGTGATGATCCCATACTCCCCGATAAAGAGCTCACGGATGATCTCCCACGGAATTATGCTGGTAACCAGCCCGGTAATCCAGGGGCTGAAGTACCCCTCGAACAGCGTTCCCTCGAGAAAATCCACCAGGGTCCCGGCACCGAACACACCGACAAACTTATAGAGGCCATAGTAAAGGGCAATCAGCAGCAGGGGAATACCCGTCAGCGGCTGTACCGCCCAGCGGGAAAGGCGCTCGCCAAAAACAGGCTTTCTCTGTTCCGGCGCATGAAACACCTTGTCGATAAGGCCCTTGACCACCGTCTTGCGTTCCATGGAAAGCTCAAGGTGAAAGGAATCGCGCCGGGCGAACATTTTCTCGCGCACCTTCTCTTCAATGGAAGGGTAGCCATCCCCCTCTTTTTCCCGCACCAGGGCGACTACTTCGTCGTCTCGCTGGAGAAGGAGAAGGGCAAGGGCTTTCTTGGAAAGCGTGTAGCTGCCGGAAAGGAGTGCCATGATCTCAAAGATGTCTGCTTCCAGGCGCTTACTGTAGCCGAACACCGCGTGGCGCTTGTGATCATAGCTGATAATCGCCTCCCGCAGTTCAGGCAGGCCCTTCTTCTTCGCGGCCGAGGCACCGATAACCGGCACGCCGAGCTTTTCCTGCAGCAGGGGAAGATCGAGGGTAAGACCCATTCTTTCGGCCTCATCCATGATGTTAACCACCAGGATTACCGGCAATCCCGCCTCGATAAGCTGCAGTGTCATGGCAAGCATGCGCTCCAGGTTGCGCGCATCCAGGACGTGGATCACCACATCAGGAGACTCATGAAGCAGAATTTCCCGGGCAACCCGCTCCTCTTCGGTGATGGGAAGAATCGAATACATGCCCGGAGTGTCGATGACTTCACACTGGATGCCATTAACAAGCACGGTTCCTCTTGCCACTTCGACAGAGGTGCCGGGGTAATTGGAAACAGTCACATATGCGCCGGTAAGCGCGTTAAAGAGAACACTCTTGCCGACATTCGGATTACCGACCAAGGCAACTTTTTTACAACAGTTGCAGGACCCGTCGGGGGCAGGAATGCAGGAAGGTCTCTTTCTGAAATTCAACATGACATTCTCTCACAGAAATCTTTGATGACAATAAGTTTCAGCTAACGCACGAACCGGGGGGCCTTCCGAAAGGACGCTATTTACGGCACTTTGAACAGATGCCGTAGAGTTCCATCTTGTGGGTCTCCACCAGGAAGCCGAATTGGTCGGCAACTTCCTGCTGCAATTTTTCAATCGCCTCGTTCTCGAATTCCTGCACCGAACCGCAGCGGGTGCAAACAAGATGATCATGATGCTCGCCTTCCGCAACATGCTCATAGCGGGTCTGACCGTCGCCGAAATGTATCTCCCGGGCGATACCCGATTCCGCGAACAGTTTCAGGGTTCGGTACACGGTGGCATAACCGATTGAAGAGTTTTTGGCCCGTACCTTCATATAGAGCTCTTCAGTGCTCAAGTGACTATCAGAGGAAAGAAAACAGTCTAGTACCATATCCCGTTGACGGGTGGACTTGAGCCCCCTGGCGGCAATAAAATCATGGAATTGTTTCTTCTTGGCACGCTTCACGATCACGTCTCCAATTGAAAATGATTATCATGATAATAAACCGTAGCGGTCAAGTCAAGCTATTAATCCTAGTAACTGTTTTCTGGTAGGCACAAGCATCCCTCTGTCGATTGACTCCGCACCTCACTTGGAGTAATCTGCCTATACAGTATTTTTTCCCACGGACTTTCGCCAGCCTGCAACAAGACCCGGATTCGACTGTCGAGGCCATCATTGCGGTCTTATTCTGCCGGCCAACTCGCACTTCTCCAAGAGCGGCAAGCAAACAGTCCATAGCTGTTATCTTTGGACTTTTGCCCCTGCCGTTTCTGGATATATCGAGACATAAATGAAAACCAATTCTTTGCAAAACAACTACTTTTCCTACGAAATCCAGATTAAGGCCGCGATATGGCAAAAGCTGGGACTCTCCCGCGTGGCGGAAGATCTCGCCACCAGCCCGGGCCACCCTGTTATCCTGTTCTATCGACAACTTGCGGATCGACTGAACCGCTTCAGTGCCAGCGAAGCGCCTCCGATAAAAGCGGGCACACTGAGACTTTTCGCTCTCATGAACAAGATTTTCCGATCGCTGCTCGACACCTACCTCGACAGCCAGCAGCCCCTTATCGAGGAAAAGGTACTTGCCGCCGGAAACCTCGCCTTTACCACCGGCCCACTGGCCCTTGTCATTGAACGGTTTATCGAACTGTATCCACCCAACACCCTGCCAGGCAAGCACGCCGTCACTGCAAAAAAGTATCTGGCGGGAGACAACCGGCGCCACTCCCGCAGGCGTCGCATTGTCAGGGAAACGCTGCTGCTGAAGCTCGCCATGGAAAACCCGGCGCTCGACGATTTTCGCGCCTTGTTCGACGACCGGCAACTGGTAACCGAGGCCCCCTATGAAGAGGTGACCGCAATCCTCGACCGGGAACTCGGCAAAGCTCCTCCCTGCGCCCCCTTTGACCTGCCGATCCTGGAATTGCTTCGTGCGCCCCGCAAGGCGTGCCCCACCTCACTTGCCGGCCAACTGGAGTTCATCAGGGAAAACTGGGCGGTGCTGCTCCCGCCGGAACTCCTCACCGAAATATCTTCCGCTTTCGATTCTGTCAACGAGGAACAACGTCAGCGTGGCGACGGACCGGGCCCTGCCCCTGTTCTAAAATTCATGTACGACCCGGAAACACCCGACACCTCCCCGGCGGAAGACTACCCTGAACCGGAAAGATTCTCCCCGGACAGGGAGTGGATGCCGAACGTTGTCCTGATCGCCAAGATGGTCTATGTCTGGATGGACCAACTAAGCAGGAAATACGGCAGACCGATCAACCGCCTGGACGAAATTCCCGATGAGGAACTGGATACTCTTGCCGCATGGGGATTCACCGGTCTCTGGCTGATCGGGCTATGGGAACGCTCTCCCGCTTCCCGGGCAATCAAACAATACTGCGGCAACCCGGAGGCAATCGCTTCGGCCTACTCACTCTACGATTATGTAATCGCCGCAGACCTGGGCGGGGCACCGGCCCTGGAAAACCTGCGCCAACGTGCATCCCTGCGGGGGATACGGCTGGCGAGCGACATGGTCCCCAACCATACCGGCATCGATTCACGCTGGACCCGGGAGCATCCCGACTGGTTCGTCCAGGTTGACTATCCCCCGTACCCCGGCTATCGCTTCGAAGGTCCGGATCTCTCTGCCACAGAAGACATCAGTCTGCGCATCGAGGACGGCTACTGGTCGAGAACCGATGCGGCGGTTGTTTTTCAGCATGTCGAACACCGGACCGGCCGGGTCCGCTACATCTACCATGGTAATGACGGCACCAGCACGCCGTGGAACGACACGGCCCAGCTCAACTATCTCCTGCCGGAGGTTCGCGAGGCGGTTATCCAAACCATTCTCCATGTGGCCCGGAGCTTCCCCATTATCCGTTTCGACGCGGCCATGACCCTGGCAAAGAAGCACTTCCAGCGCCTTTGGTACCCCCAGACCGGACTAGGCGGCGGGATTCCGTCCCGCGCCGAGCACGCCCTGTCCCGGGCCCGCTTCGAGGAGCTCTTCCCGGTGGAATTCTGGCGCGAAGTGGTGGACAGGGTTGCCGCCGAAGTTCCGGACACGCTACTCCTTGCCGAGGCCTTCTGGCTGATGGAGGGCTATTTTGTCCGCACACTCGGCATGCACCGGGTTTACAACAGCGCTTTCATGAATATGTTGAAGATGGAAGAAAACGCCAAGTACCGTCAGACCATAAAGAATGTCCTGGAATTCAATCCGGAGATCCTCCAGCGATTCGTCAACTTCATGAATAACCCCGACGAACGGACCGCTGTCGAGCAGTTCGGTAAAGAGGGAAAATATTTCGGTGCCGCAGTGCTGATGGTGACCATGCCCGGCCTGCCCATGTTCGGCCATGGCCAGATCGAAGGATTCACCGAAAAATACGGCATGGAATACCACAGAGCCTATTGGACCGAGGAAGTCGACCGCCACCTGGTGGAAAAGCACGAACAGGTGATTTTTCCGCTGATGAAAAAACGCCATCTCTTCAGTGGCGCAGAGAATTTCATTCTCTACGACTTCCTTGCCGGTAATGCCGTAGATGAAAATGTCTTCGCCTATTCCAATTGTCGTGGCAACGAACGCGCGCTGATCGTGTTTCACAACCGTTTCGCCTCCAGCGCTGGTTGGATCCGCACCTCCAGTTCCCGTGCCGTAAAAGATGCATCGGGTGAAACCCGACACGTGCGGACAACGCTCGGCGAGGCTCTCGGCATCAATCCGGACGGCAGGTACTACTATCGCTTCCGCGACTCGGCCAATGGCCTGGAATTCCTGCATCACGGCAAGGAACTGGCAGAACAGGGGCTGTTCTTGAAGTTGGACGCCTTCGCATGCCATGCCTTTCTTGATTTCCGGGAAATCCGCGACGACGACTACGGAACATGGGGGAGACTCTGTCGGGAGCTGGCAGGCAAACCGGCGATAAATCTGGACGAAGAGTTCCGCCAAATCCGGTACTCCGGGACACGGGTAGCCCTTACCGAACTTTTTTCCCTGTTGCCGAACTTGATTCCCGGCTTGCTTGATCCGGCCGTTCCCGCACCGGACCGCACAGCAGCAAGTCAATCGCTGCAGGAAAAGATCACCGAATTTCTTGTCGCACTCCAGAGGGAAAGCGGACTGCACCTGAACATCCCCTCTCTGATCGAGACTATTGTGCGGAATTTGACCTGTCTTGCCGGGATATTCATAACAAAAAGCCGCAACAAGGGTTTGCAGCAAGCCCGACAAGCAATACTCGGTGCGCTTGTCCCGGATACGGAACACAATAACGGGACTCTTTACCTGCTTGCGTTGGTTCTTCGTCACCTTACCGACAGCCTGGCAGCAGACTTCCGCAGCACCCCGGAAAGAGTCTTGACCGAATTCGCCCTGACAAGAACCATCGTCGCCTGCTTCCGGCAGATGGCGGACATGCGACGTGATCTCCGGCCAGACCATGCCGGCGGTGGCGAGGAGCTGCTGCTGAAAATCCTGCTCCGCCAGAAATCCTTCTTCGGCAAGCCGGCCGAGGAAGAGCATGGCGGTGAATTGATGAAACGACTATTTTCCGATAACGATATTCGGGCGTTCCTGCTTGTTCACCAGAGCGAAAACATAGAGTGGTTCAATAAGGAAAGGTTCGAGGAACTGATGCAGGCCCTTTTCCTGACTGCCATCGGCCGCTACCTGGAAGAGGGACCTGCTTCTGCTGAGATAGTAAAAGAAAGCATCCGCATCAGCAAGGCCGTCGAGAAATACTCCGATGCTGCGGAAAAGTCAGGCTACCAAACAGCTCTATTGCTCGCCATGACGGACTCACAAAACCCTGCCAGACTGAGCTCGGAAAAAAATTCGCTGCCTATTGATAAAATTTAGATATAGCGTGTTTTTTGTCTCTATGGTACAAAATGAGTTCGCATGCTTTCTTTCGAAAAGGAGAGATCACC
The DNA here is from genome assembly GCA_028683555.1 of Geobacteraceae bacterium. Classification (GTDB taxonomy): domain Bacteria; phylum Desulfobacterota; class Desulfuromonadia; order Geobacterales; family Geobacteraceae; genus RPRC01. The sequence goes on along the minus strand of JAQUHN010000002.1, from coordinate 23,115 downwards.
ATGAAGGTAACGATTAAATTGTTCGCCACTTTCCGAACCGGACGTTTCGGAGAGGAGACGCGGGACTACAACCCCGGCATCACAGTGGGAGACATTCTCACCGAACTGAATCTACCCAGCGAAGAGATCGGCGCAACGCTGATCAACCACCGCCACGTGGAAGAAGACCAGCAGCTTCAGGAAGACGACATTTTATCGATTTTCCCCCTCGTCGGAGGAGGCTAGCCATGGAAGAGGTTCGTTCTTTTTTGCGCAAGCAGGCGGAAGGGGATCTCCTGCCATGGAAACAGCAGGTTTTCGCCTCAACCTTCTTCGGGTTAACCATTGGCCAAGTGGAAAAGATTGCCCTGGAATTAGGCTTCCTGCCATCCCGTTATCAACGGAACCGCAACACCATTTCGGTCAGCGACCAGCTGCGGATTTTCAAGACCCATGTTGCCGTGATCGGTTGCGGCGGCCTCGGCGGCTATATTGTCGAAGAGTTGACACGACTCGGCATCGGTCACATAACTGCAGTTGACCCCGACGTCTTCGAAGAACATAATCTCAACCGCCAACTCTATTCGTCCCCCGAAATGCTCGGCAAACCGAAGGTGGAGGCAGCTCAAAAACGCGTGACGGAGATTAATCCCGCGGTAACCCTCACCCCTCTTAAATGTGCATTCAGCACGCTCAATGGCGTGGATATCCTGCAGAACGTGGACATTGTTGTCGATGCCCTGGACAGCATCACGGTGCGACTGGAACTTTCCGACATCTGCTCGGAAGCCAAGATTCCCCTTGTGCACGGCGCAATAGGTGGTTGGTACGGCCAGGTCTCAACCCAGTTTCCCGGCGAAGACACCCTGCAAAAAATTTATAGTCGCGCAACCAACGGCAAGGGAGTAGAAAAAGGGTTGGGTAACCCATCTTTCACCCCGGCAGTCATTGCAAGCCTGCAGGTTGCAGAAGTCTGCAAAATAATTATCGGACAGGGATCTACTCTGGCCAAGCGCAAACTCCACATAAACCTCCTCGATATGGAGATTATCGAGATTCAGTACTGAACATATTTTTACCCATCAAAAAAACCGGAATATTTCCGCCACCGTGTTCACGGCAAGGGAAATATTCCGGTTTTTTAGTTTCAGGCCGCCAATCAGGCAACGACACCAACGTTTGCCGACTATAAACCTTCCTGAACCTTCGCCCTCTTGACACTCAGGCGATTCAAAGCATTGATGTATGCCTTTGCGGAGGCCTCGATAATATCGGTGGAAGCGCCCCGGCCGATCACCGTGCGATCACCTTCGGCAAGGCGAACAGTAACCTCTCCCTGGGCATCGGTACCGCCGGTAATGGAACCAACCGTATACTGGAGAAGCTTGGCCTTGGTTTTGGTCAGTTTCTTGATGGCCTTGAGGGTTGCATCCACCGGCCCATCTCCCAGTTCCGCGGTTCTCACCGAGATGTCGTCGATTTCCATCTGGACGGTTGCGGTTGCCACGGCAAAGGAACCACAGGTCACGGTAATATGGCTGAGCTTGTATTTTTCCGGTGCCCGCATGACCTCGTCCGCCACGATAGCGTCAAGATCCTCATCGTAGATTTCCTTTTTCAGGTCAGCCAAGCCTTTGAAACGCTCGAAAGCCTTGTTGAGCATCTCGTCTTCCAGATCGTAGCCAAGCTCCTCCAGGCGCTTCTTGAAGGCATGTCGGCCGGAATGCTTGCCGAGGACCAAGGCATTGTCTTTCAAGCCGACGGACTCCGGCGTCATGATTTCATAGGTGGATTTTTCCATGAGAACGCCGTGCTGGTGAATTCCTGCCTCATGGGCGAAAGCATTGGCCCCGACAATGGCCTTGTTCGGCTGTACGGCAATGCCGGTAACGGTCGTCAGCAACCGGCTTGCAGGGGTCAATTGTTCGGTAACGACATTGGTCTTGAACGGGAGGATATCATGCCGGGTTCGCAGAATCATGACCAGTTCCTCGAGGGAACAATTACCGGCCCGCTCACCGATGCCGTTCACGGTGCACTCGACCTGCTCCGCCCCGGCCTGGATAGCGGCGATTGAATTGGCTACCGCGAGACCCAGGTCATTGTGACAGTGGACGGAAATAATTGCCTGTTCGATATTGGCCACATTCTCCTTCAGATACCTGATGATGTTGTAGTATTCAAAAGGGATCGTATAGCCGACCGTATCGGGGATATTGACTACGCATGCTCCGGCATCGATGACCGCTGCAACCACCTCCGCCATGAACTTCAGATCGGTTCGAACCGCATCCTCGCAGGAAAATTCCACGTTCGGAGTATAAGCGCGGGCATGTTTTACCGCCTTGACTGCCGCCTCAAGAACCTGGGCCGGTTTCATCTTGAGCTTGTATTTCATATGGATATCGGAAGTGGCAATGAAGGTATGGATGCGTCCCTTCTCACCCGCGTACTGGAGAGCCTCCCAGCCACGGTCGATATCCTTGAAATTGGCCCGGCAAAGTCCGGCGATCTGGGGGCCCTTGATGGTTTGTGCTACTTTCTTCACTGCTTCGAAATCGCCTTCCGAGGCAATGGGAAAACCAGCCTCGATAACATCCACATTGAGTTTCTGCAGTTGTTTTGCTATCCGCAGTTTTTCATCGATATTCATGCTTGCGCCCGGTGACTGCTCGCCATCCCTCAAAGTCGTGTCAAAAATCCTGATGGTTTTTGCCTTTGCCATAAAAGCCTCCATTTTACTCAACGAATAATGTAAAAAAGCCTTCACCCCATCAAAGGGGCGAAGGCTTTGTGCTCCGCGATACCACCCTTATTTATCCGCTGCTGCGGACCTCATTGCTCCCTTGACGCGGGGTACGGCTTCGGCTAGATAAAATTCACCGAAACAGCTCCAAGGCGAGTTCGTCCCCCCTTCACACCGGTTTGCACCACCCACCGGCTCTCTGGAGAAAAGTGCGGGAACTACTACTCCTCTTCACAGCTTTTAGTAATTGTTGTAAAGATAATATGAAATCGTCCCTCAACTGTCAAGGGCATTCAGCGCTTTTTCTATTTGTCTCCCTTATGCAGGGCTTTTTCCAGCCTTCTCCGGCGAGGGTAGGTCATAATAAATGCAAGGGGCCCGGAAAAGATATAGCAGATAAAAATGACAAAGAGCATCAGCACCGGTTCGGCGGCAATAACAATCAGCAGCAGAATGGCAAGCACCAGAAAGGCAAAGGGTTGACGCTTGATAACACTCGGGTCCTTGAATGAGTAGTAGCGAAAGTTCGATACCATGAGAAATGCCAGCAGATAAATCAGAATAAGGATTGCCAGCTTCTTGAATGATCCGGGCCAGCCGAAGTGATAAAACAACAGTACCATTGCCGAAACCATGCTGGCGGCAGCCGGGATCGGCAGGCCGACAAAACGCTTGCTTTCGACGGTATTGACCTGGACATTGAAGCGTGCCAGGCGAAGGGCGCCGCAGACCACAAACAGGAATGCCGCCAACCAGCCGAGCCGGCCGAAGGGCTTCAGCGCCCAGCAATACATCAGTATGCCGGGGGCCACGCCAAAAGCAACCAGGTCAGCCAGCGAGTCGTATTCAACGCCGAACTTGGAGGAGGTTCCGGTCAGCCTCGCCACCTTGCCGTCCAGACCGTCGAAAATGGACGATACCAGTATCCACAGAGCCGCAACGTCGTATTTCCCGTTCGTAGTCGCAATAATTCCGTAAAAGCCGGCAAACAGGCTTCCTGTCGTAAAAAGGTTAGGCAGGATGTAAATCCCTTTCCGCATACCTTCGGCCATATCGATTTTTTCACCATTCATGGCAAACACCCGAGAACCGTTTCTCCCGCCACGGTCTTGTCGCCGATTGCCACTCGAAGATCGATGTCTTTCGGCACATATACGTCGAGGCGGGAACCGAAACGGATCAAACCGTAGCGATCACCGCGGCGGAGGGAATCCCCCTTTTCGGGGTATGATACAATGCGCCGTGCAATCAGACCAGCCACCTGGACGACGACAATTTTCGCACCGCTTGCCGCCTCCAGAATCATGCCGCCCTGCTCGTTTTCAAAGGTTGCCTTCTGGTCACGTACATCGAGGAATTTCCCCCGAGTATAGAAGGTATCCAAAACTCGACCCGAGAGTGGAACACGATTGATATGCACATTGAAGACCGACATGAAGATGCTGATCTTCAGCATCTCCTCGCCAAGATGACTCTCGGGGGCATTGCCGAGATAAATAACAACGCCATCCGCAGGTGCCAGGATGAGGTTTTCACCTTCAGGGGGAATACGCTGCGGATTCCGAAAAAAATAGGCAACAAAGGAGGTTATGCCAAGCGCCAACAGTGCCGGAATTTTCCATGAAAGGAGCGCCAGAACCAACGTTACAAAAGCAGCACCAAGTACAAAAGGGTATCCTTCAACGGCTATCGGCGTATTTTGATTTCGCATTCTCTACTAACCTCAACTAGGACGACGGCTGATAAACAAAGGCCGAATTACGGCACATGGCTGTGGTGCCATGACCCCTAATCCGGCCTCTGTTCACTTCGCGTCAACTCTAGTTTTTCGTTTTGTCGACGATCTTGGAAGCACCGATCCAAGACATCATGGAACGAAGCCGTGCGCCGACCTCTTCGATCGAATGCTCTGCAGCATGACGACGAAGGGCAGTGAAGACCGGTTTATTAGTCTTGTTTTCCAGCATCCATTCCTTGGCAAACTCACCAGTCTGGATCTCCGCGAGAATCTGTCTCATCTCGTCCTTGGTCTCCTCGGTGATTACCCGGGGACCACGGGTAAGATCGCCGTATTCGGCGGTATTGGAAATGGAGTAGCGCATATTAGCGATGCCGCCTTCGTAAATCAGGTCAACGATCAGCTTCAACTCATGGAGGCACTCGAAATAGGCCATTTCAGGGGCATAACCTGCTTCCACGAGGGTTTCGAAGCCGGCCTGGATCAGGGCGCTGACACCGCCGCAGAGCACTGCCTGCTCACCGAAAAGATCGGTTTCGGTTTCTTCGCGGAACGATGTTTCGATGATGCCGGCGCGACCACCACCGTTAGCAGAGGCATAGGCAAGGGCTACATCACGGGAATTACCGGCCGGATCGTGATGAATCGCGATAAGGCTGGGAACACCACCACCTTTGGTGTACTCGTAACGCACCAGGTGGCCCGGACCCTTGGGAGCGATCATGATGACATTGATGTCATGACGGGGAACAATCTGGCCGAAATGAATATTGAAGCCATGGCTGAAAGCAAGATAGGCGCCCTGCTTCACATAGGGACCGATCTCTTCCCGATAGACATCACCCTGGATCTCGTCCGGCAGCAGGATCATGATAACATCAGCAATCTTGACGGCTTCGGAAGTGGGGAGCACCGTAAGTCCGGCATTCTCAGCTTTCTTCACCGAAGCGGAATCGGCACGAAGTCCCACTACCACGTCGATACCGGAATCCTTCAGATTATTCGCATGGGCGTGTCCCTGGGAACCATACCCGATGATCGCCACTTTTTTGCCCTTGAGCACTTCAAGGTTACAGTCTTTGTCGTAATATATCCTCATTGTTTTCCTCCTTGATGTATGTACATCCCCGTGTCCGGGGCGATACCTTTTGTATTTTCACCCGATAAGAGCAGTTAGTTCTTCCATCCTTTAGGACCGCGACCAATGGCAACCGGACCCGTTCTCACCAACTCCTTGAGACCGAGCGGTCGCAGTAATTCCAGTATCGCATCTATTTTCGACGGTGATCCTGTTGCCTCAATAGTATAGCTTTTCGGTGTAACATCAATGACGTTTGCCCGAAAAATATCGACAATTCGCAGAACTTCGGCCCGATCAGCATCTTCGGCCGTGACCTTGATAAGTGCTATTTCCCTCTCAATTGCACTGCCATCCGTGAAATCGATCACCTTGATGACATCGATCAGTTTGTTAAGGTGTTTCGTGATCTGCTCAAGTATCTGCTCGTCCCCGCGGGTCACTATGGTCATGCGGGATATGGACTCTTCGTTGGTGGGAGCCACCGAAAGAGAGTCGATATTGAACCCCCGGCCGGAGAAAAGTCCCGCGACCCGCGACAGGACCCCGAATTCATTTTCCACCAATACCGTTATTGTATGTCTCATGGGGAAATCTCCTCGCTGCTCACGTGTATATAGTGCTTGAAAGGTAGCTTCTTCGGCAGATCACGAAGCAAGGACCATTTCGTTGAGGGAAGCGCCCGCGGGAACCATGGGCAGCACCTTCTCCTCACGAGCAATTTTAAACTCCATGATTACCGGTCCGGGAGTAGCCAACCCTTGCCGGATTGTCTCCTCCACTTCACTCGGTTTTTTGACGGTGAATCCTGTTGCGCCAAACGCCTCAGCCAATTTCACGAAATCGATGGGAAGGTCGAGAACCGTCTGCGAATAACGTTTGTCGAAGAACAGCTCTTGCCATTGCCGCACCATGCCGAGGTAATTATTGTTCATAATGCAGATCTTCACCGGCAACTGGCTCTGCACCAATGTTGCCAGTTCCTGCAGGTTCATCTGGAAACCGCCATCACCGCATATCGCGATAACCTGACGCTCCGGAAACGCCGCCTGCGCTCCCATGGCAGCGGGAAGACCATAACCCATTGTGCCAAGCCCGCCCGAAGTGAGAAGGGTGCGTGGTTTGGTAAAGGTAAAAAACTGCGCAGTCCACATCTGATGTTGTCCAACATCGGTAGCAATGATGGCATCCGGTTCGCAGAGTTCCCGCAGTTTTCGTATCACCGCCTGGGGCTTGATGACCTGCGTTGACTCCTTGTAGAACAAGGGATGCTTTTCTTTCCAAGCGTCTATTTCATCAAGCCAGGGCTGCACCCCGGACGTGAAAGCCTCGACTCCGTCGCGATGCGCCTCGAGAATCTTCAGCAGCTTCGCCAGAACGTCCTGGACAGCGCCGACGATGGGGAGGTCGACGCGGACATTCTTCCTGATGGAGGTCGGATCCACATCCAGGTGAATAATCTTGGCATGGGGTGCAAACGCAGGGATTTTACCGGTAACCCGGTCATCAAAGCGGGCACCGACGGCCACGAGCAGATCGCAGTTGGTAACCGCCATATTCGCGTAGTAGGTGCCGTGCATGCCGAGCAGACCGAGAGAAAGCGGGCTATCCTCGGGAAAAGAGCCGAGGCCCATGAGTGTCGTGGTAACCGGAGCATGAAGGGTTTCGGCCAATTGGCGCAATTCCTCGGCCGCATTACCGAGGATGACCCCTCCGCCGACATAGATGACCGGTTTTTTCGCGGCCAGCAACATGGCGGCAGCCTTCTCGATTTGTCGCGAGTGTCCCTCGACGGTCGGTCGATAGCTGCGGATGTCAACTTTTTCAGGATATTTGAACTCGGCTACGGCAACCTGGACGTCCTTCGGCAAATCGATAAGAACCGGGCCGGGACGACCGGTACGGGCGATGTAGAAAGCTTTTTTAACAATTCCGGCCAGTTCCTTGACATTTTTGACAAGGAAATTGTGTTTCGTACACGGCCGGGTAATACCGATGATATCCACTTCCTGAAAGGCATCATTGCCGATAAGAGCGGTAGGGACCTGGCCGGTTATGACAACGAGCGGAATGGAATCCATGTAGGCGGTGGCTATACCGGTAACGGTATTGGTGGCTCCAGGTCCGGATGTGGCGATGGCGACACCGACCTTACCGCTCGCCCGGGCAAAGCCGTCCGCCGCATGAACCGCCGCCTGCTCGTGACGTGGCAGAATATGCCGAATTTCCGGAAAAGAGTAGAGCTCATCGTAAATATTGATGACAGTGCCTCCGGGATAGCCGAAGACCGTGTCAACTCCTTCCAGCTTGAGGCATTCCAGCAATATTCTCGCGCCTGCGAGCTTCATACAATAAACCTCCCCGTAGGAGATGGACGAAAGAAAAATCTTTCCGTCGTTGAAAAATAACTTTCACCTGGCAGACTGGCGAAAAACGATGCGGGTCAGGCCGGAGGCATTTTGCAGCAACCGGCCGCACTCCGACAATTTACTAGTCCCCGGTAGTAATCGCACCAGTATAGGCAGACGTGACCACCTTGGCATAGCGAGACAACCAACCGGTCTTGATTTTCGGTTCCGGCCGCTGCCAGGCTGCCTGCCGTTGTTTGAGTGTTTCATCATCAACAAGCAATTGCAGCGTGCGATTGGGAATATCGAGCAGGATTTGATCACCCTCTTCCACCAGGGCAATGGGGCCGCCTTCTGCCGCTTCCGGTGAAATGTGACCGATACAGGGACCACGCGTCCCTCCGGAAAAACGTCCGTCGGTTATGAGTGCAACCGAATCACCAAGACCAAGGCCCATGATTGCCGCCGTAGGAGCAAGCATCTCGCGCATTCCGGGGCCCCCTTTCGGGCCTTCATAGCGAATCACCATAATATCCCCGGAAACAATCTTGCCGTCCATTAGGGCCGCCATGGCTTCTTCCTCGGAATTGAAGCAGCGAGCCTTTCCGGTAAAATGCATCATGACATCCGACACGCCCGACTGCTTGACGACAGCACCCTTCGGAGCAAGATTGCCGAACAGGACGGCAATTCCGCCCTCTTTCTTCACCGGCTTGTCCACCGGCCGAATCACCGACTCGTCCACCCGGTCAATGCTGGATACAAGTTCGAGCGTGCCAAGGCCCATCACCGTCTTGCTGTCTTTGATGCGGTCACCAAGCTGCTTCAACACGCCGAGCACTCCCCCCGCAACGTCCAGATCCTCCATGAAATGCTCGCCGGCTGGATTCATGGAAGCAAGCTGCGGCGTCTGTCGTGCCAGGATATCGAAAGTTTCGAGGGGAAGATCGACGCCGGCCTCGCGGGCGATGGCAAGCAGGTGCAGGACCGTATTGGAAGACCCGCCAAGGGCCAGATCGACGCGGATAGCATTCTCAAAAGCCTCTCGGGTCAATATCTGACGGGGTGTCACCTGATTTTTAACCAACTCGACTATTTTCTCCCCAGAGGCAAAGGCAATTCTGCGTTTAAGGGCTGAAACGGCAAGGGCGGTACCGCAACGGGGCAGACTCATGCCGAGGGTTTCCGTCAGGATAGCCATGGTATTGGCAGTAAAAAGCCCCTGACAGGATCCGATACCGGGGCAGGCATTTTCCTCACAGACCTGAAGTTCCTTGCCATCTATTACTCCGGCCTTATAGCGAGCCATCGCTTCAAAGGTATCAGTAACAAAAGAGTAGCGACGACCATCAGAACCTCTGCCAGACAACATCGGACCGGCGGTGACTACGATGGAAGGAATATTGAGCCGGGCAGCACCCATTAGCATTCCCGGGGTAATTTTGTCACAATTGGTAAGCAGTACGAGGCCGTCAAGACGATGTGCCTCTGCGATCGATTCGACCATATCGGCAATCAGCTCACGGGTCGGAAGCGAGTAGTGCATCCCCTTATGCCCCATGGCAATACCGTCACATACACCGGGTATGCCAAAGAAAAAAGAATAGCCACCCCCGGTATGTACCCCTTTTTCAATAAAGCGTTCAAGATCCCGCATGCCAACGTGACCCGGGATCAGGTCGGTAAAACTGGTTGCAACACCGATAAAGGGTTTATCCATCTCACTCTGCGGAACGCCGGTACCTTTCAGAAGGGCGCGGTGCGGTGTCCGCTCAAGTCCTTGGGTTATCATGTCACTGCGCATAATTGTGTAACCTCTTTAGTCAATTCCTATACAAATGTTTAAAGAAGAACCTTAATACATTCGTCCATCACTGTCAATATGGAGATACCAGGCCATTATACCTTCAATTCCTTTTTCATGCGCGCCAACTCCGCCTCGGAAGCCCTGAGATAGGATGGGACAAGCGCACCGGCCGGGACAAATTCCCCACGGGCAAACAGATCGGCTGCCAAAAGTGCTCCTGCCGAGGCACGAGGCTGGTGGCAAACCGATGGCGCGAAAATGGCCAGATCTCCCAGTGTTTCCACAATCATGTCGCAGTACCGCAAAGCGCCACTGCCGACAAACAGGGTAGGCTGCCGAATGTGCGACAGGAACTCAGCCGGCGGCATAACGCAATCACTCAGTAGCGTTTCCGGCAAATCGCGACAGCGATACAGCGCGGCATAAACTTCGTTCTTTTTTGCGTCAAACATGGGACAAACCGGATATGCCGCGTGGGGCAGATTCATGGCAAGCATGGCGAGAGAGGAAAAGGCGACAACCGGTTTCCCGATCGCAAGTGCCAACCCCTTGGCGGAGGCAATGCCGACCCGCAGACCGGTAAAAGACCCGGGACCCAGCGTGACGCCAATGGCATCCAATGAGTGGACGGATACCGCGGCACTCGTCATGACCTGGTCAAGACCGCTCATCAGGCTGGAAGAATGGGGTCTGTCCGGGTTGACAAGATACTCGGCAACGAGACGTCCGTCAACCGTAAGAGCCACGCTGTTGGTAGTCGTAGACGTATCAATAATAAGCAGTTTCACATCAACCCTGCCCGACCAGGTATCTGGCGATATCATTGTAAAAGGCCAGCACCATCAACCCGACCAGCAACACCAGGCCGATCTGCTGGGCAATTTCACGGGCCTTCAGGTGCACCGGTTTGCCCACTATCATCTCCCAGGCATAGAAAACCAGGTGGCCGCCATCCAGAATCGGGACGGGAAGTAGATTGAGCAGTCCCAGATTGATGCTGAGCAGAGCCATGAACGACAGAAAGTAGACCAAACCCGTTTCAGCCTGCTCACCAGCCGTTTTGGCTATCATGATGGGTCCGCCGATATTGTCTACCGAAATGGAGCCGCTAAAAAGTTTGGCCACGGCAATGACCGTCATTTTGGTAACGTTCCAGGTATGTTCTGTTCCCTTGACCACAGCATCCAGCGGCCCTACCCGCTCGGTAACGAACTCCTTTGAAACCATTACGCCGATCGCCGGGGAAGTGACGGTCTCGCCGAGCAGGTTCTTTGCGGTGCGCATCTCGGGGGTAACCTTCAACGGGAAGGTTTTACCGTCCCGTTGCACGATGAGTTCAACCGGCTTGCCGCCACTTTCGGAAATCAGCAGCGCCAGATCATTCCAGCGACTTACCGGCTTGCCGTCGATGGCCGTAACCCGGTCCCCTGTCCGGAGCCCGGCCCGTGCCGCCGGCATATCGGCCATCACCTCGCCGATCTGCGTAGTAGCAGTGGGAACGCCGATCATGCAGACGATAATGAACACCAGGTAGGCGAAGATGAGATTGAAGCAAGGCCCGGCAGCCACGATGACCATCCGCTTCACTGGAGCTTTTGCCATAAAAGAACGCTCGACATCTTCCTCGGGCAGTTCATCATCGAGGCTTTCACCAATCATCTTCACGTAACCGCCAAGCGGAAAAGCCGAAATACGATATTCGGTTTCTCCAATCTGTTTGGCAAGGATCTTCGGACCGAAACCCAGGGAAAACGTCTCAACCCCTACGCCGAAAAATTTTGCAAAGAGAAAATGGCCCAGTTCATGGACAAATATCAGTATGCCGAGGACAACAATTGCGGATAGTATACTTATGATCATGCATTCTCCCTACTGACCAATCAGCTCTCTTGTTTTCTTTCTGCCCCACAGGTCGGCACTCAGAACCTCATCAATGGAATTGAGGGTATGGGCGTTATGGGCATCCATCGTCTTCTCGATAAGCATCGCGATATCGGTAAATTTAATTTTTCCGGACAGGAAAGCATCGACTGCCACTTCATTCGCGGCGTTCATCACCGCCGGCATGCTTTCACCCTCTCCGGCAGCACGGAACGCCAACTGCAAAGCCGGAAAACGCTCTAAATCGGGTTGGAAAAAGTTCAGTGATGCGATAGCTGTCAGATCGAGCCCGCGAACTCCGGTCTCTACCCGCTCCGGATAGGTAAGGGCATAGGCAATCGGAGCTTTCATGTCGGGAATCCCCAACTGGGCAATAACACAACCGTCGACATATTCCACCAACGAATGGATGATGCTCTGGGGATGGATGACAACCGATATTTTTTCCACCGGCAGGTCGAACAGCCATTTGGCTTCAATGACTTCAAGCCCCTTGTTCATCATGGTTGCGGAATCTATCGTGATTTTTCGCCCCATGCTCCAGTTGGGATGATTCAACGCATCAGCAATGGAAACCTCGCGCAGCTTATCAAGCGGATACTGGAAGAACGGCCCACCGGATGCGGTAAGAATGATCCGGCTTACATCATCACTCCGGTGCCCCTCGAGAGACTGAAAGATTGCACTGTGTTCGCTGTCAACCGGGAACAGCCGAACCCCCTGCTCTTTGACCATGTCCATGATCAGGTGACCGGCGGTGACGAGGGTTTCCTTGTTGGCAAGCGCAATATCCTTGCCGGCCTTGATTGCCGCAACAGTTGGCACAAGCCCTGCGGCGCCTACAATGGCGGCAACCACCATGGTTGCGTCTGCGGCGGTGGCCGCGGCTATCATTCCCGGCACCCCATGGAGAATTTCTGTCTTCACCCCCGGCAGCATGCTTCGCAGTTCGCGTGCCGACTGTTCAGAAATTACCGCTGCAACCTGGGGGGAAAACTCTTCAATCTGTTTTTTCAGAAGCTGCAGATTATTGCCGCCGGTAAGGGCAACAATTTCAAATTTGTCGCGATGGGCGGCAACAATTTCCAGGGTACTGACACCGATAGACCCGGTTGAACCGAGTACGGAAAGCTTTTTCATCATAATCCTCGACAGTTTTTTCTACAGGCAGGTGATCGGCAACCTGGTAAGGATAAAGGAAACCTTCGTCTATTGCCAGCAAAACAGGAAGTCACCGGAAACGCGCCGTGAAACGGCGCAGCCTGAAAAGTTTTCGAAAGAGAAAATTGAACAACAAACAGTTCCCGCCCATTGTTGCCTACCGGGAACCATTGATAACAGGGGAATGCGGGGTTTCACTTTTCCAGCTCCGCTGCAAATTACAGCAGGCAAAGCAGTCGGGAAACATTCAGAACAGGTATCGTGCAAACAGGTATAATGTCGGCGCCGCAAAAAGAACACTGTCAAGACGGTCCAGCATACCACCGTGCCCGGGAAACAGGTTGCCGGAATCCTTCACAGCAAAGCTCCGCTTCAGCAAGGATTCAAACAGGTCTCCCAACTGCCCGACCAACCCGACGAGAATCGCTGCCACGACAGCTTTTGCAGGTGTAAGTTCCGGAAAAAATGTAGCACAGGCAAGAAGTGCGCCGACAATACTGCCGGCAAGTCCGCCGATCATTCCCTCTACGCTCTTGTTCGGGCTGACGATTGGATACAGCTTTCTCTTGCCGAGAGAACTCCCCACATAAAACGCCCCGGTGTCTCCTGACATGACAATAATCAGCAGGAGAAATATCCACTCCACTCCATGCGTCATGTTTCGCAGCAGGACCAAATAGCTCATGAGCAGGGGCAGATAAAGAAACCCGAGGAAAATCAGACCGGTTTCAGCGGCAGACTGTTTTATGTCCTTTATCTTGACCAGGGAAAGAAGGGTAAACAGGAGAACCAGCAGGGTGAGACCGAGAGAAAACGGCAGAAAATCGAACACCAGCACCGGCAGCAGCATTGAACCGGCAAGAGCGGCAAACAAGCCCTCGTTTTTTCGCTCAGGAATCGCCATCCGATAGAACTCGAGGAGCCCCACCGCCGTCAGCGCGAAAATCAGGCAGAAAAAAGGAAAAAAGCCTGATTTCAGAATAAATGCAATAAGAATGGGAAGGGCTACCAAGCCCGTAACAAGGCGTTTGATACTTACCTCCTCTTTCGAACCTGATCGCTGATCTGGCCATAGCGACGTTCTCTTGCCTGGTAATTGGCAAGGGCACGGTAAAATTCCTGCTTGTTGAAATCCGGCCAGTTGACCTCGGTAAAATACAGCTCGGTGTAGGCAATTTGCCAAAGCAGAAAATTGCTGATACGCATCTCGCCACTGGTTCGGATCAAGAAATCAGGCTCGGGAATGTCGCTGGTGTAGAGATACGAGGAGATGCGTTCCTCGGAAATCTCTTCGCGGGAAAGCTGTCCGGACAGCAGGTCATCAGCCAGACGCGATACCGCATTGGTAATTTCCTGTCGCGACCCGTAGGAAAGTGCCAGGGTGAGGACCATACCGGTATTCCGTGAGGTTTTCTCAATGGCGTCGGCGACTGCTCGGTCAACGTCTTCAGGAAGGTCGGAGCGATCACCAATAACGGCAAACCTGATGTTATTGGTCATCAAGCGACTGGTTTCCTTGGCCAGATACGCTTTCAGCAACGCCATGAGTGACCGCACCTCAGTTTTCGGGCGAAGCCAGTTTTCCGATGAAAAGGCAAAGAGCGTAAGGAACTTGATTCCGAGCAGCGAACTTTCCTCGACAATGGTCCTGACCGTCTCAACCCCTTTTCGATGACCGACTATTCTCTTCAGCATCCGTTCCTGAGCCCAGCGACCATTACCATCCATGATAATCGCGAGGTGTTTGGGCAACTTTTCCGGATCGAGTTTGTGCATACCTGGTCCTAAAAAAAACCCCCTTTGGAAAAGGGGTTATTGGGATGAAACTGTAAAAGTACAAGTAAAACGCCCGCGAAATCCTGCAGGAAGAGTGGTGTCGCATTGTTGCAGCACAAGGACAAAACTCAGACTTCCATGACCTCTTTTTCTTTGGCGGCCACAACATCGTCAACCTTGGCCACATAAGAATTCGTTACGTCCTGGACATCCTTCTCTGAACGCTTCAAGTCATCTTCGGAAATATTTTTATCTTTTTCCAGCTTTTTCAGAGAGTCGATGGCATCGCGTCGAATATTCCGCAACGCGATCTTTGAGTCTTCAGCCATCTTCTTCAGCTGTTTGACAATCTCTTTGCGCCGTTCCTCGGTTAAAGCCGGCACAGCCAGACGAATCAGCTTGCCGTCGTTTGTCGGAGTGAGGCCGATATTCGCATTGAGAATTGCTTTCTCTATCTGGGGTATCAGCTTGGCCTCCCAGGGTTGAATGGTTATGACCCTGGGCTCCGGAACAGCTACAGCTGCAACCTGATTGATGGGCGTCGGGGTATCGTAATAATTGACTTTGATATCTTCCAGCAGAGCCGTACTGGCGCGGCCAGTCCGGACCTTCTGATACTCCTTGCGGAGGGCATCGAGGGTCTTCTCCATGTGACTTTTCATGGAAGCAAGGACATCCTTGGTCATATCACTCTCCTTTTACGATAGTACCTATTTCTTCACCGAGAACAACCTTTTTAATGTTGCCCACAGTGGTAACATCAAAGATGATGATCGGCAAGCCGTTATCCATGCAGAGGGACGTGGCGGTAGCGTCCATTACCTGCAGCCCCTTCTTCAAAACATCGATGTAGCTCAACCGTGAAAACTTTGAGGCATTGGGGTCTTTCATGGGATCAGCTGAGTAGACACCATCTACCTTGGTCCCCTTCAGAATCACCTCGGCGCCAATCTCCATGGCCCGCAAACTTGCCGCGGTATCAGTAGTGAAGTAGGGGTTCCCGGTACCGGCGCCGAGTATGATGACCCGGCCCTTTTCCAGATGCCTGATTGCACGGCGACGAATGTACGGCTCGGCAACTTCGCGCATCTCGATAGCAGACTGGACTCGCGTGTCCACGCCAATTTTTTCCAAAGCATCCTGCATTGCCAGGGAGTTGATCATGGTGGCAAGCATCCCCATATAGTCGGCACTGGCCCTGTCCATTCCTTTGGATGAGGCCGCGAGTCCGCGGAAGATATTGCCGCCACCGATAACAAGAGCCATTTCTGCTCCACAGGCAACTACATCCTTGATCTCTGCGGCAATATCGGTAATGGTCTTCGGATCTATACCATATTTCTGCTCGCCAGCCAAGGCCTCGCCGGACAACTTCAACAGTACTCTTTTGTACCGCGATCTGTTCATGTTTCTCTTTTCTCACTCTCCCGTGGAGGACGAACTCCCCGGCAACGGACATCGAACAGCTAAAGACACAATCGTGTCAAACGAAAAGGCCGAAACCCGGAAAGAGTACCTTTCAGGATTTCGGCCCAGTCCTCAAAAATACCTTACGAACCGGCTACGGCGGCAACTTCAGCGGCGAAATCGGTGTCTTTTTTTGCAAGGCCTTCGCCGAGAACAAACCGGGCGAAACGTCGAATGGACATATTTTCGCCGATGGAAGCAATGGTTTCGTTCAGGTAGGTCTGAATCGTCTTATCGGTATCCTTCACGAAAACCTGCTCCAGCAGGCAGATTTCACCATAAAACTTCGAAACCTGGCCTTCGACGATTTTTTCAATGATATTATCAGGCTTTCCGGTTTCCTTGGCCTTCGCCCGGTATATTTCCTTTTCTCTTTCAAGGAGCTCGGGCGAAACCTCTTCACGGCTCACAAACTGGGGAGCTGCTGCCGCGATATGCATAGCAATGTCTTTGACAAAACCCTGGAAAGCATCGTTCTTGGCAACGAAATCGGTTTCGCAGTTCACTTCTACCAGCACGCCAATCTTGCCGCCGGCATGAATGTAGGAACCAACGGTACCTTCCGAGGCAATACGCCCGGCTTTCTTGGAAGCGGCGGCAAGGCCCTTCTTGCGCAAAAAATCGATTGCCTTCTCATGATCGCCCCCGGTCTCTGCCAGAGCCTTCTTGCAATCCATAAGACCGGCGCCGGTCGCTTTCCTCAATTCGCTTACCTGTGCAGCTGTAATAGACACGTGTATCCTCCCTCCACCGGCACGGAAAAAAACTCCCTGCCGTGTTTACGTTGTAAAAATATAATCTGATCCGGATCGGCATCTCATCCGCGACACGGACGTCAGGACCGGATGGAATGCAGCAGCCGATTTATTCGCCAGCCTCGACAGGCGCAGCCTCTGCGGGAACTGCTTCAACCTGCGGTTCGGCAGCGGCTTCCTCGACCTGAACATCGCCCTCGGCGTCAGTCTGCAGTTCGATCGCCCTGGCTTGCGCGCCCTCGATGACGGCACTTGCCATTTTGCTGGCAAGAAGACGAATGGCACGGATCGCATCGTCATTTCCCGGAATGATATAGTCAATGGGGTCAGGATCACAGTTGGTATCGACAACGGAAACAACCGGAATACCCAGTTTTTTCGCTTCGCAAACAGCTATTGCCTCATTTTTCGGATCAACGACGAAGATGGCGCCCGGAAGCTTATTCATGCCCTTGATTCCGCCAAGTGATTTTTCAAGCTTTTGACGCTGCTTTTCCAGAGTGAGGATTTCTTTTTTGGTATAGCTCTCAATGGAGCCGTCGGCAAACATTGCGTCAAGCCGCTTCAGTCGATCGATACTCTGGCGAACGGTGGCAAAGTTGGTCAACATGCCTCCGAGCCAGCGCTGATTCACGTAAAACATATTGCAGCGTTGGGCCTCTTCGGCAACGGAATCCTGGGCCTGCTTCTTGGTGCCGACAAAGAGGATGCTCTCGCCGGCTTGCGCGGTTTCCCTGACAAAATTATAAGCGTTCTTGAAAAGACGTACCGTTTTCTGCAGGTCGATGATATAAATGCCATTTCTCGCGCCGAAGATATACGGTTTCATCTTCGGGTTCCAACGTCTGGTCTGATGACCGAAATGGACACCGGCCTCCAACAACTCTTTCATGGTAATGTTCGACATGATTCTCTCCTTTGGTTTGCCCTCCGCACCCCTGACATCTCCGGAATCCGCACCATGCGGACACCCCCGAAGCATAGGGACGCGTGTGTGGTTAAATAGCGAATCTGTATACCATATATCAGCATAATTTGGCAAGGCAATTTTTCATATCATCCCTTGGCAACCACCTCGGCGAGGAATGGGTTACAGAGCCGGCAGCACATGGAAACACCCGCAACGGTTGCTATTTTAGCTATGCTCATGTATCATGCCCGCTGCCATGAAGAAAACTCTGCACCTCTATATTTTCAAAGAAATCACCATTCCTTTTTTCCTCGGTTTCGCCGTTTTCACATTCGTATTGCTCATGGGGCGGTTCATGAACCTTGCCGACATGGTAATCGCGAAAGGCGTACCGGTTGCCGACGTGGTCCGGCTGCTGCTCTATATGCTGCCCTCCTTCTCGTTCATTACGATTCCCATGTCATTCCTGCTGGCGCTGCTGCTCGCGTTCGGAAGATTATCCGCAGATAACGAAATTACCGCCCTGAAATCCGGCGGGATAAGCCTCTACGGTATCCTTCCACCGGTAATTGTTTTTGCCTTTCTTGCCTATACCGCCACAACAATCATCACCGTATACGCGCTGCCATGGGGCAATACCGCATTCAAAACCCTGCTCTACGACGTTATCAACGTGAGGGTGAACATAAGCCTCAAGGACCGGGTTTTCAACGATGATTTCCCCGGTCTGGTACTGTATGTCTCCCGTTACGATGAAGCGAACCATCACATTTCCGGGGTCCTTATTTACGATGAAAGAGATGCGGAGGAGCCCTCAACCATCTTTGCCCGCAGCGGCATGATCATGACCGACCCGGACAGAAAAACCCTTCGCCTCCGTCTTATTGATGGCGGTGTTCACCGCTTACGGGGAAAGTCCGATTATCAGCTGATGGAATTCGACAGCTACGACCTGAGCGTCAACTTCAACCAGACGTATAAAATAGTACCAACCGCGAACGAACTTGACATGACGTTCAAGGAACTGCGATACGCAATGAAACTTACCGGGTTCGATCCCAGCATCATACGCAACCTCCACCTGGAGTTCCATCGCCGCCTGGCTTTCCCGTTTGCCTGCTTTGTCTTTGCTCTCGTCGGGGTCCCCCTCGGCCTGCAAAACAGGCGTTCCGGAAAATCTTCCGGTTTTTCGCTCTGCCTTGCAGTCCTGCTGCTTTATTATATCGCGCTTTCAGTCGGAAAAACCCTGGGCCAGAAAGCCATCGTTCCCCCGGTACTTGCCATGTGGCTGCCCAACCTCCTGTTTATTACCCTGGGCGTCTACTTTTTCAAAACCACCGCATCGGAACAGAGAATGAAAATATTCGACCTGCCGACGCGTCTCGTGGCATGGGCACACGCCAGGTTCAGCGCCTGGAGGAAAACCAGATGACCGTACTCAGCCGCTATATCACCGCCACGTACCTGAAACTTCTCGGGCTGACCGTGGGTTCCTTCGTCGCAATTTACCTGGTTATCGATTTTCTGGAAAAGATCAGCCGCTTTTCCCAAGCGCACGGCAAACCACAGTTCATCCTGCTTTACTTTTTGTGCAAAATACCGGCAATCGTCAACCAGGTCATGCCGCTGGCCGTTCTCATGTCAACCCTGCTGACGCTGGGCATCCTGTCACGCTCGAGCGAAATTATCGCAATGCAAAGCTGTGGTATCAGCCTGAAACGGATTGCGAAACCGCTGCTTGTCATCGCTTTGAGCCTGAGTCTGTTCACTTTTTTTTCCAACGAAACCATTATTCCGAACACCTCCCAGAAATTGAAATATGTTGAGGAAGTGTTGATTCAAGGAAAAAATCCGAGCACCTTTTTCCGCCTCAACAATATCTGGTACCGGGATGAAAACTATATCCTGCAGGCCCGACTCTTTATTCCAACGACACGGACCCTGAAAGGGGTAACGCTCTGGCAGACAACCGATCAGATGCAACCAGCCAAGAGGCTGGAGGCGGAGGAAGGAATCTGGAACGGGCAATACTGGACATTGAATAATGTCGTGGAAAGAGTCATCACCAACGGCAAGATTGCCGAAACCAGGAAAATCGACACCCTGCCGATCTCTTTAAACCTTAAAATCAATGATTTGAAGGTATGGGACAAATATGCCGATGACATGGGTTTTTTCAAACTGAAGCGTTATACGGAAAAATTGCGCGAAGCAGGCTATGATGCGACGCGGTACCAGGCACAGATGTTTGCCAAGATTTCCATGCCTTTTGCCTGCCTGATCATGGCATTTGTCGGCATCCCGTTCTCCCTGCGCGGGGGACGTTCCAGCGGTATTGCACTGGGCATCGGCCTCAGTATCGGCATCGGCTTCGCCTATTTCATCATCAATGCCATCCTCATTTCTTTCGGGGAAACGGGGATCCTGCCGCCCCTGGTTTCAGCCTGGGCAGCAAATTTCATCTTTGCCCTGTCAGCAATATGGCTGACCCTTACAATGCATCACTGAGCGAGCCCTCTCATTTTTGACTTTTTTTGACCCGCCATTTCAGCATGTTACGCCATGCCCGGCAAATCAGGCGTGCTCCGCACTTGACATTGTCACGGCACATGGTTTATTGTGGAATACTTTCAAAATAACCCATCGCGAGTTTTTCTCCATGGCACCGGCGGCATAGATGGTGAGACATCACCATTCGGAGTCCACTGAATCCCCCGGCAGAGACATGATCCTGCCTGACAGACCAGCGGCTCTCTGGACACCGGCATCTTTTTTCGCCCCTTCGTACACACCCCACAGTCCAACAACCATTGCCGATCCATCTGAGAACTCGCAAGGGCAAAACCCTGGACAGGATACTTTTACCCAACGACCAGCACCACTCAAACAGGCCGCCACCAACGCGGAAAAAATCGAAAGGAGATTCACGCCGGAAAACAGGGAAACATTCCACAACGAAAAGTAGCTTTCGTTGGTCCGGCAACAACCTGAAAAAACCGAAAACCCACCCAATTATGAAGAAAAACATTATTTTGTTCGCAGCGGTTGCACTATCCACCATGTCATGTGACCAGTCACAGATTCGCCAACCCCAGTCATCCGTCATGCTGGCGCATTCCGATCTGGACAAGGAAATCCGTCGAGTATTTGAAAAAGGGGCAAACCTGGAAGAGCGAAGAAGGCAGCTTCCAGCAATTATTGCGACATTCGCCAAGAGAACAACCCCGCAGAGAGCCCGCAGGCTGGGCGTGCTTTGTTACCAGAAAACACTCGACACACCCTTGATGCCCATGGACATCGCTGAAATCGCCTTGGCGGAAACCGGCACCTACAGACTCTCCGCAAAAGCAGTATCAAACCGGGGGGCCATGGGTGTCTGGCAATTAATGCCAAGCCGGGCAAGAAGCCACGGCTACAATCCCGAGGACATGGTTATCGATGACAAGTGTGCTGACGCCGCGGTTCGCGAGCTTCTCACCAAGATAAAGATGGCCCGGGGAAACCTCAAAAAAGCAAAGAAACTCTATTGCGGAGTAGGTCCCCAGGCTGATGCCTATGAAAAGAAACGGATACGCTACAGACAGGAAATCCTACGGGAAATGATGAAGTATCCGCCGATGATGGCTGAAAACGCCTCAAACCTTTTCCTGCGCCCTTCTTAACAACCTGGACCCGGGGAAAGTCTAGCAAACAATGCACTGTGCAGATCCCGCAAGGGATCTGCTTTTTTATTGCCCGATCTGCCGACCGGTCACCGGGCAAAGAACGGAAAACAGTTCAAATTTAATAAAATTCGGAGACAGACCCATGAAAAAACTGTTATTTCTATCGCTGCTCTTCCTGACGGCATGTAGCATGGCAGTACAAAAACCGACGGTGGCACTCAAGGATGTCAGATTTGCCGGCCTCAACGGAGACGGAATATCTCTCAACTTTCTGCTGGACGTAACAAATCCCAACACCTTCGACCTGCCTTTGCAAGGCTACTCCTATGAAGTACGGCTGATGACGCTCCCCCTGGCACGGGGAGAATCGAAGGACAGCCTGTCCTTTTACGGCAAAACATCGACAGACATGCTTATTCCGGTCAGGGTTTCTTACGCCGATATTCTCGAAATAATCAAACACAACCCGGGGTTGAAAGAAATCCCCTATCAATTACATGCCAACCTCAATCTTGGAACCCCGCTCGGCGCCATAGCCGTCCCGGTCACGAAAGGCGGTACCGTCACTGTTCCAAAACAATATCAGCCCGACAGCCTTCTTCGAAAATTCGGCGACCTTTTGAATAGAGGAGCAAGATAGGCTATACTTGGATCCTGAAAGGAGCCGCCTTCGATGACCAACCTGTTTCCGATCATCACCATGATCTGCGCCGGCGCGGCAGTAGCACTCCAGCCTTCTATCAATGCGCGACTTGCGCAAAAGGCCGGATTTCTGGAAAGCGCCTGCATTTCATTCGCCGTTGGCACCGGCACCCTCGCCCTTGCTCTATTGCTGTCGGGAAAAGCCACCTGGAAGGGACTGCACGGGACGGCCTGGTGGGAATGGTCGGGGGGAGTGCTCGGCGCTTTCTTCGTTTCCGCCACCATCCTCGCCGTACCAAGGATTGGAACCGCGGCGACAATGGCCGTCGCCATCTCGGCGCAGTTGCTCACCGCCCTTGTTCTCGACCACTTCGGCATGTTCGGTTTCGGCGGAATGCAGATCGACCTGAAACGCTCCCTGGGAGCTGTCCTTCTCATTCTCGGGGCTTGGATTATTGTCCGCCACTGACCAGCTGCGCAACAAGACGAACCGGTCTGCATCAGTGCAAACAGAAAAAGCCCCCCATAACCAGGGGGGCTTTCACCAACAAGTTGTCGCCTGGGGTTAGGGGTATACGCCCTACCCACTGTACGCCTAATATTTTTTCAGTTGCTGCCTGGTACAGTTTTTCCACCCGGCCCCGCTCGTGCCGGTATCATCAGGCATGACCAGCAAAACCAGCTTTCCCCCCAGAAGCACCGTCTTCACCTTGTCGACAAACCGCACCTGGTCTTCCGGGGCCAGACAGGCCCCTTCCAAGGTCCGCACCACATCCACTTCGGGATGAGTCAAAATATCTTTCACCGTAGCGACTCCATCCATCGAGGAAATAGCAAGAGTTCCCCGCATCCTGCCGTCGTTCCCGCCAAGCCGCAGACCAACTCCCGCCAGAGCGCCGATAACCCCCTGACCGGTCCCACCGTGGCTCGAGAGATGGACTCCGGCCGCAGTTGCCAGTCCATACGCCTCCTGCATCTCGATGACGGTTCGTTTTGCACGGTAACCGAAATCAATCAGAACATCCGTCTGCGGAAGTCGTTCAGCCACGGCGATGCAAAGGCCCGGGTCGGACCCTTCCGCACTCTCGCGCGCAAGAAAACCGGAGGCATATTCGGTGAGCGCACCAAGGTATGACTCGTCCATCTCCGCAATGAAGCACAT